>NZ_FNVZ01000004.1:300000-582500 GCF_900104625.1 Leptotrichia massiliensis
ATCCCATAATCTATAGATTCTGACGGAAGATTTGGAAATTCTTTTCTTAACACTTCTTCATATTCTTCTGTATTTATTGACTCTCCTATTTTTTGCAGTCCTTCATAAATTTCTGGCAAATATTCTTTAAAATTTTTCAAAATAGTTGATGCTTTCCATACAAACATTCCACTATTCCATAAATATTGTCCACTTGTTAAGTATTCTTTAGCTTTTTCTAAATTTGGTTTTTCCACAAAACGTAAAACTTCATAAACGTTTGCACTATCTTTAAAATTTTCACCTTTTGTAAAGTTAATATACCCATATCCTGTTTCAGGATAATTTGGAGTAATTCCTATTGTTACCAGATTATCTCCTTTCTCAACTACATTTAATGTCGTTTTTAATGTGTCGATGAAAATTTCATTAAATTTAATTAAATGATCTGAAGGTAAAATTATCATTTTTGAATTTATATCCTTTTTCGCAATATGCATTGCAGCAAGTCCAATACAAGGTGCTGTATTTTTAGCAACTGGTTCAATGATTATATTCTCTTTTGGTATATCTGGGATATTCTCTAAAACCAAATTTTTATACATTTCATTTGTTACCACGTAAACATTTTCAATATCTACTAAACTTTTTACCCTTTCGACTGTATGTTGTATCATAGATTTCCCATCATCTGTTAAAGATAAAAATTGCTTTGGTAAATTTATTCGGCTTTTAGGCCAAAACCTTTCACCTTTTCCACCAGCCATTATTACTACTGAAGTCAATGTAGCTCCTCCTTTTTTATTTGAAATTTTATTAGTGTGTTTTCAGAATTACATAAAACAACAACTATTATTATAAATTATTTTTTTAATAAACTTTCTAAATATTTTTTATAATTACAAT
Source organism: Leptotrichia massiliensis (assembly GCF_900104625.1). Classification (NCBI taxonomy): domain Bacteria; kingdom Fusobacteriati; phylum Fusobacteriota; class Fusobacteriia; order Fusobacteriales; family Leptotrichiaceae; genus Leptotrichia; species Leptotrichia massiliensis. Next base: position 300,886 of record NZ_FNVZ01000004.1, read on the forward strand.
TTTTTAACTTATTTATTATTTTAACAAGCATTTCTTTGTCTATCCAGCCTTTTGTATAGGCAATTTCTTCAAGACAGGCAATATAAAAGCCTTGTCTATTTTGAATTGCTTCTACAAAATTTGAAGCCTCTAACAAACCTTTTGGTGTACCTGTGTCAAACCAACTCATCCCACGTCCGAGAGTTTTTACTTTTAATTTTTCTTCAATCAAATAAAGTTCATTAATTGATGTTATTTCTAGCTCTTTACGTTTTGATGGCTTTAATGTCTTAGCTTTTTTTATAACTGTATTATCATAAAAATACAGTCCTGGGATTGCAAAATTTGATTTAGCTATTTGCGGTTTTTCTTGTAAAGAAATGACATTTCCGTGTTTATCAAATTCAACAACACCATAATCACTGGGATTTTTCACTGGATAACCAAATATCATTGCACCATTATTATTTAATTCTGTTTTTTTAGAATTTTCAAAGTAATCAATCGCTTCTTCAAGAATTTTTGAAAATCCATTTCCATAAAATATGTTATCTCCCAAAATCAATGTAACATTATCACAATCAATAAAGTCTTCTCCTATCAAAAAACATTCCGCAATTCCATTTGGCTCATTTTGAATTTTATATTCAATATTTATTCCTAATTGCTTTCCATCTCCAAGAAGATTTTCGAATAACAAGATATCTCTTGGTGTGGAAATTATTAAAATATTCTTTATATTTGCAAGCATAAGTACAGATAAAGGATAATAAATCATAGGCTTATCATAAACTGGCAATATTTGTTTGGAAATAGATTTTGTCAATGGATAAAGTCTTGTGCCAGAACCTCCAGCTAAAACAATTCCCTTCATAAGTCTCCTCCTTAAATAAACCATTTAATAAAAAGAATTTTTTCAATTTCAATATTATTTCCCTTTTCCAAATAAAACAGCCTTAGCCGTTTTTGCAACAATAAGCACATCAAGTATTAAGTCCTGATGTTTTAAATAGTATAAGTCATATTCAAGTTTTCTCTTTGCATCATCTAAACTTTCGCCGTATGGAAACATTACTTGAGCCCAACCTGTTATTCCAGGTTTTATAAGATGCCTTAGATTGTAGTAGTTTATCTGTTCTGCGTAATCTTTGGCTAGTATATCCCATTCTGGACGTGGTCCAATAAAACTCATTGTCCCTTTCAAAATATTCCAAAGTTGTGGTAATTCATCGATTCTTGTTTTTCTAATAAATTTTCCAAATTTTGTAACTCTTGTGTCACAATCCAAAGTATACTTTGAATATTTTTTAGGATCATGCAGTTTCATACTTCTAAATTTATAAACTTTGAAAGGTTTCATATTTTCGCCTATTCTTGTTTGTTTAAATATAACTGGCCCTTTAGATTCGCATTTAATAATTATTGCAGTAATTAATGCGAGAGGAGAAAGAACGACCATTAAAATTAATGCTAGTATTAAATCCATTCCTCTTTTTATATTTCTTTGCATTTCATTGTTCAAAATATCAAATCCATTTGATTGTAAAATCCATTCTTCATTTATTTGATTTATATCAATTTTCTTTTGGATATCTTCATTGAATTCTTCATAATTCATTATTTTTAATCCATTAATTTTCAAATCAAAAATACGTTTTGAATATTTTTTAAAATCAGGACTTTTTATATCTTTTACAATTACTAGAATATCCACATTATTTTTTACAATAATTGATTCCATTTCATCATATTTTCCAATTAAATATTTTGTTGCTCTAGTTTTATTATTTGAAATATATCCAATATAATTATAGTCAAGGGTATTTATAATATCTTCTTGGATGTTATTGTCTATATGATTTGACCCAAATATTAATACATTTTGTTTTTTCATATAAATTGAGCATATAATTTTTCTAAAAATTACTTGAAACACAAATATTAATCCAAACATATAAAATACATCAAAACGCTTCCAAAAGGCATATAACATTACAGAAAAGATACTATCAATTCCTAAATTTATAAAAACATCTTTAAGCCTAAAACGTTCTGCATAAAAATCCAGTTGTCCAAATACAAACTTTACAAATATAAATAAAATAAATATAAAATTTGTTAAATATTTTACTACATAGTCATATTTATCTAATAAAAGACTATAAATCATATATAAAATAAAAATATATAATATACGTATGCGTATATCTTTATTTAGTTTCATAATTATTCATCCTCACTTAACAAATCATTTATATAAACTCCATTTAAGAAGCATTCATTGAAGATTTTATCTTAATTTTTTTTACTAAAAGAATAACATTTTCTAAGACAAAAAATTATAATTTGTATTAAATAATTCCAAATGAGAAAAAAGATGAAAAAATTTATTTGAATTTTTGTGTAAATAGAAGTTTTATTCTCTATTTTTTATACATAATTACAGTATGAGTATAACATATTTTATTAGGAAATTCAAGTACTGGCAATTCAATAAAAATATGGCTTGGAAGTAATTTTAAACATTATAATGGTATGTGTTTGTTTTTTATATTTTTTAAAAATTTAATCAATAAGTTATACAACTCTGAAATTTAAATCCAGCAATCTAAATCTTTGAAATTGTTATTTTACTTAAAATTTGATATACTAAATTTATAAAAATAAAAAATATGGAGGAAAAAAATTATGAATTTTAATGATTACAAATATGAGCATTTGGACTTGGAAAAAATAAAAGGAGAATTTTCAGAGCTAATAGATAGTTTTGAAAAGGCAGAAAATGTAGAGGGACAAATTGAGGCGTTTGATAAAATTATAAAGCTGAGAAATCATATTGAAACTATGCAGACGCTTGTTTCAATTCGGCATAGCATTGATACTAACGATGAGTTTTATAATAAGGAAAATGAGTATATGGATGAAATTAGTCCAATTTTGTTTGGATTTACTAATGATTTTTATAGCGTTCTTGTGAATTCAAAATTTAAAAACGAACTTGTTGAGAAATATGGAAAATTATTGTTTGATTTGGCAGAAAATACATTGAAAGTTTTCTCGAACGAGATTATTCCAGATGCACAGGAAGAAAATAGATTATCCAGCAAATATTCAAAATTGATTGCCAGTGCAAAAATTGATTTTGATGGGAAAGAGCTTAATTTATCGCAAATGGTTCCCTATACGCAATCAAAGGACAGAAATGTGAGAATTGAAGCCGCAAAGAAAGTGGCTCAGTTTTTTTCTGAAAATCAAGAAGAATTTGACAATATTTATGATTCGCTTGTAAAAGTGAGAACTAAAATGGCACAGAAAATGGGATATAAAAATTATGTAGAATTTGGATATAAACAGCTTTCAAGACTTGAATACGATGCAAAAATGGTGGAAGGTTACAGAAAGCAAGTACTTGAAAACATTGTACCGCTACATACTGAGCTTCGTAAAAGACAGGAAAAAAGACTGGGAGTGGAAAAACTTAGATTTTATGACGAGGCTATAAAATTTAATTCTGGAAATGCTGATCCACATGGTTCACCTGAATGGATTTTAAATCACGGTAAAACAATGTATAAGGAATTGTCGAAGGAAACTGATGAATTTTTTACATTTATGACTGAAAATAATTTGCTTGACTTGCTTTCTAAAAAGGGGAAAATGAGTGGTGGATACTGCACTTACATTCCAAAATATAAGGCTCCATTTATTTTTGCCAATTTTAATGGGACTGCACATGATATTGATGTTTTGACGCACGAAGCAGGGCATGCTTTTCAAGTTTACCAAAGCCGAGGTTTTGAGGTGCCTGAATATTTATGGCCAACTTACGAAGCTTGTGAAATTCATTCAATGAGTATGGAATTTTTGACTTGGCCGTGGATGGACTTGTTCTTTCAAAATGATACAGAAAAATATAAATTTATTCATTTGTCAGAAGCTCTTTTATTCATTCCTTATGGGGTAACAGTCGATGAATTTCAGCACTGGGTTTATGAAAATTCAGAAGTTACTCCACAAGAGCGTCGTGAAAAATGGCTTGAAATTGAGAAAAAATATTTACCAACTAGAGATTATGGGGAAGCCAATGAATTGAAAAATGGAATTTTTTGGTTTAGACAAGGGCATATTTTCAGCTCGCCATTTTACTACATCGACTACACTTTAGCCCAAGTCTGTGCTTTCCAATTCTGGATAAAATCAAGGGAAGACAGGGAAAAAGCATGGCAGGATTATTTGAATCTATGTAAACTTGGAGGAAGTAAATCGTTCTTTGAACTTATGAAATCTGCCAATCTGAAAAATCCGTTTGAGGAAGGAATATTAGCGGCTGTAATTCCAAAAATTAAAGAATATCTGGATAGTGTCGATGATATGAATTTGTAATTTAAATCATTATTAAAAATAAAATTTTAAAATATTTCTGTTTTTCTATTGATTTAAAAAAAATTTAGTGATATAATAATTGTAGATACAAATTTAAAAGAATAATATATTAATTATATGGAGGTAATGTATAATGATTTATGAAAATATCTTAGACTTAATTGGAAATACACCTGTAGTAAAACTAAAATTTTTAAATGAAGAAAATATTGCTGATATTTATGTGAAACTGGAAAAATATAATATTGGTGGAAGTGTAAAGGATAGAGCGGCTCTTGGAATGATAGAAGCAGCTGAAAAAGAAGGAAAATTAAAACCAGGAGGAACAATTGTAGAGCCAACGTCTGGAAATACTGGAATTGCATTAGCTTTAATCGGAAAAGCAAAAGGATATAAAGTAATCATCATCATGCCTGATTCGATGAGTGTGGAAAGAAGAAGCATCTTGGCAGCTTACGGAGCTGAGCTAATATTGACTGAAGGGGCAAAAGGAATGAAAGGAGCAATCGCTGAAGCTGAAAAATTAGCGGCTGAAAACGGATACTTCCTACCTCAGCAATTTGAAAACCCTGCAAATCCTGCTAAACACTATGAAACTACGGCAAAAGAAATTTTGAATGACTTCCCACAAATTGATGCCTTTATTTCAGGAGTTGGAACAGCTGGAACTTTATCAGGAGTTGGAAAAAGATTGAAAGAAGAAAGACCTGGAGTGCAAGTGTTCGCTGTAGAACCTACAACTTCTGCAGTATTATCAGGAGAACAACCTGGAAAACATTCTCAGCAAGGTCTTGGAGCTGGATTCATTCCTGGAAATTATAATCCTGAACTTGTTGATGAAGTTATAAAAATAACAAATGAAGAAGCTATTGAGTTTGCAACAAGAGCTTCAAAAGAAAATGGACTATTTATAGGAATCTCTTCTGGAACTGCAATTGCAGCTGCTTACAAGGTGGCTAAAAAATTAGGAAAAGGAAAAAAAGTTTTAGCAATTTTACCTGATGGTGGTGAAAAATACTTATCAGTTGAAGTATTTAGAAATAATTTATAGAAAATAATAAGGCAAGAATTCTTTGATATTGCAGATATATCTAAGATTAATTGCCTTTTTTACAATCCTTAAAAAAATTTTATTACATTTGTATAAAAAAGTTGTGTTTAAAATAGTTTTAGTATATAATAAGATATAATTTTTAAGGAGTGTGATTACTATTTTTAAATGGTTACAAAATGAAATAAATAATATCGCAGAAAAGGATCCAGCAGTAAGATCCAAAATAGAAGTCTTTCTCTACCCATCCTTGCATGCGGTTATTAATCATAGAATTGCACATTTTTTTCAAAATCATAAATTATATTTTTTTGCAAGGCTTATTTCACAATTTTCCCGTTTTTTTACAGGAATAGAAATTCATCCTGGAGCAAAGCTGGGAAATAAAATATTTTTTGATCATGGAATGGGAATTGTAATCGGAGAAACAGCCGAAATTGGCAATAACTGCGTTATTTATCATGGAGTAACTCTCGGAGGGGTAAGTACCTCAAAAACTAAAAGACATCCGACATTAAAAGAAAATGTAACAGTTGGAACTGGAGCAAAACTTTTAGGAAATATAATAATTGGTAAAAATGCAAGAATTGGAGCAAATTCAGTTGTTTTACGAGATGTACCTGACGAGGCTGTCGCTGTAGGCATTCCTGCCAGAATTATCCCAAAAACAGAAGAAGATTACTATATGTGGTATATTTAATTTATTTTTGTTATTTTAGAAAATAAGTCCTTTTCTATTAAGTTTTAGGACTTAATTTTAAAAATTTTGAATATAATCTAAAAAACTAATATAAAAATCAAAAAAATTTGACAATCAAAATAAAATATGATATATTTTTTATATGAAAATTGAGTAAAATAATTTATTTCAATTCTTTGATTTAAAAATACAACAAACAGATGGATACATGATATCCAAAATAAATAAAACTAATAACGGAGGCTTAAAATGGCAAAAGTAGGAATTTTTTTCGGATCAACAACAGGCGTAACTGAAGATATAGCTCATAAAATTGCAGAAAAAATTGATGGAGCAGAAGTTTTCAATATTGATGGGAATGAAGATAAGTTAGAAGACTTTGATGTGCTGCTTTTGGGAGCTTCTACATGGGGGTTTGGAGACTTGCAAGATGACTGGGCTGCAGTTGTCGATGACTTGGCAAACAAAGATTTCAGTGGTAAAAAAGTAGGATATTTCGGTAGTGGAGATCAAGGAACATTCTCTGATACATTTATGGATGGAATTGGCATTCTTGATGAAGAAATCCAAAAAACTGGTGCAACAATTATTGGAAAAACTTCAGTTGAAGGATATGAATTTAATGAATCAAGAGCTGTAAAAAATGGTCAATTTTTGGGACTTGCTTTAGATGAAGTTAATCAGTCTGAATTAACAGATGAAAGAATTGATGCATGGGTTGAACAAATCAAAAAAGAATTTTAATAATAAACTATGTCTGTGAATAATAAAAATAATTTCACAAAAGACAAATTAAATATGATTTTAGCTATATTTTATATATAACTAAGATAAATCAATTTTCACAAGTTGATTTTCTCTCCAAAAATAAAGAAGACGTTCACAAGGACGTCTTTTTTTTATTTGTTATTCTTTTCTTTCTTTAATATAAATTAAAAACTTAATCAAACAGTGGCATCTTAGATTCTAACTTGTTAAAAATATAGACTAAGTCAAAGAAAGTAACATTACGTTTCAAAGTTATACAATATCTCTAATAATCAATATTTTAGATTTAATTTTTAAAATTTTTGAATAAAAATCAAAAAAAAATACTTGATTTTTTTAAATTATATGGTATACTATAATAGAAAACAGTATTTAAAAAAATGTAAAAAGGAGCTGATTAGCATGAAAAAATTAATTCTAGTAGGATTTTTAGCATTTGGAGCATTAGGATTTTCAAGATATGTAGAGGAGTGTTATGTTACTGGTAAAACAGGGAGATCTGTAACTTGTGAAAGTGCAGAATCAGGAAGAACATTCCAATTTACAAGTGGTAGATTATCTTCTGTTTCAAAAGGATATTCTTATAAAATTTATTTTGAAGGTACTGGGTACAGAGGATTGCGTTTAACTAGAGCAAAACTTCTTGCAGGTTAAAACTAAAAACCTTTACCAACAATAAAATTATTAGAAACTCTAGGTTTATAAAAAACTTAGAGTTTTTTTTAACAAATAAAAAAATGTTTTTATATCCAAACACTAGATTTTATTAATTTTTTTTCGATTTTGAAAAAATTTGAAAATATATAAAAAGGTATTGGATTATTATAACTTTTCTAGTATAATAAATTTATATAATTTTAGTATAAAAAAGGAAAATTCAATGAAAAAAGGTATCGGAAAATCACACAGTAAAATAATATTAATTGGAGAACATTCTGTTGTTTACGGTTATCCTGCCATCGCTATTCCACTAAAAGAAATTGAAATTGAATGTATTGTGGAAGAAGCCAAAAGCAGCTATTTCCCTAATAAGACTGATACTATTTCAGTTGCTCTTTTTACTGCGTTAAAATATTTAAAAAAAGAAAATGCAAAAATAAAATATAAAGTAACTTCTCAAATACCGACAAAACGTGGAATGGGCTCTTCAGCAGCTGTTAGTATTGCCGCCATTCGTGCTGTATTTGATTATTTTGGAGAATATTTGGAAGATACATTGCTGGAAAAGTTGGTTCACACGGCAGAAATTGTAGCTCATAGTACACCAAGCGGGCTGGATGCCAAAACTTGCCTTAGCAACAAAGCCATAAAATTTATAAAGAACAAGGGATTTTCATACATTGACTTAAATCTCGATGCATATCTTGTAATTGCAGATACAGGCATTTATGGAAATACTGGCGAAGCAATTCAAAAGGTTAAAAATTTAGGAAGTAACGCTGACAGTTCTTTAAACAAATTAGGAGAATTGACAGATGAAATGGCTAAAATCTTGACTGAAAATATTGAATCCAAAGAAGAAAAAGTTGATAAAATAGGAAAAATTATGACAAAAGCAAATACAGAACTCGGAAACTTGAATATAACCATTGAAAAAACAGACTTATTTGTAAAAACAGCAATCGAAAACGGAGCAAGTGGGGCAAAAATTTCTGGCGGAGGATTAGGAGGATGTGTAATCGCACTTGCTAAGAATCTGGAAATTGTAGAAAAAATAAAAGATGAATTGTTAAAATGTGGAGCAGAGAATATTTGGGTGGAGAAAATTTAATAAGAAAATAAAGGAGTAAAAATGGTAAAAGTCAAATCTTATGCTAATATTGCGATTGTAAAATACTGGGGAAAAAAAGATGCAGCAAAAATGATACCTTCCACAAGCAGCATTTCTCTTACCCTTAACGATATGTTCACAGAAACAGAGATGGAATTTATAAATAATGAAGATATTAAAATTGCAGTTGAAAAAGAGATAAAAAGCGAAAATTGTAAAGATAAATATTCAGACATGGCAGATTTATTTTATTTGAATGGAGAATTGCAGGATAGTGTACATACAGAAAAGATTAGCAAAGTTGTGGATTTGTTTAGGGAAAATAGAAGTCAGAAGGTAAAAATTTCTACAACCAATAATATGCCAACAGCTGCGGGACTTTCTTCCAGTTCGAGTGGTTTATCGGCTGTAATAAAGGCTTGTAATGAACTTTTTGGAAAAAACTATACACAATCTGAACTTGCACAAATTTCAAAATTTGGTTCAGGATCTTCTTCGAGAAGCTTTTTTGGACCTATTGCTGCTTGGGACAAGGATACTGGAGAAATTTATGAGGTAAGGACAGATTTGAAACTGGCGATGATTGTGCTTGTGCTGAATGAAAATAAAAAGGAAATTTCAAGCCGAAATGGAATGGAACTTTGTGCAAAAACTTCGACATATTTTGACGAGTGGGTAAAACAGTCGGAAATTGACTTTATAAATATGAAAAAATATCTTGCTGAAAATGATTTTGAAAAAGTAGGAACTTTGACAGAAGAGAATGCTCTTAGAATGCACAAGACAACTGAAACTGCAAATCCTCCGTTTACATATTTTAATGAAAAAACTTATGAAGCAATGGATTTTGTAAAAAATTTGAGAAATAATGGGGAGAAATGTTATTTTACAATGGATGCGGGGCCTAATGTGAAGGTACTTTGTCTGGAAGAGGATTTGGAAAAATTAGCAGAAATTTTTGAAGAAAAGTATAAAATTATTGTGAGCAGGACTGTGAAATTATAATTGTGAAAATTATAGTAAAACTGCTTTAAAACAAAACTCAAAAGTTATGACTATTTTACTCAAACCCTAAATTTATATAATTTTTAGTAGTTTAATTTTAAGTAGGTTTGAGTATAATTTGAAATTGAAAATAAAAAATTATGATAATTCCTAAAATTGTTTGATTTTATCAGTTTAATATTGAAAGAGTTAAGATATATTTTGGAAAGGATTTTGAATAATGGATAAATCAAGAAAATTTGACATAGTTATAGGCATATTATTTGGAATTATGACAATAATTTTAATTCATTTATTTTTTAGTAATAACATATTTTTTATGTGGGCATTTCAGCGGCATCATAATATACTAAGCTGGTATATTAGACCACTATTTATTATTCCAATAATCTGGAGTGCATACAAAAAGATGTTTTCAGGAATTTCAATTTCTATTTTTCTTCTATTTACGAGTATGTTCTGGTTTCCAAAGCCAAATATAACTAATCCTGAAATTGTAAAATTTTTAAATTTTGAAGCAAATTATTTGAAAAGTGGATGGACAATAGATAAAATTGCCCTGCTTTTTATTGTTATAATTTTTTTGGTTTTTATAATAGTTTCAACTTGGACAAAAAACTGGAAATTACTTTTATTAATTTTAATAGCAACTGCAATTCTTAAAATATTTAACAGCTATCTTTTAACTGGCAAGAGTGCATTGTCAATGTTAAAGCCTGCAATTGCTGGATTAATTGTCTGTGTGATAGCTGTATTTGTCTTAAAAAAGAAAAACTAATGAAAAAGGGGGAAGAAGAAGCAAATATGAAAAAAATATTCTCAATTATTGTAGGATTAATCTTAATATCTACAATAACAAGTTGTCAAAATGATAAAAAAATTATTGAAAATGATTTAAAAAATTTAATAGAATTCACTCGAAACGGAGGTTATAAATCATTAAATAATGATAAAATGGCTACTATAACATTTGAAGCAATTGATGAAGGATATAAAAAAATGTCCTATAAAATTAATAAAACAAAAAAAGAAAATAAAAATAAAATTATTGTAAATATTACTATAAAATATCCTGATTTATCAGAAGCAATAGAAATATTTAAAAAGAAAATATTAGAAGAAAGACAAAGACTTTTGCAATCACCAAACCCTACTGTGAGGTCAGAAGATGAAGTGATAAAATTGACTACGCAATTTTTAAAAGAATCTGTAAATGAAAAATTGGATGATCCTAATCTAAGATATTTTGAAGAAACTTTTGATATTGTTTATTTAAAACATAACAATAATTGGGAAATGCAAGAAAGTCCACAATTCAGCAAAGCAATGTTCTTTAATTTGCAGTTTAACTCACTTACTCAAAATTAAAGGTTTTTAAGGTAAAAACTTAAAATTTTACAATAAAAATAAAAAAATAACATAGAAAAAGGAGGAGAAATTGTGGGATATATAAAAATACTTGATGAAAAAGTATCAAATATTATTGCCGCTGGGGAAGTTGTGGAAAATCCAGCTTCGATGATTAAGGAGATGATTGAGAACTCGCTGGATGCGAAGGCTACAATGATAAAAATTGAAGTTTTCAAATCTGGAACGGATGTTAAAGTAAGTGATAATGGAATTGGGATGGATAAGGACGACACACTTTTGTCGGTGGAGCGGCATGCTACTTCTAAAATTAAGGAAAAGGAAGATGTTTTTAACTTAAATACTTATGGGTTTCGAGGAGAGGCTTTGTCGTCTATTGCGGCGGTGTCTAAACTTACGATTACTACACGTTCTGAAAATAGTCCTGTAGGATACAAAATTGGCTGTTATGGCGGAGTTGTGAGAAAGTTTGAGGAAGTTTCGAGAAATATCGGTACAGAAATGGAAGTCAGGGATTTATTTTACAATACGCCTGCCAGACGGAAATTTTTACGCAAAATGTCAACAGAATATGGTAAAATTAGAGATATTGTACTAAAGGAAGCACTTTCAAACAGTAATGTGGCATTTTCTCTGGAACTAGATGGAAAAAGCACAATAAAAACAAGTGGAAAAGGTATTGAAAACGCAATTCTTGAATTATTTGGAAAGTCTGTTTTGAGAAATTTGAAAAAATTTGAATATGGATATTTAGGTAACGTAGAAATTTTACGAAGTTCAAAGGATTTTATGTTTACTTTTGTAAATAACCGATATGTAAAGTCAGCAACTATTGAACGTGCTGTTATAGATGGCTATTACACTAAATTAATGAAGGGAAAATATCCATTTGCAATTATTTTTTACAATACTGATCCAAAGGAAATAGATGTAAATGTTCACCCATCCAAAAAAATAATAAAATTCTCAAATGATAAAATTGTTTATAATGAAATAAAATCAGCAATTGATGACTTTTTTTATTATAACGACAGGGAAAACTGGCAACCTAATATTGACCTGATAAAGAAAAATATTAACATTAACGAGAATGTTGCTGTGGAAAACGATGACTTGTTTTCTGACGATATTTTAAAAGGGGAAAATCAAAAAGTTATAAGTTTGGAAACTTTTGATGGAAAGATTTTAGAAAATACTAAAAATTCAAATGAGAAAGATAATTTTTCAGCGGATGATTTTAATAAAAATGATAGAAATTCTGAGTTTTCTGATAATTCCGAAAATATTACATACAATACTTTTTCAAGTGATGAAAATTTTGTAAATAATAAAAATGAAAATAGCTCAAAACTTGATGAAATATGGAATAAAATGAATGAAAATTCAAATAAAATTGTGGAAAATAATGTGGAAAACTTTGAAATTGAAGATAAATTTCAGACAAAAAAATCGGAACATAGTAGCAATTTTGAAAATTACAAAAATTCTGGTAAATACAGAAATTTTGATATTATAAATGAAAATACTGCAGATGAATCCCATTATAAAGTTGGAACGTTTGAAAAGCATGTTGGAAAGCAGTTTCATTATGATATTCTGGGGCAGATTTTTGATACATATATTCTTGTTCGCAGAGATGATGAACTGGAAATTTATGATCAGCATATTATTCACGAAAGAATTTTGTATGAAGAGCTAAAAGACAAGTTCTATAATAAGAAACTAGAGTCACAGCATTTATTATTGCCTCTGAAAATGGAGATTACAGGAATTGAAAAAAATATTATTTTTGAAAATATTGAAATTTTTAGAGATTTTGGATTTGATATTGACGAATTTTCAGAAGATGAAATTGTGATTCGTGCAGTGCCTGCCTTTGACTTTCGGGATAGCATTGAAAATGTGTTTTTACAGCTGATTATGGATTTGAAAAATGAAGTTGAAATTAAGGATTTACGAGAAAATATTATTATTTCGATGTCGTGCAAAGGAGCCGTGAAGGCTGGACAGAAACTTGATATATTTGAAATGCAGAATATGGTTCGAAGAATTCATGAAGTTGGGAAGTATACATGTCCACATGGGCGTCCAATTATTGTAAAACTTTCCAGAAACGATCTAGATAAAATGTTTGGCAGAAGAAAATAAGGGTAAAAATTGAGAAAATTTAGTAAAAAATTGAAAAAACTTTTGACAATAAGGAAAAAATATGATAAGAATTAATGTAGTGTGTATTGGAAAAATAAAAGATAGATACATAAAAGAGGGAATAGCTGAGTTTTCAAAAAGGTTGTCAAAATACATAAAACTCGATATTACTGAACTGGCTGAAGAAGATGATAACAAGGGGATTGAAAATGCAATAAATTCAGAAACTGAAAGAATAATAACTGCTATTTCAAAAAAAACTTATTCATACAATATTTTGCTCGATTTAAATGGAAAAATGCTGTCTTCTGAAGAAATGGCAGATAAAATCGAAAAAATTTCCATAACAAACAGTGAAATTAATTTTATAATAGGCGGATCTAACGGAGTAAATGACAACTTGCGAAAAATTGTAGACTTTAGACTATGTTTTTCACCAATGACATTTCCACATCAGCTTATGCGATTAATTTTGACAGAGCAAATATACAGATGGATTTCAATTAATAATAATATAAAATATCATAAATAATGGAGGAAAAATATGTATTCTGCTGGGGAAGAATTTGAAAGAATTAACAACGAAGGAGATGTAGAAGGTTATACTTGCCTTTCCAATGTTACGGTAGGAGATAAGGAATATTTAGTTTGTGATGATGAAACTGGGGAAAAGAAAGTGTTTTATTATGACAGTATTGAAGAGGAACTGTATGATTTAGATGAGGATGAAGAAGATCAGGTGTTGGAAATATGGAATGATGAATATTACGGCTCTGACAAGGATTATATGTATTGGAATGAAGATTTTGGGGAATATGATAAAGATGAAAATGTGGATGGAGAATATGATGAAAGAAACTTTGACGCATTAGAAGACGAAGATGATGAAAATGATTTTTTTGGCAATGAAGACGAAGATGACGAGGATTTATCTGAGTTCTTAGATGATTTCTTTGATGATGATGATGAATAAAAAATAAACTAAAGGAATGAAATGAAAATAAGAATAAAAAGTTCGGATAGCTTTGAACAAAATTATGAAAAATTATTTAAACTGGAAAAAATGATAAATCTTGAAGAAAAAAAAGAATATCATTATAAAGACGAATATGGAAACTGTAAAATTATTGATAAAGGTGATTTTATAGAGATTTTTCGCTATGGGCAAATCAATTCCAAGCAAATATTTAAAAATAATAAAAATACTTTATTTACCTATATTACAAAGCAATTTCATGGAAAATATGAGATTTTTACAAAAAAATTTGAAAAAGAAAATGGAAAAATAACACTGGAATATGATATAATACATAGTAATGAAATAATAAACAGTATAAATTTAGAAGTACAATTTATAGATATTTAAGCAGGAGCATCAATCGCCATGCCCTTACATCCCCAATCTACACAAAACTTTCTTATAAAAATATTACTTTAAATTAGAAATATTTTGATTTTTGGGGAATGAAATCTATTATTTAGATTTTATTTTTTAAATCTAAATAGTAGAAAGATAAAGATATAAATACATTTATTTCATAATAAAAAAGCAGAAAGGAAAAATGAATGAGTAATCAAAACCACAATGATAATGGTATTATAAAAGAAAAATTAAAAAAAGTAGAAGAACTAAAAGAAATAGGCATTGAGCCGTATGGACGAAAATATGAAAAATTAAATGATATTGCAGAAATAAATCAATACGATGAAACTTGTGATAAAGTATTTAAAACAGCTGGAAGAATCGTTGCCTTTAGAAGAATGGGAAAAAATGGATTTGGACAAATTCAGGATCCAACTGGGAAAATTCAGTATTATGTAAAAAAAGATGAAGTTGGAGAAGAACAATACGAAATTTATAAAAAAATGGGACTTGGAGATTTTATTGGACTTGAAGGGAAACTTTTTAGAACTAATACTGGAGAATTGACTTTAAGAGTAGATTCTTTTGAAGTATTATCTAAAAATGTACGT
The DNA here is from genome assembly GCF_900104625.1 of Leptotrichia massiliensis. Classification (NCBI taxonomy): domain Bacteria; kingdom Fusobacteriati; phylum Fusobacteriota; class Fusobacteriia; order Fusobacteriales; family Leptotrichiaceae; genus Leptotrichia; species Leptotrichia massiliensis. The sequence goes on from NZ_FNVZ01000004.1 coordinate 316,033, forward strand.
CCACTTCCAGAAAAATTTCATGGGTTAACTAACATTGAAACTCGTTATAGACAAAGATACGTGGATCTTGTAATGAACAGGGAAGTTATGGATACTATGAAAAAAAGATTCCAAATTATAAGATTTTTTAGAAGCTATCTTGAAAAACAAGGATTTACAGAAGTGGAAACGCCAATGATGCACCCAGTTGCTGGAGGAGCTACAGCAAGACCATTTGTAACACACCATAATGCACTTGATATGGAGCTGTTTTTGAGAATAGCACCTGAATTATACTTAAAAAGACTTCTTGTAGGTGGATTTGAAAAAGTATTTGAAATAAACAGAAGTTTTAGAAATGAAGGAATTTCAATAAAACATAATCCAGAATTTACAATGATGGAACTATATCAAGCTTATGCTGATTTTAATGATATGATGGACTTGACAGAAGATTTGATTTCAAGCTTAACATTTGAGCTTCATGGTAAATATGAGATTGAATATGAAGATAAGACTATTAATATTGCAAAACCTTGGAGACGTATTACAATGAAGGACATTGTAAAAGAAACAACTGGATTTGATTTTGATACTGTTAGCAGCGATGAAGATGCGATAAATAAAGCAAAAGAAATGAATATTCCACTAGAAAAGGACAGAACTTATACAAAATATGGAATTTTAAACTTGATATTTGAGGAAAAAGTGGAGGGAACTTTATTAAATCCGACTTTTATTACTGAATATCCAAAAGAAATTTCTCCACTTTCAAAAAACCAAAAAGGTGAAACTGAATGGGTAGATAGATTTGAGTTATTCATTTCAGGAAGAGAATTTGCCAATGCTTATTCAGAATTAAATGATCCGAGAGATCAGAAGGAAAGATTTGAAGAACAGGTAAAATTAAAAGAAGCTGGAGATGATGAAGCACAAGGGATGGATTTAGACTATATCCGTGCCTTAGAATATGGAATGCCGCCAGCTGGAGGACTTGGAATAGGAATCGACAGATTAGTTATGCTGCAGACAAATTCTGCTTCAATTAGAGATGTTATTTTATTCCCAACTTTAAGAAAAGAAGACATTGAATTATAATTTTTAAATACACTCGAACTCCTTTATAATTTTGGAGTTTGAGTCTTTTTTTATAACATCTAATACTATCTTATAGTAAAACTATTTTAAAACCAAACTCAAAAGTTAGGACTATTTCACTTAAACCCTAAATTTATATAATTTTTAGTAGTTTAATTTTAAATAGGTTTGAGTATATATATAAAATCTGATTAAATTTATTTGCTTATAAATTTTTTATTCTGTCTTTTCTAGATTTTTTTTGGCTAAAATGATAAAATATATTATAAAAACAAATTTTAGAATCCTAAGATTCTTTAACAAGAGAGAGAGTGTGTAAAATGTATAAAATATTCAAAGATGTAGAGTATAAAATACTCAAAGATTCAAAAAAATTTGAAATAAAAGGTATTGAGTATGATTCACGAAAAATAAAAAAAGATTTTGTGTTTGTGGCAATGTCTGGAAGTGAAACAGATGGGCATAATTTTATTCAAAAGGCAATCGACAATGGTGCAAAAATGATTATTGCAGAAAAAAATATAAATATAGCAACATACAAAAATGCTGACGATGTAACTTTTATTTTAGTAGAAGATATACGAAAAAAACTAGGAATAATTGCTTCAAATTATTATGACTATCCACAAAATAAAATAAAAATCATAGGAATTACAGGAACAAATGGAAAAACTACATCAAGTTTTATTTTAGAAAATATTTTGGAAAAGACAGCTAGAATAGGGACAAATGGAAACCGTATTTTAGATGAAGAATTTGACGCAGTGAATACGACTCCTGAATCACTAGAATTAATCAAGTTGATTGATAAAAGCGTAAAAAAAGGTGCTGATTACTTTATAATGGAAGTTAGTTCACATGCTTTGGAAATTGGGCGTGTAGATATGCTTCAATTTGATTCTGCAATATTTACGAATTTGACACAAGATCACTTGGATTTCCACAAAACAATGGAAAATTATTTTAATGCAAAGAAAAAAATATTTTCTATGTTAAGAAAAGATAAAAAAAATAATGGTACAGGGGTAATTAATATTGATGATGAACACGGGGAAAAAATTTATTCTGAAATGAAAGGCAACAATTCTATTTCAATAAGTGTAAGAAACGAAAAAGCTGATATTTGGGGAGATATTCTAAACTATACAAATAATGGAATGAAAGTAAAAATAAATTTGAAAAATTATTTTGAAAAAACTAATCCTTTTCTTAAAAACATAAACGAAGAGTGTAAAGAAGAATTTAAATTTGAAGTTGATTTAGTTGGAGAATATAATTTATCCAATATTCTTGGTTGTGTTGCTTCTGCTTTATCACTTGGCATTGAAATGGACTGTATCGTAAAAAAATTAGAAAAAATGTCTTCAGTATCAGGAAGATTTGAAACAATAAAAAACGATTTGGAAGTAAGAATAGTAGTTGATTTTGCACATACAGATGATGGTCTTTTAAATGTTGGAAAAACTTTGAAACAAATCACAGATAATCGTGTAATAACAATATTTGGTGCAGGCGGTGATAGAGATCACGAAAAACGTCCAAAAATGGCAAAAGCTGCTGCGAAATTCAGTGATTTTATTATTTTAACTTCAGACAATCCACGTACAGAAAATCCTGTCAATATTTTAGCAGACATAGAAAAAGGACTTATTGAAGAAAAATACCCATTTGGTAAATACTTAATTATAGCTGATAGAAAAAGAGCAATAAAACATGGAATGAAACTACTTCAAAAAGGCGATAGTCTATTAATTGCAGGAAAAGGACACGAAACTTATCAAATCATCGGAACTGAAAAAACACATTTTGATGATAGGGAAGTTGTGAGAAATATTTTGGACGAAATGAAATAATTTAACATAATAAGTTACTCTTAATTTTTAACTTATTCTTGAAATTATTTAAAATCAAAGTAATAAAAAATTATAATTAATAAAAACCCCTTAAAACCTATATTTCTATTATAAATAATATTACAGGTTACAAGGGGTGTTTTCATTATATATCTAATTTTTAGTAGAAATCGCATCCACATCATACTGTTTTCCTAGCTCAACTTGAGAATTATTCTTCAAGTCATAATAAGCCGCAACTCCTATCATAGCCGCATTATCAGTACAATATTCCATTTTGGGAAAATGAACTGCGATTTGTTCGTTTTTGTCAGTTTTAATATTTGTAAATTCTGAAAATTTCTCACGAAGCCTTTTGTTGGCAGAAACGCCACCTGCAACGAGTATAGTTTTCACATCTTTTTCCTTTACAGCCATCAATATTTTATCATACAAAACATTTACAATAATTTCCTGAAGAGATTTTGCAATATCTTCTTTTGAAATAGCATTACCCTTCATCTTTTGATTATTTACATAATTAGTTATAAAAGTTTTTATTCCACTAAAACTGAAGTTGTAGCCGTCAACTTTTGGTTTTTTTATTTTTAAAATATCTTCTCCATTTATTGACAATTTATCTATATGCGGTCCTCCTGGATATTCTAATCCCAATATTCTTGCAATTTTGTCATAAGTTTCTCCAACAGCATCGTCTAATGTTTCGCCAAGCAAATCAGTAATTATTTTTTCATTTTCTTCGTAAATATAATACAAGTTTGTATGTCCGCCTGATACAACTAGTGATATTGCAGGTAATTTTACATCGTTATCAATAAAACTTGAGAAAATATGCCCATTAATGTGATTTACTGGAAGTAGTGGAATATTGTTGCCATAACTCAAGGATTTTGCAAACATTAAGCCTACGAGCAAGGAACCGATAAGTCCAGGAGTGTTTGTTACAGCGATGTAATCAATATCGCTTAATTGACAATTTGCTTTTTCCAGAGCTTCAGTAAATACTGGTAAAATATTCTCAATGTGATGCCGTGAGGCAATTTCAGGAACTACCCCTCCAAATTCCTTATGAATATCAATTTGAGTGGAAATAATATTGCTTAAAATCTTTTTTCCATCCTCTACAACTGCAACAGAAGTTTCATCGCAGGATGTTTCAAATGCAAGTATTTTCATGATTTTCTCTCTTTCTTCTTTTTGTTTTTCATTTTTTTCTTCAATTTTTAATTGTCATATTCCTTAACAATTTTGTCAAATACAGTTTTTACTGAAATTCCCGTCATACAATCTGCATATTTCTTAGGAAATTTGTCATCTCCATAAAGTGAATGCGACGGACAGTTTGGATTATTTAGCAAAAATGTACTTTTTTCAAAGGAAAATAATTTTGGATCAGTTGGTCCAAAAAATACAAAAGTTTTGGCTTTTACAGCTCTTGCTATATGAAAAGGACCTGAATCATTTACAACAGCGATTTTTGAATATTTTAATAATATTCCACTTTCCTTAAAAGAAATTTTCCCGCACAAATCAATCACTCGTCCGTCTTCATCAGCTTTTACAACATTTGCATCTTCTTTTCCACCAATCACAAAAATTCTCAACTTTTCATTATTTTTTACAAATTTACTTTCATTTTCAAGAATCATTTTTGCCAGTTCATCATAATAAGGCCACTTTTTCGTAAATTTAGAAGCTCCTGGAGCTAATACAAAATAACTTCCGTCTTTCAAATTATATTTTTTTACAAACTCTTCTTCTATTTTTTTATCAATATAAAATTCCAGATTATCTCCAAATCCATTTTTCATATTTTTATTAGAAAAACTTATTCCCAGTTTTTTTAACGCCGTAAAATAACTCTCAACAATTGTACAATCTGCATTATATGTAATAAGTTTTGCTTTTACAAGTATAGTTTTCCACCATTTCCTCTTTTTATATCGGCAATACTTAGTATTCTTACTTTGAAGGCTTTTTCCAATAATTCTGGAAAGAAATTTTGAATGTAAATCAATAACATAGTCATAATTCTCTTTTTTCAGCTTGCCTATCATATCTTTTATATAATTTCTATCCTTACTTTTCTTTTTATCAAAAATTACCAAATTTCTAATTTCAGGATTTAAGGAAATTGCCTCAAAAAAAGTATTGTAAACTATAAAATCTATTACAGCTTCTGGATATTTCTCCTTAATTGTTCTTATTATCGGAGTTGTAAGCACCACATCTCCAAATGAACTAAATCTTATTATTAATATTTTCATATTTTCCCTTTTCTAAAATAAATTTTCTTTTTTTATTTTTCTTCATTCAATTTTACAAGTGTTCAAATATATAGTAAAACCGATTTAAAACTGAACTCAAAAGTTATGATTATTCTACTCAAACCTTAAATTTATATAATTTTTAGTAGTTTAATTTTAAATAGGTTTGAATATATTTTATAATTTATAACCATTATAAGTCAAGTATTTTTATTTACGAATAAAAAAGAGCATTCATAAAAATCCTGCCCTCTTTATCCTAACTAACTTATTTTAATGCTGCTTTTGCCTTTTGAAATAAATCTTGTACAAATTCTCCCTTATCAGTATCAATTCCTGAAATTGTCACAGTTCCTGGTATTCCACTTGTATAAGGGTAGATGTTATAAGTCCAGCCGTTTTTTCTAGTAATTTCACGGATGTTCTTATTTTCTGAAGCAGCCACTTCTGTAACTTCCAATTGCCCTTTGTATTTATTTTTTTCAAATACTTTTAAAAGGCTCAAAAGTGCAGATTCATCGTGTTTTTCTATAATAAATTCGACTTTATTTGTGCCTGAAAGATTTTTGTACATCTGTTTTGCAAAATCTCCATCCTTTTTCAGCTTAAAAAGAAGATTTGCAAGCCCTCCACGATTTACTGTTCCACTTATCACTGGGTTTTCATAATTGTCATTAATAACTCCAATTACAACTTTATCTAAAGCTGAAAACGATAGTGTTCCAAAAATAATAAATAACATCAAAATTAATTTTTTCATTCTAATTTTCTCCTTTTTTATTTTTTTATTTCTAAATCTATTTTTTATCTTCTTCTGCCCTTCATAAATCCTCCACCAAGTCCTGGAATACCCCCACTATTAAACATTTTCATCATCTGTTTCATTTGCTCAAACTGTTTTATTAATTTATTTACGTCATTTACCTGAACTCCGCTTCCTTTGGCAATTCTCATTTTACGGCTTCCGTTTTTTAGAAGTTTTGGATCACGTCTTTCCTGAACTGTCATTGAAAAAATGATTGCTTCAACCTTTTTCATTTCCTTTTCAGCCATTCCCATGTCAATCATGCTAGTGTCAACTCCAGGTATCATTTTCATAATTCCAGCAATTGATCCCATTTTTCTTATCATCTTAAACTGCTTTAAAAAATCTTCAAAATCAAATTGATTTTTTCTAAATTTTTCTTCCATTTTCTTGGCTTCTTTTTCATCAATAGCTTCCTGTGCCTTTTCTACGAGCGAAACAACATCTCCCATTCCAAGAATACGCGAAGCAAGCCTATCTGGGTGAAATGGTGCGATGTCATCCAGTTTTTCACCTTCACTTATAAATTTAATTGGTTTTCCTGCAACTTCCTTTACTGAAAGAGCAGCTCCTCCCCGAGTATCTCCGTCCAGTTTTGTAAGCACGACTCCAGTAATATCAAGCTGTTCATTAAATTCCTTTGCTACATTAACCGCATCCTGTCCTGTCATTCCATCAACAACAAGCAAAATTTCATTTGGATTAAAACTATCCTTTATGTCTTGCAATTCACTCATAAGCTGCTCATCAATGTGCAATCTTCCAGCAGTATCAATAATCACATAAGTAGCATGCTCAGTTTTTGAAGCCTCAATCCCTTGTTTTACAATCTCCAATGCATCTGTACTTTCATCAATTGTAAATACAGGAACTTTCACTTGCTCTCCTAACACTTTCAATTGCTTTTTCGCAGCAGGTCTATAAACATCTGCTCCTATCAAAAATGGCTTTTCCCCTTTCGATTTCAAATGCTTTGCCAATTTTCCAGAAAATGTAGTTTTTCCAGCTCCTTGAAGTCCAGAAAGCATTACAATCGTTGGATTTTTATCAGCTTTAGCAATCGAAACATTTGAACCTCCAAGCACTTCCACAAGTTCATCATTTACAATTTTTACAAATTGCTGCGTAGGATTAACTCCGCTAATAACCTGTTCTCCCAATGCCTTTTCTCGAATCTTTGCTACAAAGTTTTTAGCCACGCTGTAATTTACATCTGCTTCAAGCAATGCCAGTCTTACTTCCCTCAAAGCTTCTTTCATATTATTTTCAGTCAATTTCCCTTGTCCACTGACTTTTTTAAATATATCTTTAAATCTATCTCCTAAATTATTAAACATTATTAATTTTTCTCCTTATTTATATATTTTTTACTATATATTTTTTTAATTTTCGTGATTATAGGATAACATATTATGGGGGAAAAAACAAGATGATTATACATAGTAAATTTTTTAATACTAATTCTAGTTCTAGAGTACAATTCCCCTTTTAAAACAAAAAAAGAAGCAGAATCTTAAAAATCCCACTTCAAAATACATTAAGTTTCAAAAAAATTACATCATATTTATAGGATCTACATCAATTGTTACCCTAACTTTCTTTTCTCTTTCTCGAAATTTGCCTACACATTTTTTTATGATTTTTTTAATTTTTAAGATATTTTCTCTTTCAAATTTAAAAAATATCTGGTATCTGTATCTGCCGTTTATTTTGTAAATTGGGGATTTGAAAGCGTCTGAGATAAAATCATTTGAAGTCAAGTTCATTGCTGCATTTACATTTCTTATAATTTCTTCACGCAAAATTTTGGCTTTTTCCGTTACCAGATTTTCCTCCGTTGCCGAAATTACCAAAATTACAATTCTTCCAAAAGGCGGATAATTCAGCATTTTTCGCATAATCATCTCGTTTTTGTAATAGCCTTCATAATCACTTTCAATAGTTTTCTTTATTACATCATTTTCGCCATTAAAAGTCTGAATAATCACTTCCCCATCCTTTTCTCCACGTCCGGCACGCCCTGAAGCCTGTGTCAGCAGCTGAAAAGTCTTTTCTGAGGCCCGAAAGTCTGGAAAATTCAGGATTATGTCCGCATTAATTACTCCGACTAATGTTACGTTTGAAAAATGCAGTCCCTTTGCGATAATCTGCGTTCCGAGCATTATGTCGTATTTGTGATTTTTAAAGTCGTTGTAGGCTTTTTCATAATTTTGCTTTGTTTTTATGCTTTCAGAGTCTACTCTCACAATTCTTGCCGATGGAAACGCCGTCGCCAGTTCCTCTTCAATTTTTTCAGTTCCAGCCCCAATTTGTCTCATTTTATGTCCGCCACATTCATCACACGTGTTGTCAAAGCGTTTTTCATATCCACAGTAATGGCATTTGAGACGATTATCATATTTATAATAGTTTAAAGAAATACTACAGTTCGGACAAGTTGGAATATTTCCACAATCCTTGCATTTAAGCAAATTTGAAAACGCCTTTCTGTTCAAAATCAAGATAACCTGCTCATTTTTTTGTAAAGTCTGAGAAATCCTATCTAGCAATTCTTCTGAAAAATTTTCTGTTGTTTCATTCAAATCCACAATTTTAAATTTTGGCAGTTTAGCATTCTTATACCTTTTTGTCAGCTCAATTAATTCAATATCACCCTGCTGTGCCTGATAATAAGTTTCAAAAGATGGAGTTGCTGAACCTAAAATCACTTTTATCTTTTCACTTTTTACAATTTCAGCTTCTTCCAAATTAACATTTTTCTCTAATTCATTATTTTTTTCAAGTTTTTCATCTTTTTTCAAATTTTCGTTTTGCAAAAATACCCTTTTTATCGCCACATTTTTTACGTGATACCGTGGATTATTCTCCTGCTTATAGGTATTTTCATGCTCCTCATCCACAATAATATATTTCAAGTTCTGAACAGGTGCAAAAACCGCCGATCTTGCTCCAATCACAATTTTCTTTTCTCCATTTCGTATAAAAGTCCATTCTTCCCGCTTTTCCTTGTCTGTAAGTTTACTGTGAAGAATAGCCACTTCATTGTGAAATTCCTCCTCAAGCCTTTGTATCATCTGAACCGTAAGTGAAATTTCAGGCACTAGGAAAATACTGCCAAACCCTTGTTTCAAGGCTTCCTTTATCAAGTTAATATAAATTTCCGTCTTCCCTGAGCCAGTTATCCCCTTTAACAGAAAAATCTGATTTTCACTATTTTTTATCGTATCCACAGCCTTTTGCTGCTCATCATTCAAAATAATTTCCTTTTCTACAATTTCACTTTTTTCTTTTTCTCTTTTTGAAATTTTAGAATTTAAAATAACTTTCTTTTCAATGGAAATAACCTTTTCATTTACCGCCTGTTCCACAATTTCACTGGAAAAATTCTTTTTCAAAGTTGCGATGGTAACTTCCTGACGTTTTTTCATATATTTATTAAATTTTTTTATTTCCTCAATTTTTTCCACTTCCAAAGTTTCATTATTTTCCGAAAATTCCTTTTGGAAAATGGCTTTTTTGGAATAACTTAATTTCAACGCTCCTGGATAAACTGCCTTTATTACGTTGTAATAATCACTTATGTAATAATTTTTTATCCACCTTATAAGCTGCATAATATCGGATGGAATGGATAAAACTGGGGCGGCATCCTTAATTTTTTTCACTTTTGAAATATCAAACTGAATCTGATTTTCATTAACAATTGCTACAATAAGCCCCATTTTATCCTTATTTATAAAATTGACAATGCACCATTGCCCAATTTCATACTTCTCTTCCGATTTATATGTGTATATTCCCTGATTATTCTCCACATAAATTTCATAATAATACATTTTTACCCCTTAACATTTCTTCCTCAATTAATTTTTATAAAAAATACTTTTATTCCAGCATTATCTGTATCTTCGTATGCTTATCGAGTTTAGTCCCTTTTTCAGGAAATTGTGATACAACCGCTCCACTTCCAGTAATTTCGTACTGAGCAAACTTCCCTTGCGGATAAATTGATAAAAACTCTCTCAAACTAATTCCAGTTAAATCAGGCATAATATTTTTATCAAAATCCTGCTTTATCTTTCCTAAGTCCTTTTTCTTTTCCTGCTGAACAACTTCAGTAATTTTTTCTGGAGTTTTTACCTTCCCATTTGGTTTTATTCTCTTATACTCAATTAATTTTTCCAATACTCTTCTTACTGAAGGTAAGGCAACTTGAGCTCCATAATATTTTCCACCTTTAGGTTCACTAATTGTTATCAATATAGCATATTTAGGCTTATCTGCTGGAAAAAATGCAAAAAACGAACTAATATGTCTATTTCCATATCCACCTTTTTCTGCTTTTTGAGCAGTTCCTGTTTTTCCACCAACACGATAGCCAGGTATATATGCTCCTCCACTAGTTCCACGATTTACACTCGCTTCCATGTATCTTCTATTTAATCTTGATGCTTCATCACTAAATACTTTTCTTATCATAACAGGATTATTTTGCTTTATTATATTTCCCTTATTGTCTTCTATTCTGTCCACTAAATAAGGCTTTATTAATTTACCATTGTTTATAACTGTATTTAATGCTGTTATCATTTGAATTTGTGTTACTGCAATTCCTTGTCCAAAAGATATATTAGCTCTTCTTACTTCATCTTTTAAAGTTTTAAATTCACGAAGTTTTTGTGTTGCTTCAAAATATGTATCTACATTTGTTTTTCCACCTAGTCCAATGTCTATTAAATAACGATAAAAAGTATTTTTATCAATCTTTTCCTGTATTTTTACCATTGCTACGTTTCCAGAATGTGCAATTATATCTGCTAAACCTAAATTTCCAATCGTTGAACTATCGTGATCTCTTATTATTCTATCATATACTCGAATAAAACCAGGTGAATAAATTTTTGTATTTTCATTAATCACTTTTGTATCCAGTCCTATTGCAACAGTTATAGGCTTAAATATTGAACCTGGCTCAAAAAAATCAACAATTGTCCTATTTTTTATAGTTGACTTATCTTCAGCCTTTGGATACGAAGACATTGCCAATATTTTTCCTGTTTCTACTTCTATTAAAATTCCCATTGTTGAAGTTGCACTATGTTCTATATATGCCTTTTGAAGCTCGTCATCAAGATTATACTGCATAACACTGTCAAGCGTAAGCACAAGATTTTGTCCTTCAACAGCTGGTTTTGCTTCATTTTTATTTTTTACTTTTACAATTTCTAAAAATGGCTTTGGTATTCTAAGTCTTGGCTCAACTCCCATTTCTCCAGCAAGTTGTTCATCATAGTATTTTTCAATCCCATAAACACCTTTATTCTCATTGTTTACAAATCCAAGTGTTTCCTGAAAAGCCTCACTCTGCACATAATTTCTTGTAAAAACCGTTTCAAATACTATTCCTTTAAACCGTCTTTTATACTTTTCTTTTTTTTGTTTAATAGCCTCATTTTTATCATTATCAATTTCTGACTCAATTTCTATTTTTGTTCTATATGAAATTTTATCATCTATTTTTAAATATTGCCTACCTGCCTTTTTTTTCTCCAAATACTCAAGTTTATATTTTTGAATATCCAAAGATTCAATATATCTTTTTAACATATCTAGCAATGTATCAATACTTTCCTCATCAATCAAAGTTGGATCTAGTATAACAAAATAATCCTCATTATCATATGCCAAAATTTGCCCATCACTCGTGGATATTTTACCTCTTTTAGCTTTTCTATATGTTTTGTAAGAATATTTTTTTTCTGAATCTTCTCTTATCTTTTGTCCACCTTTTGTTTGAAGATAATAAACTCTTGCAATTAAGGCTGCAAATCCTATAATTGTAAAAAGAAATATCAATACAAATCGTCCGTTAAATGTGTTAAAATATTTAAACAGTTTTTTACAAATTTTTTGTAACTTCTGTTTTCTCCTATTTTCTTCCATATTTGACTTTGCTCTGTCAATAATACTACTTTTTTTATTACCCTTTTTCATTTTTCTCCTACTTTAACCAATATTAACCTTCCAGTCTTGCTAAAATCATTTCATTAATCATTTGCGGATTAGCCTTGCCTTTAGACAATCTCATTGACTGTCCCACAAGATATTTTAACGCATTGCTCTTTCCAGCCTTGTAATCTTCCACAGACTGAGGATTTTCAGCCAGTACCTGCTCTACAATCTTTTCAATTTCGCTATTATCTGTAATTTGCACAAGCCCTTTTTCCTTTACGATAATTTCAGGATCTTTATTTTCTGAAAGCAATATTTCAAACACATCTTTTGCAATTTTTGAACTAATCGTATTAGCTTTTATCAATTTAATTAATTTTCCAATATTTTCAGGCTCAACAGAAAACTCCTCAATAGAAATATTTTTTTCTTTTAGCACACGTAAAATTTCTGTCAATACCCAGTTTGCCGCAAGTCTTGCATCATCCGAAACTTTTACAACTTCCTCATAATATCCAGCCAGTTCCTGCTCTGATGAAAGAGTAGCTGCTTCCATTTCATTCAATTTATACTCATTAATAAATCTTTTTGCCTTCTCATCTGCAAATTCAGGCATTTCATCCTTCACATTTGAAAGTCTTGACTCAGTAATGATAATCGCTGGCAAGTCAGGCTCTGGAAAATATCTGTAGTCCATCGCTTCCTCTTTGCTTCTCATCGGCTTTGTAACTGCGTTTTCCTCATCCCAAAGCCTTGTTTCCTGAACTACACGCCCTCCACTTTCAAGCACTTCAATTTGTCTGTTTGTTTCATACTCAATCGCCTTCACAACCGCCTTAAACGAGTTTAAGTTCTTAGTTTCCGTTCTAGTCCCAAGTTTTGTTTCACCTTTTTTTCTAACAGAAACATTAGCATCGCATCTAAGTGATCCAAGTTCCATACTTACATCACTGACTTTTGTATATTTCAGCCTATCCTTCAATGTATTCAAATAAGCATATGCTTCCTCAGCATTTTTTATCTCAGGCTTTGAAATAATCTCGATTAACGGTACAGAGGCCCTATTATAATTTAGCAAAGTTTCAGAAGCCGTATGAATACTTTTCGCCGTATCTTCCTCAATCTGTATTCTTTCAATCCCGACACTTGCCTCTTTTCCACTATTCGTCGTAATTTCCAAAACTCCATTTTCAGCATAAGGCTTAAAAAACTGTGTTATTTGATAATTTTTTGGCGAATCAGGATAAAAATAATTTTTTCTATCAAAATAACTCTCCCTGTTTATCTCACACCCAAGTGCAAGTGCCGCCTTTATCGCATAATCCAGCACCTTTTCATTCAACTTCGGCAAAGCCCCAGGCTGCCCTGTACAAATAGGACATACCGCAGTATTAGGCTCTTTATTATCATAATCCGCATCACAAGAACACCATACTTTCGTATTCGTTTTCAATTGACAATGCACTTCCAGTCCAATGACTGTTTCATATTCCATACTCATTTTTTATTTATTCCCTTCTTCAAATTTTGTATTTTTCCTATTCCTGCTTTCATTTAAAATTTTTAATATTTGTGAGAAATTTTATTCTCTTTTCAACTTCTCAACTTTTTCTGAATATTCATTTATCATTTCATTTACTTCATTATTTTTTCCAGTTTCAATTTTTGTTATTATAACTTTTGTATTTTTAGAAATATCTTCTAACTTTTGTAGCATGTTTTTAAATTCTTCATTACTTGTATTTTCTTGCGACAATTTTGAAGCATCTAATTTTCTCATACCAGAAATAGTATGATCCAATGTTTTTTGAATACTTTTTAATTCATTTACATATTTTTCCTTATCATTATTTTCTATGACAAAAGGTTTAGAAGTATCAATAGATAATTTTGAACCGTAGAACTTATCTCTAAACATTTCACAAAGCAAATTTACTTTTAACTTATTGTACAATATACTCTTACCAGTTTGATCATTTAAAACACTAATTGAATTTTTCATAACAACATACATTGTCTTTCTAAATTCATGAAAAAATTTATCATATTTTTCAAGGGAATTTCTATAACTCTTTACGTATTTTTCAGATAAAACTTTCCCTTTTTCAAAATTATCTTTTTGATATTCCTTATTTTTATAATAATTTCTTATTTCATCCATACTGGCAAGTTTTTCTTCAATGGAATTAATAAATTCTTCGGTTTTTTTGATAATTCATTTTTCATATCATTCATATTTTTTCAAGATGCAGCTTGTATTGATTTTCATCGTAATCTAAAAGAAATGAATTAATTTTTTCTTCATTTGGCATAACAAAGTTGTTATTTTCATCCAAAAAATTCTGTGAATAGTTATTGTAAAAAATATCTGGAAAATTTTCTAGCCGATAAGAAGAAATTATATTCCCATATTTATTTAATAAGTTGGGATTTTCAATTAACGGATACATTATATTTTGTAACTCTTCTGTTTTTATATTTTTATTAACCATATCAACTTCTGAAATTTCACTGTAATCTTTTGAATTAATTACTTTTTTCTGCTTACCGCATCCCAACATTAATACTAATAATAATGATAAAACAATATATTTTTTTCTAAGCTTCATATTCAGATCACCTTTTATAATTTCTAATTACAGCGTTCCTATTGCTCTCTCAACAAGATAATTTCTTACTGTAAAATCTGTAATTAAGTGCATAATTTCTTTATAATCAGTTTTTTCAAATCTAGTAATTATTTCATTTAAATAAGTAGACATATTTTTCATTTCTTCTACTATTTCTTTATATTTTTCTGAATTTAAATCTTCCTTTTCAATTGTTTTTTCATCAAGTTTTTCCATGTCTTGAACAGTTTTATCCAATACCTGATGAATATTTTTTAAATTATCAATATAATTTCTATTATTTATATTAATAGTTGTACCTGCTTTAATAAATTCAAACTGAAAACTTGAAGCATAAAGCTCTTTCGTAAACATTTTCAAAAGCAGTCTTGCCTTTGCCATTTCTATTTTAGCTGGTAATCCCTTATCTTTGAAAGATTTAATATCGTTATTTGAAAGCTCTTCATCTATCTCAAAAAACAAATTATAAAGTTCCCTGTATTTTTCTCTTGTTTTTTTGTAATTAGCTAAATATTTATCATTTAGTTCTCTTCCTTTTGAAAAATTGTCAGTTTTATATTTATTTGAATTATAATACTGTTTTATTTCATCAATAATTGTTGTCTTTTCTTCTGCCAATTCTATAAATTCTTTATATTTTTCATCAATTCCATTTCCATTTTTGTCAATTCCTTTATTAAGTTCCTCTTTAATTAGCGGAATAAGACTTTTAAACTGTTCATAAACATTGCCAAATCTTTCATCAAATTTTACAAGAGAACTTTTAAATGAACTAACTTTTTCTTCATCAGCCTGAAATTCATTTTCTCCATTTATAAATGCAATCAAATATACTTCATACAAATAATCATATCCAAACATTAGTGTATACTCTTCCAAGGCAGAAGAATAATACTTGTATTTATCTTTATTACTCGTATAAAAAGCTAAAAATTTCTTTAATTTTTCATTATCCTTATTTGAAAAATCTATTTCTTTTATCCCATTGTAATCTGATTTTTCACTTTTTTTATTTTCTTCAGTTGTATTTTTATCATTTCTACAGCTTGATAAAATACAGATACTCAACATCAAAAATAGTGTTACTTTTATCTTCTTCATATTTCCTCCAATTTTTTAAAGTTCTGGATATTCTATCTCTCCACGTTCCTTCTCGAATTTATTCGCCACATTAAACAGCAAATCTTCCCTAAAATAATTTCCAATCAGCTGTATTCCTACAGGAAGTCCATTTACAAATCCTGCTGGAACTGAAATTGCAGGCAATCCAGCCATATTTGTTGATACAGTAAAAATATCTCCCAAATACATTTGAACTGGATCAGTAACTTTTTCACCTTTTTTAAACGCTGTTGTTGGAGAAACTGGTGTCAAAATCAAGTCGACTTCTGAAAGAACTCGCGAAAAATCATCTCTTATTAATCTTCTAACTTGTGAAGCCTTTTTATAATAAGCATCATAAAATCCAGAACTTAACACATAGTTTCCAATCATAATTCTACGCTTAACTTCATCTCCAAAACCTTCTGTTCGTGATTTTACATACATTTCCTCAATATTTTCATCACTTTTTCTAACCCCATATCTCACTCCGTCATATCTTGACAAGTTTGAAGCCGCTTCAGCCGATGAAATTATATAATAAGTGGAAATTGCGTATTTTGTGTAAGGCAACGATACTTCCTTCACTTCCGCTCCAAGTTTTTTCAATGTTTCCACAGTTTTATCCACAACTTCCTTTATTGATTTATCCAGTTCATCTGAAAAATATTCTTTTGGAAGCCCAATTTTTAATCCTGTTATATCATTTTCAAGCAAAGATAAATAATCTGGCACTTCCACATCCGCAGTTGTCGGATCATTTTCATCGTATCCTGAAATTATCTGCATAACTCTTGCCAAATCTTGTGAACTTTTTGCCAAAGCCCCGATCTGATCCAACGAAGAACCAAATGCCATAAGCCCGTATCTCGAAACTCTTCCATAAGTTGGCTTTATTCCCACAGTTCCAGTCAAGCTCGCAGGCTGTCTAATACTTCCGCCAGTATCCGTTCCCAAAGCAACAGGTATTTCACTAGCCGCAACCGCAGCAGCCGATCCCCCACTGCTTCCTCCTGGCACTCTTTCCAAATCCCAAGGATTAGAAGCCAATTTTATCGAAGAATTTTCATTTGAAGACCCCATCGCAAACTCATCCATATTAGCCTTCCCAACAAGCACTGCTCCAGCTTCCTTCAACTTTTTCACAACAGTAGCATCATAAACTCCCACATAATTTTTCAAAATTTGTGAAGCCGCCGTTGTCAAATCTCCCTTTGAAACAATATTATCCTTCAACGCCACAGGCACTCCAAAAAGTCCTGTATTTTCATATTTTTTTCTTCCTTCTTCGTTATTTTCTTCATCAATTTTTCGAGCCTGTTCCAATGCCTTCTCCTCAAAAATATTAGAAAAAGCCCCAACCTTATCTTCAACAGATTTTATCCTATCTAAAAAATTTCTTGTAACTTCTTCTGAAGTAATCTCTTTATTCTTTATCATTTCAGCCAGTTCGCTAGCCGTTTTTTTGTATAAATTCATTTTTTTTCACCTTTCTTCTTTTCTAATCCCACCAAAAATACCAATTTTTAGCTTTGTATAATTCTTTTGAAAGTTCCTCCAGTTCATCATAAATTTGAAAAACTAAATCCTCGCTAACTAAAAACTGCTCTATTGCCAATTCTTCAGCCTCTTTTTGTGTTTCTGGAAATTTTTTCAAATAAAATTCCATTTCAGAATCAGTTATGGCAACAACTCTTGCATCATATTTTTCATACCAATATTTACTGATAGCTATGATTTCTTCTGGCAAAGGACATTCATTAAATCCGCCGAATAAAAACCATGCCGAAATTTCATAAGCTTTATCTGCCGGAACTTTAAATAAGCCTACATTTTCTCTTATTTTTCCAGTTTCTATATCAAATATTGAATTTAAATATAAAGTTTTATCTTCATTGAAATTTTTAAAATAATCTAAGTAGTCACCATCATCAGAAAATTCATATTCCTCATCCAGATACTCATTTTCTGTATACTCCTGTTTTCTTTCTTTAAACCACTGAGTACAGTCTACTTTTTTATAATTTTCTAAAATTTCATCTCTTATTCTTTTATATTCCTCGAATTCAGGAAATTCTTCATTGAAATAATCTTTTACCTCAACAAAAACAGGAATAAAACCTTGTTCTTTACCTTCTTCCAATAGCTGAAAGTATCTTTCTACAACTTCTGTTATTCCACTATCTTCATTAACTTTTTCATAATCACATTTTATTTTATCTGCAAATAAATCTACATTTCCCAACATTTTTCTCTCCTTAAAAGAATCTAATTATCCGCATTTTCTCCAACAACTTTCGGCACAATTATAAATTCCTCATCCTTATTAGTCGAATTTTCTAAAATTTCTTTCTTAATTCCAGCATCCCTAACTTTATCTTCTCTCAATTTATCTTTTAAGTCCAGCACATTAAAAAGTGGCTCCACATCAGTAGTATCAACCCCATTCAACTCTTCCATATGCTCAAATATTTTATTCAAATCCACCCTAAATTTCTCAATTTCACTTTCCGAAAATTCCAATTTAGAAAGTGCTGCTATTTTTAAAACATCTTCTTTGCTTAACATTTACTTTTTTCCTCCATTCCGAATTTATCCTTATTTTTTTGCAATATTAAACGCTTCTTCCATATTTTCTGCTTCAACTTCAAATTCTTCTGAAACATGTTCTTCTATTATTATTTTAAATTTTTTCATTTTAAAAGCACTCTTTTCTTAAATTAAAATTTCTTATTATTTTCTACCCACTCCAAAATCTCATTAAAATCCCCAAACTCAAAAAACTCAATTCCATTTTCTTGACAAAACTTAACCGCCCTAGTCCCTTTTCTCACAAAAGCAAAATCAGCCACTTCCAATGCCTTGTAATCAGATGGACCATCGCCTACAAAATAAGTTGTGTAGCCTTGTTTCTTATAATTTTCTACTGCTTCCTTTTTATCAACGCCATAATATCCTTCCTTGTCCAAAAATGGATTTTCCACAGTAATTTGGTTTTTATCTGCTCCGTCAAATTTTAAATCGTTCGAGATGACTTCGCTATCTGGCAAGTTTATTCGGTATTTCAAAAGTGTTCCTTGTACATTCAATCGTGAGCCAGCACTAACAATTTTAAATTCTGCTCCGCTTTTTACAAAATCTATAAAAGTTTCATCAATTATCACATTTTCCTGTAAAGTCTGAATATATTGCTCTTTTGTGATATTTAGAGAGCCTAGTCCATATTTTATAAACTCTCTTATAGAATATTCTCCAGCTCTATATCTTTTTCGCAGTTCCTGTTTAAATTCAGGCTGATGCGTTTCAAGCAAAACATCTGTCGAATCTTTGTTACTTATTGTTATATCAAAATCTATTAAAAAGATTGATTTTTTATTATTTCCCAATATTTTCCTCCTGTCAGAAAATTTTATAAATTTTTCAGATATTCAATTTCATCTTCATTCAAAGCACGGTATTCTCCCACTTGTAAATTACCAAGCGTAAGTTCTCCCACTTTAATACGTTTTAATGAATTAACATTATATCCTAATGTTTCCAGCATTTTTCTTATCTGTCTGTTTCTTCCTTCAAAAATTGCAATTCTAAGTTCCTTTTTGTCAATTTTCTTAACTCTCGCTGGTGCCGTTCTTTTCCCATCAATTACAACTCCATATTGCAATGCCTCAATATCCTTGTCTTCAATTTCACGGCTAACTTTTGCAATGTAGCTTTTGTACAATTTCTTTCTTGGATGCATCACGTGATTATAAACTTCCCCATCATTACTGATTATAATTAACCCTTCTGTCATAAAGTCCAATCTTCCATAAGTGAAAAGTCTAGCACGTGATTTTATAAAGTCTACTGCAAGTCTACGCCCAAACTTGTCTTCATTTGAACAAAGCACTCTTTTTGGCTTGTTTAAAATATAATATTCGTATCTTGTATTAAGTTTTACTCTTTCTCCATCAATTCTAACCACATCTTCAGGTTTCACATCCATTCCAATAATCGCCTCGTGCTTATTTACTGTAACCCTTCCTTCATTTATCAGTTCATCAGCCTTCCTACGTGAACAAAATCCCGTTTCAGCTATAAATTTATTTAATCTCATTTTATTTACCTCGTTTTTCTACTCTTTTATTTTTTCAATTTCTTCTTTTGCTTTTGATTCCGAATCTTCTTCTGAATTTAATTTTTCTCCCTCTTTTGTGTCTTCATTTTCTTCCTTCTCATCTTCTTTGTAAAGCAGCTCAATTTTTTGAAACTGCTCATTTCCTGGCAGTTCCTGTTTTCCATGGATATTCAGATAACTGTAAAAATCATCTGTTACTTCGTACAAATTTGGTGTTCCAGCTGTTTTTTTCCGTCCAGAAATATAAATTAGTTTTCTTTCCAACAGGTTTGACATAGTTTTGTCTACACCGACACTTCTGATCTGCTCTATTTCTGCTTTAGTTATAGGTCCTTTATATGCGATGATTGCCAATGTTTCCATTGCTGAACGGGATAGTTTCTTTAATTTCATTTCTGGATTAAAAAATCGTTTCACATCAGAGCCAAAAAGTGGATTTGATACAAGACATACGATTCCATTTTCAATTTTTACATTTATTCCTGTATTTTTCCGCTTTTCCTTTAAATTACGCAATATTTCCTCTATTTCAAAAGATTCCATTCCATAAAACTGTGCAAGTTCTTTCACAGTAATCATTTCTTTTGATAAAAAAATAATCGTTTCAATTTTTTCTTCAATATCATTAATTTTATTTTTTATAGTTTCTTCTCTATCTTTATTTTCTTTTATTTCAATTTTTTTGCTTTCAAAATTTTCCATATTCTACCATTTATCTTCATTATTTTATTTTTGCCAAATAAACTTGTTATTTTGCGTTAATAGGGGAATTCTCCTTTAACTGTAAGTTCAGAAAATTCCCCTAAATTTCTATATTATTCAATTAATATTCGTATGTTGGTGAAATAATTATATTCTTGTATTTATTAAAGTCTGTAAGCACTTCTGCAATTCCCGTTACTACAGCATGAATCGCATCTTCACCAACTGTCACTTTCAACAACAATTCTTTTTCAATTCTTTCTTTCAAAATTCTGATTCCTGCTCCACCACCAGATAGGAAAATTCCTGTTTCATAAATATCTGCTGCAACCTCAGGCTCAATTTCTTCTATTGTAAGTCTTACTTCATCAATAATCGCATCAATATGTTTTCTGATTGCTCCATCAATTTCAGCTGCTTTTATTTTCATACTTTTCGGCAATCCAACCCCTAATTCACGACCTCTAATTTCGTACTCAAACTCAGGATCTTGTTGACTTATTGTATTCATTTTTAATTCTTCAGCTGTTCTTTCACCAATTAATAAATTATGTGCATCCTTTACATATTCCATAATATCTTCATTTAAATGATCACCTGCGATTTTAACTGATCTTGATAATGCTGCTCCACCAGATACAATAAATGCAATTTCTGTAGTTCCTCCACCTATATCAACAATCAAATGTCCTTTTGGTTCAAATAAGTCAATTCCAACACCAATTGCAGCTGCTATTGGCTCTTCAATCAAATAAACCTCTTTTGCTCCTGCATCTTTTACAACTTCAATTACAGCTCTTCTTTCTACTTGTGTAACCCCACTTGGTACACATATTATAACTCTTGAACTTTGAAATTTATCTTTTTTTATTCTATGTAAAAATTCTTCAAGCATTCTTTCAGTAA
The DNA here is from genome assembly GCF_900104625.1 of Leptotrichia massiliensis. Taxonomy (NCBI): domain Bacteria; kingdom Fusobacteriati; phylum Fusobacteriota; class Fusobacteriia; order Fusobacteriales; family Leptotrichiaceae; genus Leptotrichia; species Leptotrichia massiliensis. Next base: position 337,443 of record NZ_FNVZ01000004.1, read on the forward strand.
CTTCATAATTTGAAATTACTCCATTTTTTAATGGACGGATAATTTCAGTATGTTTTGCAGTTCTTCCAATAATTTCCTTAGCTTTTTCACCAATATGTTCCAATTCTTCTGTTTTTTTGTTAATTGCAACATAAGTTGGTTCATCTACTTGAATTCCTTCACCTTTTACATATACAACTGTATTCGCAGTTCCCAAATCAATAGCTATATCTCGTGTAGTTTTTGGTGCTATATTTGTCTTAAAAATATCAAAAAATTTCATCTATTCTATCTCCTTCATTTTATTTTTTACTTTAAAGTATCTTTATTTAATTATAGTCAATCCACTTTAAAATTAGAGTAAAAATATTTAAAAACAATAGATTGACTATAGATATAGCCTAATCTTCTACTTCCATTTTAAATTAGAATTGCTATATGTTATTTTCATTATTAACTATTTTACCATTTTTTTCAAATATACTCAAGCAACTTTAATACTGAATTTTCATAATTACAAATAATATTTGAAAATTTATTCATTTTTTAATCAATTTCATCAATATTATCTCCTATTAATTGGTTATCATAATTGATAATTCCATGTTCCTTCAACTGATCATAAATTCGTGAAGCTCTGTTAAATCCTATTTTTAGTTTACGTTGTAACATTGAAATTGATATTTTTTCCTCTTGTTTTGCTATATTTACTGCATTTTCAAAAAATGGATCAATATCAATTGTTTCATCTTCAATTTCTTCTAAAATTTCATTCCTATATTTTACCTTTTTAGCAGATTTTAGGGTATCTGTTAAATTTCTAACTTCCTCATCTGAAATATATGCACCTTGTATTCTTTGTAATTTTGAAGTTCCATTGGCAAGAAGCAACATATCTCCCTGTCCTAGAAGTTTTTCAGCACCTGCACTATCCAGTATTGTTCTCGAATCAACTTGTGATCTTAATGCAAAAGAAATTCTACTTGGTAAATTAGCCTTTATCATCCCTGTAATAACATCTGTAGACGGACGCTGTGTAGCTACAACTAGATGTATTCCTACAGCTCTAGCTTTTTGTGCGATTCTCGCTATAGATTCCTCCACACTTCCAGATGCAACCATCATCAAATCAGCAAGCTCATCAATTATTATTACAATATATGGCATTTTTTCAACATAACTAAGTCCATTATAACTTTTTATATTTCTAACGCCATTTTCCATAAGTTTCTTGTATCTGTTTTCCATCTCGTTAACTGCCCATTTTAAAGCTATTGCAGCCTGATGAGGATCTATAATTACAGGTACTAGTAAATGTGGAATATCGTTATACGGCATCAGTTCTACCATTTTTGGATCCACCATTATAAACTTCACTTCATTTTCAGATTTTTTAGAAATCAATGTAGAAATTAATGTATTTACAGCAACAGACTTTCCTGATCCAGTTTGTCCTGCTATTAGCAAATGTGGCATTTTAGCAATATCTATAAATTTATCTCGCCCAACAATATCTTTTCCTAATATTACCTTTAATTCTCCACTGTCCAGCTCTTTATTCTTTATAATATTTGAAAAATGAACAGGTTCCTTTATTTTATTTGGAGTTTCAATACCAATAGTATTTTTCCCTGGAATTGGTGCTTCTATACGAATGCTTTCAGCAGCTAGATTCATTGCTATATCATCTGAAAGCCCAGTAACTTTACTTACTTTCACGCCTTTCGGAATAATAATTTCATATCTTGTAATAGTAGGTCCGTATTCATAATTCACAACTTTTGCTTCTACACCGAATTCCTTTAAAACATTTTCTAAATGACTCACATTTTCTCTTATGCTTTTTTCTATTTGTTCTTTCTTTTTCAAATCCATAGGTTTTGATTTAAAAATTTCAGAAATTGATTTTTTCACAACATCATCATATCCTTTGTTATTGTCAAACATCGCATTCACTTTTTTTAATTCTTCTTCAAACCCTTTTTCTACAACCTCTGGATTCTCAAATGCCTCAAGTTTGGGAAACTCCTGAAAATTTGGATCCATTTGTGCGGAATTTATCATTTCTCGCCTTAATGGTGTTACAATTTCCAATTTAGGTTCTCTCTTATCTTCTTTCTCAGCTTTTTCTTTTATTTCTACCTTTTTCTCTATTTTTTTATTTTCTTCTGTTTCTTCTTTTTTATCTTCAAATTTTTCAGAATCTGCTGTTTTTTCATTTTGTTCCTCTACTGTTTCAGAACTTTTCACATTTTCCGATGGTTTTACAATATTTTCCAATTTAAGTTCAGACTCTTTTACATCATTTTTCTGTTCATTTGAATTTTTTTTCATATTTTGTAAATTACTTTGTTTTTCTTTTTCTTTCTCTTCAAAAAGTTCAATCCATTCTTTTTCTTTTTCAGCAAGTTCTTCTTTTGAATAAACTTCCGTCTTTTGTAAAAAATTATCCTTTGGCTTTTTGGCAATTTCAAAACTTAATTTTTCGTTTCTTGATTGTATAATTTTTGCTTTTAACATTTCTCGCTGATAACGCTTATAATCTGTCTTTTTCAAATTTTCAGCATATTTTTTCGCAGCCAACTTTCTCTTTTTCTCTTTATAATCGTCACTTTTATAATATTTCATAACTTCTTTCAAAAGTTCATACCCCAGCTCAATCATATCCTTAACTAACCAACCTAAGAAAGCTATCACTAAAACTATTAAACCAATTAACATAATTTTTAAATGTAAAACACTATAAAACGGCATTGAAAGTAACGCTCCTGGAATACCTCCACTCTCACGATTAAACCCTATCTCCAGCAATTTTCTTCCAGCCTCAGTAAAAGTATTTGCCAGTGGATTCCCTTTGACAACAGAACCTCTTATTAAAATCATCGACCAGCTTAAAAATAATCCGATAAGTGCAACTATTTTTCCTTGTGTTATATGAAATTCAATTTTTTCATAAAAAAATATTATTATTCCATATATCATTGAACCTATCGCTATAAACCATGTCATTTTTCCAAAAAACAACGTAATTCCACTTAGTATCAGTGCAAAAATATTTTCTCCAACATTATCACTTAACATACTGGATTTATTCGCCATCAATAAAACCAATATAAACCCCACAACAAACCAAATTATACCCTCGATTTTTCTTTTATTCATTTCGTCTTCCTTTCTAAAAATTTTATTTTCTTAAATTTTTTTATCCAATGAACCTAAATAGCTATCACATTTCATTAGTTCAATATTTGAAAAAATTTAGTATATATCTATAAATTCACAAAACTTTTACATAATATCATACATTATACTATATTTTTTCAATTTTGTCATTTTTTTATACGATACTGCAAGGCAATCGCAAGAAAAAAAATTCATAAGTCCGAATGATTTATTTTTAAAGGGGTTGACTCAATATTTAATTTTTCTTTTATAAAAAAGTCAATTTATTCATTTTATTCCATAAATAAAGGATTTCATAAAGAGAAAAATTTAATATGCAATTACTCTACGATACTGAAGAGCAAAAAAATAAAAAAACTACACCTCCTATCCTGTTATAATAGTTTAGATGTAGTTCAAATAATTTTTTTCTTTGATTTAAATATTTAATTAAATTTTTTTAATTCTGTCATAAATCTAGAATATGGACAATATCCTTCCTTATCGATTTTACAGTTTTTCATTTCTAAAATTGTATGTTTTGGCGGATTTTCCTTTGTTAGTCTCTTTGTTTCCCTTATCTGGCTTAATGTTTGATACACATACTCAATTTTTACTTTTCTTTCATTTGTTTTTTTATCTTTCCAAATTTCAAAAAATATTTTTCCACCAATTGGAGTTTTTTCAACTTGTTCTTCCAATTTATAATCTTTAAAACCTAACGCAGAAAGCATAGCAGTTACATTCGAATCGTGTCCAACAAGCACTGTTACTTTATGATTTGAAGAATTTATGTCATTATAAATATATTTTATCAACGGTGCAGCTACATTTTTAGTCACTTTATCCGTTGCAAACAGCAGATCTCCATATCCGTTTTTTATATCTGTTATTTTTTGCCATTTTTCTTCTATAAATTTTGATAAATTTTCAAAAATTATAAAGTTTTGATCATTATTGTCAAACGTTTTCCTAAATCCGTCGTCTTTTGAAATAATATAAATTTTTTCGTTATTCTTTTTTTGATATTTTTTTATTATTTGTGCAACAAAAGCATCCTTAAATTCATTTTGCTTTGTCTTCTCAAATGGTAAGTTTAAGTTAAAATGATCTTCTAATATTAATTTTATATCTACATCTTCTAAAGATAATTTTATAGAATCATCAAAAAATTTTATCAATTCTGTTTTAAGAAAAGAAATTATGTATGTTTCATCTTCAGCAGATAATTTAATCGGAGTTTCGCTTAATATTTCTAAAAAAGGACTTTTGCTTAATACTTTATTATAACTGTTTATTACTTCTTTTACATCTTTGATTATATGAACTTCTAATTCTCTTTCTGTTATTTCATTATTTAACAATATTATTTTTATCGTTTTCAATATATGTTTTTAACTTTTCAAATTTATCATTTGATAACATAAATTTTTCACCAATAAATATATTTGTATCTATAAAAACTTTTTTACACATAATAATACTCCTATTCTTAATAATTATATAAACAATATTTCAAAAAAAATACAATTCACTATTTCTAATGAATTGTATTTTGCAATATTATGAAAAATTTGTTTAAAATCAATAATAATGGTGCCCACGCATAATTATTTCGCTAAAAATGGGTATTTGAAATATAAAAGTTGTCAGTAAGTTGCCAGTAAAATTTCAGTTACTTTTTTAAAATTTCTTTTCATAATTTTACTCCTATGTTAAAAATAAATTTATTTTCCTAATAAAAAAGCTCTATTTTTTACAACAAGGATTATCTGAAATTAAACTAAACAATGTATATTTTTTCTTTGGAAAGCATAGATTATGAAAAAGTCCCATTTTGAATACTATTTTAGTGTACCAAAAATTATTTGTCCAAGATTTGGGTACACTCCAAAATTTTAAAGCAAACGACTGGCTGGTGGAATGATTTTAAGATTAATCTGGATATTGAGCTGGAAAATACGGTTAGGGAGAGAACTGCTGCACATAATCAAAATAAAAGCAGATCTCAATCCGTAAAGTTTTTCACTAAATAAATGAATTATGGAAATAATATCTTCTGCTAATTCTTCCTGAATTGATCTTTCTTTTATACCATCAGAAATAATTTTAACTTTTGTTTCAAATTTTTCAAAAAAATACTGTTCCGACAATCAATATATTTCATTCCAATAGTATTGATATTATTCCGATAAAATAGTATACTATGAAAAGATTGGAGGGATTTTATGTATATTACAGTTAAACAAGCTTCTGAAAAATGGAGAATATCTGATAGAAGAGTAAGAGTTTTATGCTCTGAAGGGAAAATACCTGGTGCATATCAAGAAGGAAGAACTTGGAAAATACCATATGATGCAATAAAACCAACTGATGGAAGATATAAAATTACAGGAACGCTCATTCAAATATTAGAAGAAAAATTAAGCAATCTTAAAGCAAGGAGACCTTTAACAGAAGGGGAACTGGAAAGATTAAATGAAGAATTTTTAACAGAATATACCTATAACTCAAATGCAATTGAAGGGAACACTTTAACTTTACGTGAAACAGACATGATTCTTAAAGGGCTTACCATTAACCAAAAATCATTAAAGGAGCATTTGGAAGTAATTGGACACAAGGAAGCTTTTGAGTATGTAAGAAAACTTGTTAGTGAAAATGTTGAAATATCCGAAAAAGTAATTAAGGATATTCATTATTTGATATTGGCTGATAAGAAAGAGGATAGAGGAATATACCGTAGAGTTCCTGTTAGAATTATGGGAGCAGCTCATGAACCCGTACAACCGTATCTAATTATTCCGAAAATGGAAGAATTATTGGAACGTTATAAAAACAGCAAGGAAGACATTGTAACTAAACTTGCTCGTTTTCATATAGAATTTGAAAGTATTCATCCTTTTATTGATGGAAATGGAAGGACTGGAAGATTATTAATAAATTTAGAACTTATGAAGGAGGAATATCCACCTATAGATATCAAGTTTACTGATCGACTGAGATATTATGAAGCTTTTGATGAATATCATGTAAAGCACAATATATCAGCAATGTCAGATATGTTTGCTAGGTATTTAAATCAGAAACTAGATTTATATTTATCTATTTTAGATAAGTAAAAATTTTAAAAATTAGAGTGTTCCCAAAACTGTGAACAATTAAACAGGAAATTAGTTTTCTTTAACGTAAATTCCAAATATAATATACATTTTCTATTTTTAGATATGATTTATAAGAACAAAAGTCAGCAAGGTTAAAATGATTGTATGGGAATTTTATCATTACAGATATCCGCCCCTCAAAAAATACTATTAATATTTTATTAATCCAACTAGGTTGGATATTTTGTCGTAGACATTTATATAGTTATTTTGATAAAAGAAGAGGAAAAGAGGCTGACGCCTCTTTTAAAATTATCAAATATATCAGTAAATACCTAAAAAATATGAATTTAATTTTCTTATAAATAAAAAAATTGATTTCTGTATAAAGCAAAAATCAATTCTTGTTAGTAAGTTAAATTAAATTTGTCCAACTTTTTGGGGAAGTTAATCAGTGGCTCTGTATATTTATTTTATTTTTCCATCTTTATATGTTTTTCTCCTTTTATCTTTATAAGTTTCTTTTCTATACAAAATAGAAAAGACAGGTTTTCTATTTTAAGAGAAAAGGATCCTTGCTAAGTTTAAAAATCAAAAATCTCATTTTATTTTAATCTTTTACTGCTAATATTACATAAGAATAGAAAATAAATAAAAAAATATATATTTCCGGAGGTAAAAGAATATATGAAAATAAATGATTTAAATGAAAAATTTGAAGATTTTGAAAAAGAGAATATCAGCAGTCTATTTCAAGGATTGATGAAAATAACAGGTATAGTCGTTTTAGCAGTTTTTCTTGTATTATTTAAGAGAATGATATATATGCAATATTACCTTTCTTTTATAATGAAATTTAGTGGTACAGATGTAAAAGAAAAAATAACAATGCTAGCTGCAATATTTACATTATTTTCTCTTATTGTAATAATTGTATCAGCTATTATTTCTATAAAAATAACAAAAGAATATTTTAATGAAAATAGTATGGAATTATCTCATAAAATAAAGTATTATGTAATAATTTTCATAGGAGTTTTAATTATTATAAATTCGATTATTGGAACATCTGAAGTTCTTAAACAGATGAAACTCAACTTTACTTTCATTCAGAAAATAATGCTGTTTTTATTTTCCGGAATTCCTTCAGGAGTAATAGCAACATCAGCAACTGCATTTTTTTCAGTAGTCTTTTTATTTTCAGTAAAAACATACGAAAAGAAATTGTATGAACACAGAATAATAGGAATAATTTATACTGCCATTGTTTCAATAATAGGATTATTAGGAATCAATTTTATAATGGAACTTTCTAACTTGTATAAAAATTACTCTTTTAAAGTGGGGCATGAATTTAAGCTTTTTATTCATTTCTTAAAATTTGTGTTGAGGTATAAAAATTTATACATTGAGATATTTAATATGTATTTCTGTGTAAATTTATTTGTAATAATATTTTTAGGAATTTTGCTGATTTTTGCTAAAAAAAATAGAGAGGGTGAATAAAATGAAAAAAATGTATACAATTTTTATATTATTATTAGGAGTATTCAATTTATCATGTTCTGAAAGTAAGACAGGAACATATTCTGAAAATAAGACAGAAAAAAATATATTTAATACAATTGTGGACACAATTAGTGGGGCTAAATTTGAATATAATGTTGCTGAAAGTACTCCTGATACTTTTAATTTAGTACATCTGTTTCTTCCTGAATCTTACGATGCTCAGCTGCTTAATGATAAACACCCTGAAAATATCAGAAATTATGAAGCTGCTGATATTTTTGACCTTTTATTTGAAGGACTCGTCAGAATTGATGAAAATGGGAAAATAGTTCCCGGACTGGCAGAAAAATGGGAAACAGGCAAGGATAAAACCAAGTGGACTTTTCATCTGAGAAAAGGATTGAAATATTCTGACGGAACTCCTATAAAAGCTGAAGATTTTAAAACTGCATTGTTGAGAATGCTGAATCCTGAAATAATATCTCCGAATACGGATGTTCTTTTTCTTATAAAGAACGGGAGAGAATTTTATGAAGGAAAGGTAAAAGCCGAAAATGTAGGGATAAAAATATTGGATAATAATGAAACTATTGAACTGGAACTAACCAAGCCGATAGGATATTTTGATATGTTAATGACAAAAGTAGAATTTTCACCTTTAAATCAGGAATTTTTCGGGAAATTGGGAGAAAAATACGGAAAAATACCTGAAAATATTTTATATTCAGGACCTTATATCATAAAAAGTATAGGAAAAAGAAAATTATTATTGGAAAAAAATAAAAATTACTGGAACAGCAGTAATATAAAAATGAATAAAATCAATGTTTATGGCGGTTTATGGGACGGAGACGACCATAAAAGAATTGCTGAAAGTAAAGGAATAGATGCAACTGTTGTATATTCTCAATTCTTTTCAAGAACCAAGCTCAAAAATGACATGAAAGAAACACAGAGATTATCTACAGGTTCTTCTCATTATTATGTTTTCAATACTAAAGTAAAAGCATTAAGTAATCCTAAGGTCAGAAAGGCTATAGATGCTGTAATGGTAGGAGAAACAAGGAGAGAATACGGATTTGTTCCAGGATACATCAGTATTAATGGCAAAAATTTCTCTGCTTTAGCTGCAAAAAATGGAAAAGCTGAAAGTGGGAGTTATCATTACAAAAATATAAAAGAATTATTAGATGAGGGATTAAAAGAATTAGGAATAAGTAAAATGCCTGTTTTAAATATTGCTATTAAAGAAAATTCCATTGACAGGTTCTCAGAAAATTTAAAAAAACATCTTGGAATAGATGTCAAAGTTACAAGAGTGTCTCATAAGGATTTAATTTTAAAATCAAGAAAAAAAGATTTTGATATTATTGAAAACGAAATTTTGTTAGGATTTAGTGATCCGATACTTTATCTTGAAAGATTTGTATCAGACAATCCTTATAATTACGGTTCTTATTCTAATTCTGAATATGACAAACTTATAAAAATTGCCTCTGAAACAAAAGATATTAACATCAGAACGGATGCTCTAATCAAAGCTGAAAATATATATGAGAAAGAAAATCCTGCAGCAAAAATGGGCTACGGTGAAATTACTCATATTATTCTTGAAAGACCGGGAATAAAAGAACTGAAATTAGTTCCTTATGGCGGGATTTTATATTTAAGAAATGTTAATAAAGATAAATAGAAGTTTAAAAAAAGCTCTTTGTCAAGTGTAACAAAAAGTAAAAATATAATTTAATAAAATTCGACTGGTATACTCCAGTCTTTTTTGTTATAATAAATTTAGATATATTTTTTGAAATTTTAATGTTTTGAAAAATAGTAAGACTTGTATTAATAAATAAAATAAAAGGTGGGGTATTTTGTGAAAAATATAAAAGGGGTATTTTTATTATTACTATTTTTTTGTTTTCTAACAGGCTGTGGAAAATTTTTTCACAAAAGTAATTCTTCTGAAATTAATATTATAGTGAAACTTATACTGGAGTGTCCCCCAAAATTTAGACTATTTTTAAGCAATTTCTTTGTTTCCTTTCTTTATGCTTTCTTCTTATTCATTCGGACTTGTAAATCCTATTTTACTGTGTATTCTGCTGTTATTATACCATATTTCTATATACTCGTACATTCTACTTCTTAAACTTTCTAGACTTTCAAAGTTTTCATTATGTACATATTCTTTTTTCAATGTTGCATGGAATGATTCTATACAGGCATTATCATAAGGATTTCCTTTTCTGCTCTAAGATATGCTTATACCTTTTTTTGCACAAAATTTACGATATTCTTTACTCATATACTGGCTTCCTCTATCTGTATGTATTATGAGATTGGTTGTATCCCCTCTTTTATATATCGCCATTTTTAAGGTATCTATAACTAATTTTATATCCATAAATTTTCCAACCTTATGTGATATTATTCTTCTGCTGTGCAAATCCATTATACTTGATAAGTAGCACCACCCGTCCTTTCTTGTCCAAATATATGTTATATCACTTACCCATTTTTCATTTAATTTTTCTGTATCAAAATTTCTTTTTAAAATATTTCTTGCTGTTTCTTTCATGTCGTCTGATTTGTTATAATTTCTAAATTTTTTATGAATTATTGACTTTATCTGATTTTTCTTCATCAATCTTCTGACTCGTTTTATATTTACTTCTAATCCTAACTTTCTTAGTTTTTTATGAATTCTTACTGCTCCGTAAGTTTTTCTGCTGTCTTGCCATATTGATTTTATTATATCGTACAAAATTTTATTTTCTATATCCCTTTGTGTCTTGACCTCTTTAACCCAGTAGTAATAGCTGCTTTTTTTAATGCCTATTAAATTAATTATTATTGATTTTGAAACATTAAACTCATTGAATAAAGTCTTTACTAATACGTACTTGTCAACAGTCCTTATTTTTTCATCAATATGGTTGATGCCTTTTTTAATATGTCAATATCTAATTCCTTTTGTTCCAGGTCTTTTTCTAATTTTTTATTTTTATCCATTTCTTGTTGCAGTTTCCTTTTTAAGTCCATGATTTCATTTAAAGCTTCGTTAGCATTGTATTTTTTATCTATGATTCCTTTAAATTCTTTTTCCCATTTTCTGATTGTTGCCGTTGCTACCCCATATTCATTTCCTAATGATTTTTTCTTCCATCTTCCAGCAATTCTAAAATTAACATTTTAAATTCATCTGTGTACCTTTTACTTCTCTTGTTCATAATCAAATTCCTCTCCTTAACTATATTTTAACAAATAGGAAACTAGTTTTCAAATTATTTGTCCAAGATTTTGGGTACACTCCAACTGCAAAGTACCATAAATAAAAGAAAAAAGTGCATTTCAGCATAAACACTGATTTGCACTATATATTTCAAATTTAATTGTTTTAATGGTGCCCAGACGCGGAATCGAACCACGGACACAGGGATTTTCAGTCCCTTGCTCTACCGACTGAGCTATCTGGGCAAATGGCGGAAGTGACGAGACTCGAACTCGCGACATCTTGCGTGACAGGCAAGCACTCTAACCAACTGAGCTACACCTCCATAAAAATGGTGGTCACAATTGGGCTCGAACCAATGACCCCCTGCTTGTAAGGCAGGTGCTCTCCCAACTGAGCTATGCGACCACAAATTTTTTTATTACTCAATTAGTATAGCACATTTTATTCAATATTTCAACTACTTTTTTCAAAAAATTTTCCTTAACTGATATTTCTCTTTAAAATATAATTTTTTTCTAAGTTTACCAGTAAATTTCCCGTCCATACTTCCCAAATGCTGACAATATTCTACCTTCATCATTTGTCTTAATTTGATAAAATTCCACTCTTTTTTTAAATGTCCTGTTTACTTCCTTCACAAGTTCCCTAAAATCAAGTCTATTGTTCGCTGTAAAATAAAATATCAGTTTGCTTTCATCAAATGTGTATTCTCCGATGACAAGGTTCATTTCTGGCAACAGATATTTTACTATTTTTTTACATTTAAAATAGGCTTCGTCTGCTTTTTTATCAAGTTCCTTTAACTTTTCAATCTCTTTATTTGATAATTTTCTTTTTACTTCTCTAATTTTTAAATCATCTTGTTCACTTTGTTCCTTATTTAAAGCAAGTCCCAAAACTATTCCAATCTGTTCACCACGAATTGTGTCTACAAGTACGTGATCACCTTTTTTATAATCTTCTTTATCGTTTATCATAAATGGATAAACTTTTTTTGTTTTTCTAAATTTAATATTTATTATTTTCATAAAATTCCACCTTCTAAAAAACTAAAATATCCCTTTTCACTTATTATTAAATGGTCAACCAAGCGTATTTCCATATTTTCAAATACTTCTTTTACTTTTTTTGTCAATATTATATCTGATTCTGACGGTTTTAATGAACCTGCTGGATGATTATGTACCAAAATTACACCTTTTGCATTGTATTCTAATATTTTTTTTATTAATTCACGAATATAAACTGTACTTTTATCAATAGTTCCATAAAACAGCTCTTCTTCCTTAACAAGTTCATTTTGTGTATTCAAAAACAATACTTTAAATACTTCTACATCCCTTTTTAAAAGGGAATATTCTAGATAATTCAATAATTTTACATTACTTGATATATTAATTTTTTTATTATGTATTTTTTTATAAAGTTCATTTTCTATAATTTCAAACAAAAGTTTTAAAAATACAACAGTTCTTTGTGTCATATACTTATTTTTCTGTAATTCCTCCTCAGATTGACGTAAAATCGTATACAAATCTCCGTATTTTTCTAACAATTTTTTTGCAATTCCTCTACAATTTCTTCTAATAACCGTGTATGTTAACAAAAGTTCCAAAAGTTCATAATCTAAGAAGCCTTTAATTCCTGCAGACAAAAATCTCTGTCTTAGCCTTTCTCTATGCCCCTTTTCCTGCTCTTCAGATAACTTTTGTCTAAAAGTCAATATTTCTCTATTATCCCCCATCATTTTTCCCCCAAAAAATGTTTCTTAAAATTTACAAATTTAAAATCAAACTCCAAAATTATTTAATTTTACTTATTTAATTTTAAAAAGTTTGAGTATAGTTTATCATAAAATGAAAAAAATAACAATATTAAGAAAAACAAAGGACAGAACATCAAAGTTTACTTCCAAAGTCTCCTGAAAATTAAAATTCAATCTCATCTGTCCTTTATTGAAGCATATTCCCCTAACTTTATAAATTAATATTATTCTGTTATTTCAATCAAATTTCCTTCACAATCCTCAACAACACTTTCATAATATCCATCTCCAGTCGTCCTAGGCCCACTTAAACATCTAAATCCATCATTTACAAGTCTTTCTGTCAATTTATCGACATTTTCTTTGTTTCCAACGCTAAAAGCAAGATGGATAAAGCCTTCATTCATTATTTTATCATTTCTTTCCGAAAGTTCAGGACGTGACATTATTTCAAGCCGTGCTTTACTATCTGGAAAAGTTAGGAAGTAAGTCTGTAATCCAGTATTTTTATTATGATATTTCTCATTTGCCTTTGCTTCAAAATATTTCTCATAAAATTCCCTTGTTTTTTGCAAATCTTTTACATAAATTGCTACATGATTTATTTTCATAACTAATCTCCTTCAATATTTTTTATAAAATTTATCTTTTATTCCAATCCTTCTATTTCCTTCTCAATCTGACTTTTTCCATCAACTAAATCCCATTTTTCATAGAGTTTTTCAATTCTTGGCATAAATATTCCAAGTAAAGGTCCAAAAAGAATCATGCTAATTATCGTACCTTCACGCAAACTCCATTCTATAGGAAATATAAGTGTCAAAATAACTACAAGCCCAACACAGAAAAAATCTACCCATTGCCTAAACTTTGCAAACGGAATACCAGTTTTTGCATGAATCGCACTGCAAAAACCTTCCAAAGCAAATGTCGGCAATCCCAAAACTACTATTGCTCCCATTGTAAAGGCAACTGATACAAGTACTATAATATTAGTTGTTATTCTGAAAATATAATTATTAAATGCCATATTTTTAAAAACTACATATACAAAAAAATTAATTGAATATCCCAGCAACATAGAAATAGGTATTTGTAAAAAATTTATCTTTTTAAATTCCTTTTTTAGTAAAATAAGTTGTCCCAATACACATAAATAATTACATATTATCGCTATTGTTCCCATTTTTATTCCTGTCAAAAACGAAAAAGATAGTGCCATCGCATCCCAAGGTCCAACTCCTACATTCATCTTTACCAAAAGTGCTAATTCCATACCTGCCAATATCGTAAGTAATATTAACAATCCATACGCTCTTATCATTCTATTCATTTTTTCTCCATTTCTCCATTCTAAATTCCTATTTTAAAACACAGCCTCAATAACCCCAAAATTAATAAATGTACAGGATAAAACAAATAATTCAAAATTTTATTCTGTTTTCCTCTCTCCCCGTTATAAGCAAGTGTCAAGCCAAATCCTAACAAAGCCCACGGAGTCTTAACAATCGAAAGATATCCTCCTATAATTGATAATATTTGATTATTACGAAATATATAGAAAAAATATGCAATCAAAATTCCGTGGTATTCATAGTCCAATCCCCAAATCATGGACAACAGGCAAGTTGTTATAACAATTATTATTGAAACAGGAAACCATAATACTGGGCTAATTATATATGATTTTGGCACTTTCAATTCATCAATAACCCAAATCATAACTAATGCTAAAGCCAATGTAAACATTACGTTATTTGAATTTGGCTGAAAAAGTACTGCCGACTGGAACAAGTCAAATGGAATTTCAGAAACAATTCCAAAAGCAATCAGATTTAAAAGATATTTGAATCTATTTCCTGTTTTAAAAAAACCTTCCACAAGAAAAAACATAAAAATCGGAAATGCAACTCTTCCCAAAATATCAAATACATCGCTCACATATCTTAAAAATCCATTTTCTGTTAGCAAAGGATATATCAAAGCCTTATTCACATGATCAATCAACATTGATAAAAAAGCGATATATTTTAATTGTGCTCCTGAAAAGATTCTTATCTTGCTAAATCTATTATTCCCATAAGCTGTACTCATAACAATTCTCCCTTTACATTTTTATTTTTTCTATAATTCGAATTTTATTTAAGTTTCTCAATTTCATTTTAAAAAGTTTCACACACAAAAGCAAAGGGGATTCACTATTTTAAAAATCCCCTTATTTTTTACTAATTTTTCAATAAATAATTTCAAATGCTAATCCAAATCTTCCCCATTGCTTGCGATAACTTTTTTATACCAGTCAAATGATTTTTTCTTGCTTCTCTTCAATGTTCCATTTCCATCGTTATCTCTATCTACATAGATAAATCCGTAACGTTTTTTCATTTCTCCAGTTCCCGCACTCACTAAGTCAATAGGTCCCCAAGTTGTATACCCTAGAAGTTCTACTCCATCCAGTTCAACCGCTTCCTTCATTGCCTTTATATGATCTCTCAAATAGTCAATTCTATAATCATCTTCCACATATCCATCTGCATCTGGAACATCAACAGCTCCAAGTCCATTTTCCACAACAAACAACGGTTTTTGATATCTGTCATAAATTTCGTTTATTGTAGTTCTAAATCCTAACGGATCTAGCCCCCATCCCCAGTCTGTCACTTCAATATACGGATTTCTCATTGTTTTTAATAAGTTTCCTTCTCCAAGTCTATCAGCTTCAGCAGAGATACAACGAGTTGTATAGTAAGAAAAACTAACAAAATCAACTGGATTTTCCCTCAAAATTTTCTCATCTTCATCTGTAATTCCAATGTTTATATTTTCTCTTTCAAAAAATTTCTTAGCATAGGCAGGATAATATCCACGAGCCTGCACATCTATGAAAAAATAATTTTCTCTGTCTTTTTCAAGTGCAGTCCATACATCTTCAGGCTTAGAAGTAAGTGCATAAAATTTCCCGGCTGCAAGCATACATCCAATTTTATTTTCCGGATCAATTTCATGCCCAATTTTTGTAGCCCAAGCGCTTGCCACCAATTCGTTGTGTGCCGCAGTATATAAAACCTGATTTTTATTCTCCCCTTCTTCAAAAACAATTCCTGCTCCCATAAACGGTGCATGTAACAAAATATTAATTTCATTAAATGTAAGCCAGTATTTTACAAGTCCTTTATATCTAGTAAAAATTACAGTACACAATCTTTTGTAAAAATCAATAACTTTTCTGTTTCTCCATCCGCCATATTCTTTGATTAAGTGAATAGGAAAATCAAAGTGCGTTATTGTAACTAATGGCTCAATACCGTATTTTCTACATTCCTTAAATACATTTTCATAAAATTCAAGCCCTTTTTCATTTGGAGTTTCTTCATCTCCATTTGGGAAAATACGAGTCCATGCTATCGACATTCTATAGGTCTTAAATCCTATTTCTGCAAATAATGCAATATCTTCCTTGTATCTATGATAAAAATCAATCGCCCCTTTAGCAGGATAAAAATGCTCATCGTCAAATTCCAGCATTTTTCGCTCGCCAGTAATCACAGCAAGCCTGTCTTCCCCAACTGGCGACAAATCCACATTGGCAAGCCCTCTTCCATCCACATTATAAGCTCCTTCAAGCTGATTTGCGGCAGTAGCTCCGCCCCATAAAAAGTCTTTTCTAAATCCCATTTCTATCTCCTCCTAAAAAATTTTCGTATTTAATATTTTTAATAATTTTCTTTACATTAAAAATATAACACTAAAATCTTACAAAAACAAGAGCATTTATCAATTTTCCCCATTGTTTCAAAATTATGTCTATTGTAATTATTTTTTTGATACTTTCGGTTCATTTGTCTCATAATTTTTACTGACTTTCAGTGAAGTATTTATATTTTTGTAGTAATTCAACACTAAAAGCGAAGTGAAAAATATGTCCAGCACATAATTAATCCCAGTAAATAGCGACACCATCTCAAAACTCAAAATATAATTTGGAGCATGTATTTCAATATATTCCGAACATGCTTTTTTTATTTCTTCAGATGATCCATTCCCAATTCCTACGACAAATACATTCCTTTTTTTCAAATATTCCGCAATTCTAATCATATAGGGATTATTCCCTGAAAGCGAGATAATAAGAGCCATGTCTTTTTCCCCTTTTTCCGCAGAAATTACATAATGCTCATTAAGACCATCATAAGCCGCACTCTCTATTCCAAGCGTCATAAATTTAAATGAAGCCAATTTTGCTAATATATATGAAATTCCAGTTCCATAAATCTCAATTTTCTTAACATTTTTAAGTTTTTCAATAATTTTTTCCATAACAGGTGTATCCAAATTAAGTTTTGTAGCCCCAATAACTCTTTCATAAAGCGATGGAATAATTGAGATAATTTCATCGTATTTTGTTTCACTGTTTACAGGCTCTTCGCTAAGCAGTCCTTTAATTTTCATCATTTCCTCGACTTCCTTATCCAGACTTCTCTGAAAGTCCCTATACCCTTTAACCCCTAGTTTTCTGCAAAATCTCACAACAGTAGCCTTGCTCACAAACGCCTTTTTAGCCAGACTCTCCGCTGACAGCAAATGTACCTCATCCAAGTGTTTTAAAATGTAATCTGCTATTTCATTTTCATTATTTGTAAAATTCTCCTTTTTTTCCAGTTTACTAATAATCATCCTTCACCTTCTTATTAAATAAAAAAGGCAAAACCAAAGGGGGAAAACATTTATTAGAAGCATTTCCCGCCATTTCAGTTTTGTCTAATCCAAATAGTAATAACTCAAATTTATAAACTTCACATATTCTTTACATAACCATTATACCTTGACTTTCCTATTTGTCAATAGCAATTTATTTTTTATTTTTGCTTTTTCAAATTTAATTTTATTCTGTATATTCAAAATCTTCTATTATCTTTTCCAAATTTTCCTTCGTAAAATTTTTTCTCAAATGCTCCAATTTACACTTCAATTCCTTTTCTTTTTCAAATATTCCAAGTTTATTCTCATATTCATCCAGCTTCTGAACACCTTTTTTTATATTATCAAAAACAGCCTGCCTTGTAACCCCACATTGTTCAGCAATTTCCGAAAGTGAGCTGTTTTCCTCCAGATAAAGTTCCAAATATTGCCTTTTCTTTTTGGGGAAAAGTTCTCCATAATATGAAAACAAAACTGAATATTTCAAAAAATCTTCCAATTTATCCATATATTCAACTTCCTCTTTATTTTTACTTGTAATTTCATTTCTCAAATCAAAATTATTTATTAAACAAAATTTATATATTTTTTAGTTTTTCAATTTTTTTACACTCTGGTTTTTCCATACATACTGTTCCATTTTATTTTTAGCGATTTTCTGCTTTGCAATTAAAATTTTATCCAAAATACTTTGATACATTTCATTTTCATTTCCAAAAATGGTTTTATGCAATTTTTCACATTTTTCCAGTAATATAACTGATTTTTTATAACTTTTGTTTTCAAAATAAACATTTGCCAAATTATGTAAAATATTAAAATACAAATTACTATTTTCTCCTACTTCTTTTTCTAGAACTTCAAGAGCTACATTCATACAATTTTCTGCTAACTTTTTTTCTCCAATTTTCAGATAGGAATTTACCATATTGCTTCGAATAATCGCACTTTGTACTTGACTATTTTCCGCATCTTCCAATATTTCCAAACTTTTTTTTTGCCATTTTACCGAATCCTTATATCTATCCGTTTCTTCAAAAAAAAGTCCAAGATTATTACATATTCCTGCAAATACATATTCATTCCTAAAATCATTCTTTTTATAAGTCTTTATCGCCTTAAAATATTTTTCCTCAACCTCTTCATACTTTTTCATAGTTCTGTAAACTTCAGCCAGATTCGCATTACAAGTCACAAAAGCCATAGTATTTTCTCCATAATTTTTTAACACAATTTTTTCAACTTTAGATAAATGTCTTATTGCCTCCTCAAATTTCCCAACATATTTTAAAACATTCCCCAATTCAGTCAACACTTTTACGCTCTCATCACTTTCCTCACCATACAGCCGTCTAAACAACACCTTCAATTCCCGTAAAACAATAATTTCCTTTTCAATTTCTCCATTATTCACATATTCTTCCCTCTTTACAAGCAAGTCTTGTATTCTATTCTCTTTTACTTCCTTCTCTTTCTCAGTCATCTATAAGTTTCCTCTTTTAAAAAATTTATTCTTAATCTATTATTGTTTATAATACCACAAATTCACCAATAAATCTAATTTTTTTCAAGAAAATTAATTAAAAACTCTCGTTTATCTAAATAATTAAAAATAAAGTTATAAACAAAAAAGACTAAACTCAGAATTTACTATTCCAAGCAAGTCTTTTCCAATTTCATTTTAACATCTCTAGTAAACTAAAATTTTTATTTTTTCAAACGTTGCTTTGCCATCCACTCAAACAAATGTTCCCCTTTATTATTCACAGGCATATTTCTAAGACTATAAATCCAGCTCCAGTGTCCATTGTACTCAGTTTCACCAATTTTTACATTTGGATAAGAGGAAAGTATTGCTCCATATTTTGAAAGAACATCATAAACTCTTTTACTTGTATTTTCGTAGGAAATAGTCGGATCATTTTGTGCGTGAATCATCCAAAGCGGTTTATTTCTTATTTTCATCAAATCCTGTGTAGTAGTTGCAACTACGCCAGAAGTAGCCGCTTTATCAACAGCAGCTGCACTTGTACTAAATGCCGCAAAATAATTTGGATATTCAATCATCATTCTAAACGACATATATCCACCAGCAGAAGCTCCAAAAACATAAATTCTATTTTTATCAACATTATTTTCAGAAGCAAATTCATCAATCATAGCCTTCACTGATTTTATGTACCCTTTACTATAATTATTGTACCAAGTACCGTCAACTTGCGGTGCCACAACATAAGCTCCGCCAAATATCTTTTGTGTTTTATCTTCTACAAAAGCCACTGCCCCACGATTTGCCAATTTTTGTGAAACATTATTCCGATAATCCTTGTATCCGCCTTCACCATTCCCATGAAACCATATTATAAGCGGATGTTTCTTCCCATCATCTTTATTAACAGGTTTAAAATATCGATAATTCATTCCACTTTTAGACTTCGCTGCTACAAACTTATCAGCTTCCTCATCAACAATTTTCCCTTGTCTATAAAATCCTGCTTTATAACCCTTTATTTCCTTTTTTTGCTCCACCCTATACTCCAAGTCCATCAATACATTTCGAGAAACATCCCCAGTAACATAACTCAAAGTGTTTGCTCCAGCCACATCTTTCCCATATTTCAAGTTAATAACAATATTTCCCTTGTCATTCACATAAATATTCTCAATTTCCCTCTCAACTTCAAATGTCCCCGAGGATTTAGTCTTATCGTCTAGCACAATTCCAGCGTCTTTTGGCAAAGTTCCTTTAGCAAAAACTTTAAATGTATCTTTTTCAATTTGCTTATTTTGAATATTTTTCCCTTGCCCTTTTGTATCAATCTCAATAGAAACAATATTTTGCCCATAATCAAATACTTTTGCATGTATCAAATAATTATAAAATGGGGAACGATTACTTAAGAATACTTCACTAGAAATTCCCAATACACTTACCAAAAGCAAACCTACAAACACCAATACCTTCGTTCTCATAGCCATCACTTCCTCTACAATATTTTTTATTTCAAATTTAATTGATAAAATTATTAAATAAAGTAAAAATTTAAAAGTAAACTATTTTATCTTTAATTTCCTATACCTATTCACCGCCGCACAAAATTCTTGCTTTCTCGGTAATGCCAAATTTCCTGGATGCCCTGTGTACGAAGAAATTGAATCAAGCCCTTCTTTTTCAATTCTTTCATAAATCCTGTCAGCCGCTTGCAAAAGTGTCAGTTTTTCATCCAGCACCTTATTTTTAAAATAGTCAATCATTACGGCAATGCAGTTTGTCTGGCTGTCATCCACAAGCTGCTCCAGCCCTGAAATATCAATTAATTCTTTTCCATATAGAATGCTGTATTTCCCTTTGGCTCTTGTTTTATCCAGTTTTCCTGACTGCGAAAAACTTTTTTTAAGTGGAATACGCTGTGTAATTCCTTGAAATTTATCATTTGAAGAAAATTCTCTCTTGTTTTCATCCAATTTTGCAATTTCCTTCGCCTTTTCCGTTACATCTTTTGGCACATATTCATCCATCATTATAACGTGATTTGCCACATCAAAATAATCTCCAGAACCACCGACAATCAATATCGTAGAAACTCCAAAATTGTCATAAAGTTCCTTTACCCTGTCAATAAACGGTGTTATCGGCTCTTTCTCCTTTACCACAAGTTTTTGCATTCTTCCGTCACGAATCATAAAATTAGTAGCCGAAGTATCCTCATCTATTAGAAGTAAAGAAGTCCCATATTCCAGTGCTTCTGCCACATTTGCCGCTTGCGACGTGCTTCCGCTCGCATTTTCAGTTGAAAAAGCCCTTGTATCCTTATTTTGTGGCAAGTTATTGATAAATCCGCTTATATTCACCTTTTCCACATTTCTTCCATCTTCCGCACGTATTTTTACCGCATCCGATTCAGAAATTATAAATTCACGCCCATCTTGAGCAATGTGATTGTAAACCCCTCTTTCAAGTGCTGCAAGCAACGTGGATTTTCCGTGGTAACCTCCACCCACAATTAGCGTAATTCCTTTTGGAATTCCCATTCCGCTTATTTCTTTCCCACTTGGAAGTTTTAATGTAATCTCAAATTTTTCTGGACTTTTAAACTTAACTGCATTTTTCATAGGTCTATCCGAAACTCCACTTTCACGTGGAAGCACAGAATCATTAGCCACAAATGCAACAAGCCCTTTTTCCTTCAACATTTTTCTCGCATATTCCTGATCCAGCACTAGAATTACCTGCTCATTTAACGCTTTTTTATTCAAATTATCATAAATAATGGATTTTTCCACAATTTCAGGCAGCTGCTCAAAAATAATTTTCTGTGCAGCTTTTCCCATTATCCGTCTGCCTCTCGCAGGCATACCCATTTCAAACCTCACTTCAACTTTATCTCCCTTTATCAGAACTGAAGTTCTTTCCAAAATTTCCTGTCTGCACCTGTCAATAAAAATTCTTCCACTTCCCCCAGTTCCTGTACTGTCATTCCCACTTTTCTGAATTTCCCTATAAAAATTTCTCGTAAGAAAATCCGAAACTGCAATATTCTTATCCTTCGTATCCGTGAGCTCATAAGGAATCCCACAAATTTTTCTATCCATTATAACTCTCATTTTTGAAGGCGGAGCATAAGGATCTGACTGCACATGATCAATCGCAAGAATATACTTTTCAAATTTATATTCCCCTTTAAGTGACTTATACGCCAAATAACTTTTTCCATCCATTGAAAATAATATTTTTTCTAATTCTTTATAATTTTTCATTTCTGTAAACACTCCTTTCCCAGCCGCCACATATCTTTCTATTCTCATTTTAACACACTTCTCTTTTATTTCCCAAATTCTTTTTTTACTACAATACAAAAACCCCACAGGTATATTAAAATCTGTGAGGCTGAAATATAACAAGGTAAAATTAACAACTTTTTTAGTTTTATTAAACTGAAAATATAACACATTTATTTTAACTATTAAATTACCATTTTTTATTACACAACACGGGTATGTTCAAATTTTTTTAAAAATATTTAGTAACATCAAAAAATACAATAACCAACATCAATACAAGCAAAAATATCATTCCAATTACATGTATTTTTTCCTCTATTTTTTTATTAACTTTTATTCCAAAAAATTCAGGAATAACAAATATTATTCTTCCTCCATCAAGTGCTGGAATAGGTAGCAAATTCATAATTCCAATATTTATTGAAATAAGAATAAATATTACAAGCAATGCAAAAAATCCGCCTTGTCCGTAAGCTTGCCCAACAATCTTTGGCAGGCCAACAGGTCCTGTCATTTCCTTCATTGCCACTTTTCCAGTTACAAGCATTCTCACACCATCAAGTGTCAGTTTAAAATAGTCCCGAAATAATACAAAACTCATTTTTATTCTTTCATTAATATTCGTCTTTTGCGATAAAACCTGTATTCCAAGTAAATTTGCCTTCGCTTCTTTATTATACGTCAATTTCACATTTTCTGTAATTTCCTTATCATTTCTCAAAATTTTCAAACTTACATCTTCATCTTTATAATTTTGACTAATTTTCAAAACTTTTTCCGACATTTCCACCCAGTTTGACACATTTTCTCCATTAACTGCCAAGATTCTATCGTTTACTCTCAATTTCTCCTTTGCTCTGGAATCTACCTGAATTTCTCCAACAACTGGCGCTGTATATTTTATAGGCATCACTCCTGTTATTGAAAGCATCACAAATAAGGCAATCAAGGCAGAAATAAAGTTCATCATAACTCCTGCAATAAGTACAACAAAACGGCTAAACGGCGACTTGGCAAAAAATCCATTTTTTTGAATATTTTCCTGCTTTTTCAATTCCTTTTCCACATTCTCATCCAGCCTTTTCGACACTTCATTGACAAATTCTTCGCTTTCAATTTCATCAGATTTTTCACTTAATCCTTTTTCATTTCTCAGTTCCTCAATAATCTCGTCAGTTTTTTCCTTTTTAAACCTTTCTAAATCAAAATTTTCAGGCTGCATCCCTTCTATATTAACAAATCCTCCAAGAGGAAGAACCCTAATCGAATAAACCGTTTCCCCTTTTCTCACTGAAAAAATCTTAGGTCCCATCCCAATTGCAAACTCTGAAACAGGCATTCCAAAATATTTAGCTGTCGCAAAATGCCCCAATTCGTGCAAAAATACTATTACCCCTAAAATTACTATTGTAAAAATTATTCCCATTTATCTATTCTCTCCATTTTCTTTTATTTTCATATTTATATTATTTCCTATTTAAAGATCAAAAATCAAACATTCATGAAATTAAAATCATTTTTTTTACATGATTATGTTATTATACGACCTGTGTAACTATTAAAATATCCTTTAATTAAATTTAATCATTAGGATAAATACTTAAGAATTAAATTTCATTTTTTTTGCAAAGCTATCAAATTAATTATTATAAAATTTTATTTCTATTTTTTTAATGGACTTAGTATTAAAATAAATTATTAAAAAATACTGCTTTAAATGAGAAAAACCCATAAAAAGCAGCTAAATTCCAAAATTAACTTATTTGTATTATAATAAGTTACTGTCTCTTGATTCTTCTCCTAATGAAGCATCAATGTCTTCATAGTCGATTCCAACTGGAATAGAAGTCAAAACTTTATCAGTAACCTTTGAAAGGTGTGCATTCATTGCATAAGCAGCTCCACTCACAAAATCTATTACTCTTTGTCCCACTTCATATTCTAAAAATTCCAAACTGAATGTTACAACTTTATTTTCTTTTATTGCATCAGCAATTAATCTCGAATCTTCAAAAACTTTTGGTCTGATAATCGAAACATAGCTCACTTTTGACGACGCCATTTTTGTAATTTCCTCCTTTTTTCCTACTCCAAAAAGACTTCCAATGCCTTTTTTCTCTTCTGGTTGTTTTTCTTGTTCAACTCGATTTACTGCTGGTTTTGGTTGAACTTTTGCCTGTTGAGTTTGTGACGGCTGTTCTACTGCCACTTCTTTTCTTTCATCATTTGACAATTCTTCAGATAACTCATCATCATCATCTTCAATATCATCGCCAAAAAATTCCATTATTTTTCTTTTAAGTCCCAAAGTATAACCTCCTATTCAAATAACTTACTTCCTATTCTAATTATAGTAGCCCCATTTTTCAAGGCTTCTACATAATCATTCGACATTCCCATAGAAATCTCAGTAATATAATCATGCTGCTTTTGGTATTCTTCTTTTAGTTTTCTCATATTTAAAAAATAATCATTTATTTCAGACTCACTTGCCTCAAATGGTGCCATGGTCATAAAACCTATTATTTTTACATTACTCATAGAAAAATACTTTTCGCTATCTTTTTTAAAATCTTCAATGTAAACTCCTGTTTTGGACTCTTCTTTTGAAACATTAACTTGAATCAATCCATTTATAATTCTGTCATTTTCAATAGCTTTTTTATTTATTTCATCTAAAAGTTCATAAGAATCAATCGAATGTATTAAATTCACACTATTAATTATATACTTTATTTTATTTTTTTGCAACCTTCCAATAAAATCCCATTTGATATTTTTATATTTCTCATCTGAAAATTCATTTAGCTTGTCCCGATAAAGCTGAGCCCTATTTTCGCCAAAGTAATCATACCCCATCTCAATCAGAGCCTTGTGTTCTTCGACATCAAAATACTTACTTACAAATAAAATTTTAACTTTTTCAGGATATGGAGAATATTTTTTTATATCTTCCAAAATTTTTTCATAGTTCTGTTGAATTTTTACACTATCAAGTTTCATTTTTGCTCCTTATTATTTTTTGACTTGCTTTGTAATTGATTAATTCCTATTTATTTTCTATAAGTACAAATATGATATTTTTCACAGTTACACTATTATAACCTTTTTTTCAAATAAATTCAACAAATACATTATTTGCCAGCAACATTCCTCTTTTTGTTAAACGAAGCCTTATTTCATAAGTCTTTTCTGCCATTTTTTCATCAAAAGATTCATTATTTTTGACTTTATTTTTTATTTCTTTTTCTTTTGTATCAATAAATTTTTCAATTTTTTGTTCTCTTTTTTCTGAAAAATCCACTTTTTTCACAATAAATTTTTCCAATAATCCATTTTTTATAAGTTTTTCAACTCTCTTATCCTCAAAATACCCAATTCCCTCCTGAATCAGCCTTAACCCCAGCATTCTGATCAACTTTTCACTTTCAATTTCATCCACAATTTCCACCGTATTCTCATCGATCGGTAATTTTTCATTATCCAGAAATTTATAATATCTATTAAATGTACGAACATTGCTATGGCGATTTTCTCCATAATAAGCCGCTGCACTCATTCCAACACCAATAAACTTTTTATTTCTCCAATATTTCAAATTATGTCTTCCACTATTTTTTTGTCTTTCCTTAATCATCTCAAAGCTTTCTATATTTTGAAATATTTCATTTTTCAATGTTTCTTCATTCTTCTTAATTTCTGAAAAATTTTGAAAATCTATTCTCTTTTCTAAATTATAATTTTTATTAATATTTCTATTTTCCTCAAAATTTTTGTCAATTCGTGCAAAATTTGATATTTCATAATGGCAATACCCATTTTCATTAAAAAATTCAATAATCATCTCATACATCTGAGCTTCCACATCCTGATCAATTTCTGACAGAATACCCTTTTGCAACTTACTCCAGAAAACAGTCCCTTCTTCCCATATAAGCGAATAAATCGAAACATTTTCAGGCTTTAATTCTCTCAAAATGTTCAAATCCCGCTGTAAATCTTCAATGCTTTGATTAGGAATTCCAAACATCAAATCCACAGTAATATTCTTAAATCCAGCTTTTCTAGCCATTTTGTACACATTTACCGCATCATCTGAACTATGCTGTCTTCCAATAAATTTCAGAACGTGATTCTGAAAGCTCTGTATCCCAATACTCAGCCTGTTTATCCCAATTTCCCGAATTTCCTTCAATTTTTCCAAAGTCATGTCAGTCGGATTTAATTCCAAAGTAATCTCCGCATTCCCAGTCCAGTTCAATTCATCCATTATTTCCTTTATCATCCCAACTGGCAATACCGAAGGCGTTCCCCCACCAAAATAAATCGTATCATACTTAAACTTTGGGTACATCCTAATTTCTCTAATTAAATAATCTACATATTTTCTATATTCCTTCTCCATTCTCACAAACGTGCAAAAATCACAGTACTCACATTTCTTATCACAAAACGGAATATGAATATATATTGCATCAACATCTTTTTCTTTTATTTCTATCATTTTTCACAAGTTCTCTCTAAAAGTTTTTATAATTACAGTCAATCTGCTTTAAAAATTAGAATTAAGCAAGTCTGAAACAAAAAAGATCAGAAAAAACTGAACTTCCGCCAAAAATTGGACATTTAGTTTAAGTAATCTTCTGATCTCTTTAAAAAATTATAATCCTAAAAATTTTGAAAATTCTTCCATTGTTTTATCAAGTTTTGCTTTTACATTTTCATTTGAATCTGCATTCACACTAAAGTAGAATTTAATTTTTGGCTCTGTTCCAGATGGACGAGCTGTAATGTAAGTATTGTCTTCAAGAACAAATTGTAAAACGTTTTCTTTTGGTAATTTTATTTCAGTTTCTGCTCCTGTTTCCAAGTTGTATTCTTTGTGTGATAAGAAATCACGTTTAATTTTTATCTTTTTACCAAGCAGTTCGTCTTTTACATTTTCTCTCAAGTTACTCATAAGAGCAGCCATTTGTTCAATTCCATCTTTTCCTTTAAGAGTGACAGATTTTATTCCTTCTAGGTAATATCCAAATTCTTTATATAATTTTTGCAATTCTTCATAAATTGAACTTCCAATTGAATCATAGTAAGCAGCCATTTCAGCGATTACCATTGAAGTTACCAATGCATCTTTATCCCTTGCATGTGTTCCGATCAAATATCCATAGCTTTCCTCAAATCCAAATAAATATGTTCCATCCAGTTCTTTGTTTTCAAATTGTCTAATTTTTTCTCCAATATATTTAAATCCTGTCAATGTTTTCATAACTCCAACATTTTTTGAAGGTGCAATAACGTCAATCATTGGTGTAGAAACAACTGTTGTAATAACTTTTGCATTTGTAGGAATGTCTTTCTTATTATTTAAAAGATACTGCAGTAACAATAATCCAACTTGGTTTCCATTTGGATAATACCATTCATTTTTATCATCTTTTACAGCAATCCCGATTCTATCTGCATCAGGATCATTTGCCATAACTATTTTTGCTCCAATTTCATCAGCTAATTTTACTCCAAGTTTAAATGCAGCTTTTTCTTCAGGATTTGCATAAGTTACAGTTGGAAAGTTTCCATCTGGCTCAATTTGTTCCTTCACGACTTCAAAATTGTACCCAAAATCAGATAAAATACGTTTCATTGGACGTCCACCAGTTCCATGAAGTGGAGTGTAAACTATTTTGAAATTTTCTTTCCCTGGAATATCTGTTTTTAAAGTTTGTGTTTTTATTGCATCTAAATAATCGTCATCAATTTTTCCATCCAATTGAATAATTAATCCTTTTTCTCTTCCTTCTGCTTCAGAAATTACTTTAATTTCTTCAAGAGTCTGAATTTTATTAACTTCAGCAACAATAGCAGGTGCATGCGGATCTACTACTTGTGCTCCATCATCCCAGTAAACCTTGTATCCATTGTATTCCACAGGGTTATGCGAAGCAGTTACAACGATTCCAGCCATAGTTCCTTTATATCTTACTCCAAATGACAATTCAGGAGTAGAACGTAAATCTTCATAAATATATGCCTTAATTCCATTGGCAGCCATAACTCTCGCTGTATTCAAAGCATATTCCCTTGAGCCAATTCTACAGTCATGAGCAATAATAATCCCTTTTTCTTTTGCCAATTTTTCATCAAAACTTAACATGTAATTTGCAAGACCTTGAGTCGCTTTTCTAATTACGTATTTATTAATTCTGTTAGTTCCAATCCCACGAACACCTCTAATTCCACCAGTTCCAAAGCTTAAATCCTTAAAAAATCTGTCTTCAATTTCTTTATCATTTCCAGCCAGACTTCTCAGCTCTTCCTTATCCTTTTCATCAACAGCTTCTGAATTTAACCAATATTCGTATTTTTTCATATATTCCATGGTACGCCTCCTAAAATTTTTATTTAAATAATTTTAATTTCTTTTATTTTGACAGTTTATTTTGAATTAAATATTGCCAAAAATTTTTCTATTCTATATTAATTTTACCATATTAATTTAATTTAACAAATACTTAAACGAAAAAAATTACAATTTTTTTACTAAAATTAAAACTAATACAAAAAACATTACAATAATATTCACAATAAACGGCAAAAAAGGGTTAAAATTTAATAAATGTCCTGATAACAGCGAACCTATAGCAGTTCCAAGCGAACCCACTGCAGATGCCACTCCCAGTATCTTCCCCTGATTTTCCTTATATCTCTGAGCAATAATCGTATTTCCAAGCGAACGTACAATCTCATAAGTCATTGTATAAAGAGCCATCAAAAGATATGGAGTTACACCAAATTTAACTCTAAACAAAATCACTGCCATTAATATTATCCCAACAAAAATCAAAAATTTATAAATACTTTTTTCTTTAAACTTTTTTAATAATTTCCCCAGCAAAAATGCAGTTCCAAAAAATGCAAATAATGAGGAACACATAACAAAAGTTCCAATTGTATCAGAAGAAACTTTTTTATAAAATTTCAAAAAATAGTTTAAAGCACTTCCATAAGAATAAATTCCTATTCCTGAAAGCAGTATTATAAGACAGAAAAATTTGGAATATCCATCTAATTCCTTAATATATCTAAAAGTTGCAAATGGGTTTAAGTCCTTTTTATTTTTTTTTTCTTCTAATTTATTATCTTTTTTCACTATTTCCTTCATAACCAACAAAATAATTATTGAAACAATACTTCCACCAATAAACTGTAATGCAAATGAAAATCGTGGATCATTCATAGCAGTTGCGACATATCCCCCTATTTTCTGTCCAATTGCTCCGCCAATTACAGTAGCAGAACTTACTTTGGCAATATTCTTAGCCTTTTCTTCTTTTTCAGACAGCTGACTCACATATCCAAATGCCACAGCAAATGTTCCCCCCGAAGCAAATCCCGAAATCATCCGTGCTAAAAATATAAGTGGCAAATTCGTTCCAAATCCAAATATAAGCTGTGACATTCCATAACAAAATGGCATAAACACAAATATCCTCTTCATCCCAACTCTATCCGCCAAAGCTCCCAAATAAGGCGAAGAAATAAACATAGCCGTACTCATGAACGCCAGCAGTTCTCCCGAAATACTTTTTTTCCATCCTCTCAGTTCAATTAGTGCAGGCGTAGCAGGATGCCCTAAATTATAAACAATAATACATAAAAACATCAATACTATCATCCTATTTATGTTTTTTTTCATTTTTCCATCTCCTTTCCTTTTAAATATTTATGTTAATTCTAATACTATTTCCTGTTTAAATAGCAAATGTTTAATAAATTTTGAATTACATACTATTTGGTAAGAAATTAAAACTTTTGTCCTTAACATAGTTTCTATTTTATAATGGGATTTAGTATAAATAATTCAGAATACAGTTATAAAATTAATTCTGAAAAAACAAAAAACCAGACATTACTCTGGTTTTTATAAAAATATTTATTCAAAATCTCTAATTTTAGAATAATCCTGGAATACTTACTCCACCAGTAACTACTTCCATTTCTTTTTCAGCCATTTCTTCAGCTTTATCCAAGATTTCATTTACTGCGTTTACAATTAAGTCTGAAACAATTGTTGCATCATTTTCTTCAATTGCATCTTTTAATACATCCAATGAAATTGATAAATCTACAATTTTTTTCTGTCCGTTTGCTTTTACAGTAATTCCTCCACCAGCAACAGATGTTTCTACAAATTTATCTTTTAATCCTTCTTGAATTTTTAACATTTCTTGTTGCATTACTTGAGCTTGTTTGATTATATCCTGTTGATTTCCACCAGATTTATTTCCTGCTCCTTTTATTTTTCTAACCATAGTTAATAATCCTCCTACGAATTATGATTTAATATTTATAACATTTTTTATTTTTATAAAAAAAAATGGTGGAGAGAGAAGGATTCGAACCTTCGAAGGCTGAGCCGGCAGATTTACAGTCTGATCCCTTTGGCCACTCGGGAACCTCTCCACAACATTCTAAATTTTAAATAGTGGTGCCGCTTGTCGGACTCGAACCAACCACCTACTGATTACAAGTCAGTTGCTCTACCAGATGAGCTAAAGCGGCATTAAATGGCGGAAGTGACGAGACTCGAACTCGCGACATCTTGCGTGACAGGCAAGCACTCTAACCAACTGAGCTACACCTCCATAAAAATGGTGGTCACAATTGGGTTCGAACCAATGACCCCCTGCTTGTAAGGCAGGTGCTCTCCCAGCTGAGCTATGCGACCATAAAACAATCACCATTTAACATTAAATATTCAATTTTAAAATTGGTACGGCCTAGGGGGATCGAACCCCTGTTACCGGGATGAAAACCCGAGGTCCTAACCACTAGACGAAGGCCGCACATTCATTCCCATATCTGTATTTACAATACTAACAGACAAGAAATATAATATCATACTTAATTTGATTTGTCAACACTTTTTTATAAAAAAATTGAATTTCTTTAAAATTTATTATTTTTTACATTTTTATCACTATTATTTTCTGTAATCCGTTTAATTCATTTTCGATTTCATCATTTGCTGATATTTTCATAGTAACTCTGTTTGAGTAATTTTTTTCTAATATTTCTATCCTAAATTTTTCACTATTTGTACTTAAAAAAGCCTCTATTTCTAAAGTATTTTCATAATCATAATCCAAAATAAAAATTGATTTTTCCACATATTCCACAATTTTTGCTTCATTAACGGCCAGTTTTGCAGTTTTTGCATAATTTCTTATAAGTCCGCCTGCTCCCAGCTTTATTCCTCCAAAATACCTTGTTGCAACTATTACTACATTGTACACATCTAAAATGTTAAGTATTTCCGCCATTGGTTTTCCTGCTGTATTGCTTGGCTCTCCATCATCATTGTACTTAAAATATTCCTGACCATTTTCCATTACTCTGTAAAGTGGTACATTGTGGGTTGCATTTGGGTGCATTTTTTTTATTGAATTAATAAACTTTTCAGCTTCAATTACTGTTGAAACTGGTTTAATATAGCCAATAAATTTTGATTTTTTTTCTTCAAATTCGATTATTGTTTCTTTTGCTACAGTTTTCAACTTTTCCTCCTTTCATAAATTTAAAATGATATTATTATGTTATCATAAAAACAAAACTCAGACAACTATTTTTCTAATTAAGTCTATCTGAGTTTCTATAATTTCTTATTGAGTTACTGGCTGTATCTGTACATATCCTTCCAACTGCTTAAATTTATTTGTACTTGTGAATTTCTTTTGTATTCTCTTGTAATCGGCATCTGTCAGATTTTTAGCTTCTGCTCCTCTATCAGAATACATGCTTTTCATAAATATTGCTACTTCAACCATGCTAAATACTTCCATATCAGCTTTTTATATGATTTTTATCTTGAGTCTTCCCATCCCTTTCTTTTTCCTTTTTTCTCTCATTTTTCAAAACTTCATCCAGCAGCTTAATTACTCTTGTGTTTTCAAATTCTTTTCGATATTTTGATACCACATTATCATCAGCAACGGATAGCATTTGTGCAACCGCAAGATAAAGTGCCAACTCTGATTGTTCATTAAAATAAACATCTTCATAAGTTACATCCTTTGTTGAAACATTTTCTAAATAATATTTAACTGCACTTTCTATTCCATAATTCATCATATTTTTTGCTATTTTTACCTCAGCAATTTTTAGCTTAAATCCTCGCACGTAGTCATCAGGTATTCCAAATTCCTTTTGATTTTTTTGAATTTTGAAATAATCAATTATTCTTTGATATTTATTAATTTCTTTCTTTTGACTATCCAAAGTTTCTTTTCCATTATCTAAAATTTCTTTCACACTTTCACCATAGGTCGCTGTATCTCCTAAAATCTCTTCTTCATTTGGACTTCCACCATCATCTTTATTTTGTATAATCCCCTTTTTATCATCATAAGAAAATCCATCTGGCAAATCATTTGCTTCACTATTAGTTTCTTCTCCCTCTTCAACAAAATAATCACCCAATGTTTCAATAAACATTACCATATCCAGATTTTCACTTAATGTATCGACAAGTTCTAATGCAACAGAATTCTTGTAACGACGTTTTATAAGATTGTAGTAAAATTTTGCTTTTTTTTCATCTCCTTTTAGTTTATAATAGGTAAATTCGTTTGAAAGTTTATCAAATTGTGGTGAATATGGAGCGATTTTATCCATATATTCTCTTGCTTTCCTAAAGTCTTTCTTTCCACCAACCATATATGCCCCTACTAGAACTGATCCCAGTGTTTCGTTTCTTTCATCTTTTCCATATATTTCTTTTAGTTTTAAAAGATTATCTTTTTCTTTCCCATCTTCCGTAAAAAAATTTTTTTCGTCTCTAATGTCATATTCAAACTTTATCGTTTCATCAATTACATCTTGCTTTATACCAATTTTTGAAAGTCTATCCTGTATAAGTTCAGCTCTAGTATATGCTGATAGTTCACCTCCCAATGTTAAAAGAAGTGGTAATGATAACGTTACAAACATTCTTTTCATAAACTTTCTCCTCTTTCCTAATTTACCATTTTTGACAGAAAATCCTTGTCTTTTTCAGTTTCTTTCTGAATTTTTTTAGCAATCCAAGTATCTTCCAATTTTGCTCCATTACTTATTTTTAGTAAATCTTCTTTTATTTCTTCATTCATTATTACAACATTAAAGTAAAGTATAACTTCAGCACGCAAATTATAATTTTGTATTTCCTCATTTACACTTTCATTTACAATATTATCCAAATATTCTGCAACAGCCTGTTTCACTTCCCCTTTATCAAATAAATTACGTATTTTATTCAAATAGTAAGTCAACTTCATAAAATAATATTCTTCATCAGAAACTCCCACTTTTCGACGCTCATTTTCATTTTTAAGTAATTTTAGCACTTTTTCGGTAAGCATCTGCTTTTCATCAAAATTTTTTGCCACAAAAATTTTTGCTAGAGTTACCACAACTGTGTCGTTATATTTTTTAGGAATTTCATACATATATTTTTCAAAACTTGATATATCTCCCTGATCCAGGGCATACATCATTTTTGAAAAAGTTTTTTCATATTCATATGGTGTATATTTTACAAATAAATCAAGGTATTTTTTATAATCTCCACTTATTTTTGATTCAAAAATTGTAATCAAAGCCTGTGACGCTATATAATTTCTTTCGTCTTTTTGAAGCAATTTTTCCAGCTTTTGCACTCTCTCACGAATAATTATCTCATCATTTTCAAAATACTGTGTATCCCTAATTTCGTAGTCCAATGCCACCGTTTCATCAATTAATGCCTGCTTTAATCCAAGTTTTGATAATGTTTCTTGAATTTTCTCTTTCTGAGTAAAACCATATATCCCAAAATTTATCATTAAAAATATTCCAAAAATCAAAAATAATTTTCTCATATTTACCACATCCTTAAAATTTTGATAAAAATATTTGTGTATTTAATATTTATCTTTACAGCTATAACACTATATTATATCCCATATTTTCAATTTTCAAACACTTTTATTGTATTTTCTTTCACTTTTTTAAAAAGTTAAACTTATATTTATGCCTGCAAGCCGTAAAAAAAACTCTACAATTGTTAAAAATCCCTGTGTTAAAACTGTACTTCCCAAATAAACAATTACAAAAATAATCAAAATTCCGTATCTTTCAATTTTATTGTAAAATTCCCTAATTCTATACCCTGAAAGTGAATACACTATTCTACCCCCATCTAACGGTGTTATCGGTATTAAGTTAAACAATCCAAGTAAAAGATTTATTAAATAAGTATAAAGCAGGATTGTCATAAAAATATTCTCAATATCCAGATATTTATTTCCAAATTTTAGTAATACAAGTGAAGTTCCCGCAAGAATAAAATTTACTACTATTCCAGCGATTGCAACACAAAATAACCCAAGCCGATGTGGTCTTAAATTATAAAAATTAACTGGAACAGGCTTTGCCCAACCCACCAAAAATTTAAATCCGCTCAAAAGTATGAGAATAGGCAGAATTATTCCTGTAAAATCAATATGTTTTAAAGGATTTAGCGTTATTCTTCCTTTTCTTTTTGCGGTGTCGTCACCAAATTTGTAAGCCACATAGCCATGTGCCACCTCATGAAGAGTCATTGATATTACAAAAACCACAAGTGAAATTATCATGTCTCTTGAGATTTCTGCTGCAAAAAAAATCCTTCCAATAAAATAAATAATAATTGCAACAATAATCCCCAGTTTTATTTCTGAATATTCAGGATTTAAGACCTTAAATCTGTTATAATAATTTTTTACTATTTTCACAAAACTTCCTTTCCAAAATCGTATGTTTCTAATTCATCTCTAAAATTCATCACCCCAAAATTTAGTTCCTTTTGAATAAATTATATCAAATTTTCCTAAAAATAACAAAATATTTTAAAAATTTGATGTAGTAAAGTATTTAAATCTTTTTTCACAAATAAAAAAACAACCCTTATATAAAAGTTGTTGTTTTTAACGAATAATTTAATCCTTATTTTAATGGATACTCTATTTTAACGAGTGGCAAAAGTCCACGATTATTTATTAGCATGCCACCAGTTTCAATCCTTATTTTAATGGATACTCTATTTTAACCCGTACTTTTGAGAAAACCCTTTATTTATCGGTATTACAGAAATTTTTTCAGACAGTAAAATCGCATTTTTTTGCTTAATTTTTGTTATTTTTTGATGTTTTTTTAGCATTTTCCATAACTCCTAGCCTGCATTTTTAGTGGCTTTAAATAGATTTTTCTCTAGTTTTATTATTTTTGGTAGTGGTAGGAATTTTTACCACAAATTTATTTTACCACATTTTTTTGATTTTTCAAAGTTTTTTTTAAAAAAGGAGTATCAAAACTGATACTCCAACTAACCTTTTTTTATTACATTTTGTTTTTACTATTTTTTGAACATTCCAGTAACTTTGTCTGCTAATCCCTTAGCTCCTTCTACTGTCTTGTCTAATGCTTCTTCAGCACCTTTTTTAACATCTTGAACGACTTTATTATTTGCAGCTTTTTCTGCTAAATCTTTTGCTCCTTCAACTGTTTTTTCTAGAACATCTTCAGTTCCTTTTTTAATATTCTGAGCAACTTCACTTCCTGCAATTTCCTTTGTTTTGTCAGCAGCCTTGTCAGCTAAGTCTTTTGCTCCATCTACTGTTTTTTTAAGAGCATCTTCTGCTCCTTTTTTCAAATCATCAAAATTCATAATCTTTTCCTCCATTTTTATTATTATTTATAATTATTAAATAATTATCTTATTCTACAGTTACCGATTTTGCCAAGTTTCTTGGCTTATCCACATCATTTCCCTTTAATTTTGATAAATAATACGCCAATAACTGATGAATTACAATTGTAGGGAATCCTGCATAATCATCTTCCACATTTGGAATATAGAATACTTCATCAGCCACTTCTTCTACAATTGTGTTTCCTTCTTTTGCAATTGCGATAACGTAAGCTCCTCTTGATGTAACTTCTTTTATATTTGATACAGATTTTTCAAACAAGTCAGACTGTGTAACATTTACAACAACTGGGACTCCATCTGTAATTAGTGCAATTGTACCGTGTTTCAATTCTCCTGAAGCAAAAGCCTCTGAATGAATATATGAAATTTCCTTAGATTTTAATGCACCTTCCACAGCGATTACATAATCAAGTCCACGTCCAAGATAAAACATGCTTTCGCTATCTTTAATCTTGTTTGCAACATCTTTTATTTTTTCATCGTATTCTAGCATTTTTTGAATACTTTGTTCCACTTCATACAGTTTTTTAATGTCTCTATCAGCTTCATCCTTTGTAATTTTTCCAAATTTATATGCAAAGTCTATTGCCATCAAGTTTAAAATTACCATTTGAGTAGTGTATGCCTTTGTAGAAGCAACGGCAATTTCAGGTCCTGCCCAAGTGTAAATAACGTGATCCGCTTCCCTTGCTATCGAAGAGCCAACTACATTTGTAATTGCGACTACCCTTGCTCCATGTCTTTTTGCCTCTTTCATAGCCTCAAGCGTGTCTAAAGTTTCTCCAGACTGACTTAATACAATAACCAATGCCTTATCGTCAATCACAGGGTTTCTATATCTAAATTCTGACGCAATGTCAACATCTACACGTATTCTTGTTTTTTTCTCAATAATATGCTTTCCAGCAAGCCCAGCGTGGTAAGCAGTTCCGCAAGCCACAATATAAATATCATTGATTCCATTCAAATATTCCCTTGTAAGCCCCGCATCATCAAAATTAATGTTATAATTTTCATCAACTCTGCTGTTTAAAGTTTTTACAAGCACTTCTGGCTGTTCAAAAATTTCTTTTTCCATAAAATACTCATAACCACCTTTAGAAGCAGCTTCCAAATCCCACTCAATATGAGTTATGTCTCTTTTTATCTCGTTTCCTTCTACATCCATAATTTTTACAGAATCTTTTTTTATTTCCACAATTTCATTATTTTCAATCAAGTATACATCCCTAGTATATTTTAAAATTGCAGGAATATCTGACGCAATAAAGTTTTCTCCATCTCCAAGCCCTATAATAAGCGGACTTTCCTTTCTTGCCGCAATAATTCTGTCAGGCTCGTTCACAGACATAATCCCTAGTGCATAGGCTCCTTTTATAACTTTTAACAATTTCTTTACTGTTTCAAGCAAGTCCCCAGTATAAAGCTCATCCAATAAATGTGCCACAATTTCCGTATCAGTTTCTGACTTAAACTCATACCCTTTTGCAACTAAATCTTTTTTTAATTCCAGATAATTTTCAATGATTCCATTGTGAACAACAACTAATGTTTTATCCTTGTTAAAATGAGGGTGTGAATTTTCATCAGATGGCTTACCATGAGTTGCCCATCTTGTATGCCCTATCGCAACTGTCCCTGAAAGTGGATTTTTTTTCAGCTCATCAGCCAAATTTTGCAATTTCCCAACTTTTTTCACAATCTCAAATTTCTCATTTCCAGTATTAACAGCAATCCCAGCCGAATCATAACCTCTGTACTCTAATTTTTCCAACCCGTCAATAACAAATTCCTGAGCATTTTTCGCTCCAATGTAACCTACAATTCCACACATAATTTTTCTCCTTCATAATATAAAATTACTAGAAAATGTTACTATAATACCTTTGTAACTCCAATTACTCAGAATTTTTGTATATTATTAAGGTTGTAACCACCTAAAGAGCATCCGCCGATTATTTCGATAACTCTTTCCCTCGTCTCCTTTATCCATAATTTTATCCTAATTATTTTTAAAGGACTGGCGCTTTTTAATTTTTATTTCCTAGTCAAATGATTATACCAAATTTTTTATATTTTTTCAATATGCAAACTTTTTTCATTAAATAAATATTATTATTTTAGTGTTAACTTAATATTCAATATTACTTTCTACAATTGCTCCATGTGAATGAATTACAAATATTCAAAACAGAATAAAAAACCTTTAAAATTAAACTATTTTTCATACATTTTATAATCTAATATTTAAAGGGATTTTATTATTTTACACTAAATATTCTTTACTCTTTCCAAAAATAACTCTTGCAATTTCACAGCTTCCCCATCTTCGGTATTCGCTCCAACATATTCAAAATCTTTTGGCAATAATTTTCTTAATCTATCGATGGAATTTCCCATTGCATAACCTTTTCCAACCATTGTAAGCATTTCAAAGTCATTTTCTCCATCTCCAAAAGCTACCGCATCCTTTAATTCCAAGCCTTCCCTTTCTAGCAGAAATTTTGCTGCAGCTCCCTTGTTTGCTCCTTTTGCCATAACTTCCATACAATAATCACTGACAAAAATAACATTTACATCGTCTGTTATTTTCAAGATAGCTTTTTCCAAGTTGATAAGTTGCTCATGGTCTCCAATATAAAATATTTTTAATATATCCAAGTTTTCTAATTCATTTTTTGGAAGTTCCTTAAAGTCAACTTTTACATCTCTTGAAATCCTATCATACACTTTTTGAGCGGTTCCCTTTGTGATAATCCAGTCATTCCCTGAAAAAATGTTTAAATGTGAACCTTCAGCAATATTTTCGTAATCCAACCCCAATATTGCTTTTGCTGATTTGCTTGACAAGCCCTTTTCATAAATCATATTTCCATCTTCATCAAAAATCCTTGCCCCATTTGCTGCTATAATTGGAATTTTTACTTCAAGCTGTTCAGTTACATATCCGATTTGATCATAACTTCTTCCTGACGCAATATAAAAATTTACTCCTTTTTTTATTATTTCCTTTATTACATTTTTAGTAAATTTAGTAACATGATGACCTCTACTTAATAAAGTTCCGTCTAAATCACTTATAACTGCTTTATACATAAACTTTTCCTTTCTTGTCACTTTATTTTTATAAATCAAATAATTCTCTTACTTTTTTTGCCATCCCATCATTTGCATTACTGCCAATAACTTCCGTATCTGTCAATTTTTCAAGCAACAAATAAATCGAATTTCCCATTGCAAATCCAAGCCCTGTTTCTGTTATCAAGTCATAGTCATTCAGCCCATCCCCAAATGAAACAGCATCTTTTAATGTAAGTCCATCTCTTTCCAGCACCACTTCTGCTGCTTTCGCTTTGTTACAATCTGCAGGAAAAACTTCCAGACTTCCTTCATTTGCAAATAAAAGGCTTATGTTTTCCTCTCCGACCACTCTTTTTATCTCATTTTCTAATTCCAGAAGTTCATCGTGATCTTCCCCAAGAAAAAATATTTTTGCAAAATCACGTTTTTTAAATTCGCTAGGAGTAATCTGTTTTGGGTATCTAGTTCTATCCGGTTTTTTATTATAAAAATATTCTCTCAAATCTTCAGTAACAAACCAGTTTGGTCCAGAATACCCAGTTATAATAATATCTTTCCCAAACGCTTTATAATCAATATTAAGAACCTTGTCCAAATATTCTCTTTTCAGCCTATTTGAAAAAATCTCATTTCCATTTTCATCAAAAGCAGCAGAGCCATGTGAAGTAATCAACGGAATTTTTACCCCAAGCTCATCCATAGCCTCTTTTGCTCCCAAATAATTCCTCCCAGTTGCAATATAAAACTTAATCCCCTTTTGTAATAACAATTTCACTGTTTCCCTAGTAAATTCACTTACTTTGTGTTCTGCATTTAAAAGCGTACCATCCAAGTCACTTACAATAGCCTTAAACATTTTATTTTTTCTCCTTCTTTTTATGTTAAATAATTTTTTTATTTATATTCTTTAGATGAAAAATTTTTTATAAAAATAATTTTGAAAATTCATTCATAAATTCCTGTTCATCAAAAGGTTTTGATAAGAATGCCTTTGCTCCAGCTTCTTTTCCCATTTTCATATAATTTGGAAACATAACCATTGTACTGCAAATCATAATTTTGGCTTCCTTGTCAAAGTCTGTAATTACTTGTGTGGCTTTTAATCCATGCATTCTTGGCATATTTATATCCATTGTTACAATTGCAGGATTTATCTTTTTATACATTTCCACAGCTTCCAAGCCATCATTTGCCTCGTATACTTCGTACCCTTGATCTTCTAGAATGTCCCTTATATCCTCTCTAATAAATGGCGTATCATCTACAACCAATGCAATTTTAGTCATTATTTCCCTTCACTTTCTATTTTATTTCTTTAAATAATTTTATTAAATATTAAATAATTCCCTTACTTTTTTAGCCATTCCATCTTCAGCATTACTTTCGATAATTTCAGTATCTGTTAATTTTTCAAGCAATCTGTAAATTGAGTTTTTCATTGCAAATCCAAGTCCAGTCTGAGTTATTAAATCATAATCGTTAAATCCATCTCCAAATGAAACAGCATCTTTTAATGCAAGTCCATCTCTTAATAGTAAAAAACCTGCAGCTACAGCCTTATCGCAGTCTTTTGAAAAAATTTCCAGACTTTTTTCATTTACAAATACGATATTGACTTCTCCATTCGTAACTTTTCTGACTTCCTTTTCAATTTCCAGCAATTTTTCATGTTCACCTAGAAAAAATATTTTTGTAAAAGCAAGTTTTTTAAACTCTTTCCACTCAATCTGCTCTGGATATTGCTTTCTATTTGGCTTTTGTATATAAAAATAATCTCTGGCATCTTCTGTTACGTACCAATGATTGCCTGAGAATCCATTTAAAATTATTCCTTTATCGAATGATTTGTAATTAATTGAAAAAATTTTATCCACATATTTCTGCTCAATATTGTTGACGTAAATTTCTGCTCCATTTTCATCTACAATTCTGGCACCGTTTGATGTAATCAAAGGAATCTTC
The DNA here is from genome assembly GCF_900104625.1 of Leptotrichia massiliensis. Lineage (NCBI taxonomy): Bacteria > Fusobacteriati > Fusobacteriota > Fusobacteriia > Fusobacteriales > Leptotrichiaceae > Leptotrichia > Leptotrichia massiliensis. Next base: position 378,488 of record NZ_FNVZ01000004.1, read on the forward strand.
AATCCAATTTCATCCATTATTTCCTTTGCTCCAACATAACCCCGTCCAGTCGCAATATAAAATTTTATTCCTTTTTTCAGTAATAATTCAATTGTTTCTTTCGTAAATGGACTAACTTTATGCTCTTCATTTAAAAGCGTCCCATCCAGATCACTTACAACAGCTTTATACATAATAAAATTTCCTCCTACATTGATTTTAACACATTCCCTAAAAAATTTGAATTAAAATTTTTTTAAACTTGCCAAAACTTGCCTATTAGTGATACAATATTTTGAGAAAATAAAATTTGTGAGGTGAAAATAATGGGAACATTTGAAGATTATTTAAAATTTGAAGTTACTGAAGCTCAGGAAGATGAAAAGCAACTAAGAATTATAGAAAAAATTTCTTTATCAGAAGAAACTGAAAAGGCTATAAAAGGTATAGACAAGGATATTACAATTATCGCCGTAGCACAAGTTTACTGTCCAGATTGCCGTGCAACTGTCCCTTTCCTAAAAAAATTCAGCGACTTGAACAATAAAATAAAAATTGACTACCGTTCAAGAGAAACTGCCAAAGAATTTTTTTCAGATACAGATGAAAGAATAAAAATACCTACATTAATTTCGTATGTTGATGGAAAATATAATACTTTTTGGAATGAATTTCCAGATGTAGTAAGAAAGGAAATGGATAAAAATCCAGAAAATTTTGAAGACATTAAGTATAATTTTAGAATTGGAAAGTTTAATGCAGAAATTGAAAAAGAACTGGTTGATTACTTGACTTCTTTATAAAAAAAATAAAAAGCAGGGAATAAAAATATTTACATTTTCTTTCCTTGCTTTATTTATAATCAGCCCTTTTTTAATCAAACTGATAAAATTAAACACATCAGAAACATTATAGCTTGACTTTAACCTTTAATTTTCAAAAAAAATGTAAGAACGTTTAAAATCCAGAATTGCAAAGGGTAGAAAATATAGAAAAACCATTTGTGAATAGGCACTTCGCTCCCTTTTTTTCCATTGTATAAAAATATAAATGGTAAAAATAAAAATGTTAAACCATCGTTGTTGTAGCAAAAATCATCAAACCATAATGCCAAGCTAGGATATTCAGATGAACTTAGTGGCAGGAATAATGAAATATATAGCATATTTAAAATTAAAAATGTTATTACCTGTTTTTTTTCTATTTACATAAAATGCCCAAAAGCTAATCATTGTAAATAAAATAACCTTTATTATTAAAAATATATAAAATTCTCTCAAATTATTTCAAAGCCAAACTGAATAAGCATCAATTTTTAAATTTGCTTTTAAAATAATTTTACTATACTACAAATCCCAAAACGAAATCTCAATATCTTCACTTTTAAAATTATTATCTATTTCAGTATTTTCAATTTCTTCATAAAAAACTTTATACATCTTGCTTTTATACTTAAAAGTCTTCATTTTATCTAAATTCTTTTCCAAAAACGAGTTCTCATAACTTCCGATCATAAAAAAATCACAATTATAGCCTTTATTTTGAATAAATTTTACAGCTTTTATAAATTCATTTTTATTTTTTTTCTCATCTGCATTTTTATCCTTTAAAACAAAATCCACATACAAAAAATTTGAAATTTTATTGATTTCAGGCATTTCTGGATATCCAAAAAACGCTATCACTTTTCTAAATTTATACAAAAGTTTATAAATTTTTTTGTAATCTGTCACAATGTATTTTTTATTTGTCTTATTTTTCAGATAAATTTCAAAATTTCCATAGTTCAAAATTTCTTCATACTTCACTATTAAATCGCCTTTTTTCAAATTTTTTAAGCTAAAAAATACAATGTTTTTATAAAATTCATAAATTGGCATACTTTTTCGCCTTTTTGTCAAAATTTTTTGTGCTATTTTATTTTCTTCCAAAATAGTTGTAATTATGTTTTTTACCCCAAGTTTTTTTGCTTCTGTTATCAGCATTTCATAAGCCTTGCCAAAATTGACTTTATTTCTATATTCTTTTTTTATTCTAAATGAATTTAAATACCCGATATTATTTTTAAAAATAGAACAAGCCCCAACACCAACAAGATTGTCATTTTCAGTATCAATTCCTACCACGATAATCGGAGTTTTTTCGCTATCCTTATGCAATGATTCAAACAAATTCGGCACTTTCTCATATTTTACCTGTACAAGCGATTCCATTTCCTCTTCATCTAGAATATTTCTTATTTCATCGCTATAATCACTATTTTGAATAATTTTAAATTCTATTTTTTTCATCTTTCCCCAATCTTCTGATTAAATCCCGTGCCATAACTTCTTTCCCAGTCGCAGGAAAAAATTTATCATAACCATTCAGAATAATCTTTTTCCAATTTTCAATCAATTCTTCCTTATTCTCCCCAAATAAGGGAATTAACGGAAATTTAAAACACAAATTCTGAACCAGATCTCCACAAAACAAATATTTCTCATTATTTTTTTCATCGAAAACTGCAACCGAAACCGAATCATTTGAATGTCCTTTTGTTTCAATAATTTCCATATTTCCAAAACCGTATTCTGAAAGTAAAATCTTTTCCTGTTGTAAAAAATCAATAAAAATAACTTTTTCTATATCATTTTTCTCTAATTTTGAAAAAATATTTTTACTAAAATTCTTTTTACTTTTCAATTTTTTAGAAATTTTTTCTGTAAACCAATAAAATCCATTTGGAATAACACTTTTTCCTGTTTCTAATACATTTTCAGAATTTCTATGTGCAATAACTTTAACATCTCCAATTTCATCAATGAGCATTTTCAGATTTCCCACATGATCAGAATGGGAATGGCTTAGAACTATCACTTTTATCTTTTTTATATCTCCAATTTTTTGAATCAGCTTTTTCAAAATTTCTTTATTTTTCACATTTATTCCCGTATCCAGCAATAAATATTCATCATTTTTATTTTTAAATAAATACAAATTATTTAGACCTATTTTTATTTTTTCTATCATTTTTAGAAAGCTCCTTGATATTTTAATGAAAAACCTGCCAGTCCAGTAAATAGAACTGACAGGCATAAGGTGGGAAGAACAATGGGAATTTACTTAATTATTTTTGACTACTAAAAAACAAAAAATCAGCGATTATAACTGCTAAAACAGTCAAATCCCAGTTCCACCTCCTAACTTTATAACATGGCATCAAGGTTTGTGAAGCCTTGACAAGTGATTATAACATAAAAAAAAGTCCCATTCAATAATGAACAAGACTTTTTTTCACAATTTGCCATATTATAACCGTTAGGTTTTTATTCATAAGTATTGTAACACTTCTAAAGATAAATTTCAATACTAAAAAATTAATTTTTTTTATTTTCTGTGGTATAATTTATTGAATAGATTATATTTAAAGGAGCATTTTATGAAAACAACCATAGATTTTATAATATTCTCAATTTTTTATATTTTTATAAAAATCTTTAATTTTCTTTCACCCAAAATTCGTCTAAAAATATCTGAATTTATTGGTGTTTTGCTTTTTTATCTCATTCCAAAAGGAAGAAAATTGTCGTATCGTAACTTAAATTTGATTTTAAATGAACAAAATAGTTTTAATTATTCAAAGAAAAAAATCAAGGAAATTGCGATAAAATCTTATAAAAATACAGCAAAGTCGTTTTTACTGCCCTTCTGGATTTATGAATATTTTGAAAATTTTTCGCCAAAAATATATAATTCTGAATTACTGGAAAAATTAAAGAGTGAAAATGAACGGATTATTCTTGTTACTTCACATTTTGGATTTTTTCACGCCAGCCTTTTTCCAACGAGAAACGATACAATGTTTATTCCAATTAGAATTATCTCAAACAAATTTATTGAATCTTATATGGATAAAATCCGTTTTAAGAATAACATGACTTATTTTCCAGAACAAAATTACAAATCTTTTTTGAAAAATAAAAATTCAAAGGGCGTTTTTGTGCTTTTAAGTGACGTACGAAAACCAGATGGGGATAAAATCACATTTTTTGGCTTACCTACCACTAATTCAGGCTTTCCTGCCTATTTTTCCAAGAAAGAGAATATTCCGATTGTTATTATTCACAATGAAGTTGATGAAAACAATATTTGCCACATTTTTATAGACAAAGTTATCCATCCTGAAAATTACAAAAATAGACACGAAATAATGAAATCTATTTTAACTGAATACGAAAAAATTATCTTAAAACTGCCAGAGCAATGGTTCTGGTTTCAGGACAGATGGCGGGATGGAATCTAACTTTTATTTTTCCTGTCCTTGAGTTTCAATATATCTTTTAAAAACTTACTGAATCTGTTCAATAATATAAGGTTTTTTTATTTTCACAAGGGGTCAATACCCCTTGCTTTAGAACATTTTTTTTATCAAATTCTAAATATAGTCGAACCATTTAAAATAGAACTATTAAAAATTATTTTGGAGCTTCATCCAAGTTTTGTGCATACGGTAAATCATATTTCCCCGTAACTTCTTTTTTCAAATTAAAGTTTTGTGCAAAAAATATTGCAAACATTCCCAAATCATGGCTTCGTTTTAACTGCATAAATCCTCTTTTAAGTATTGAACGCCATCCAAAAAAACTTTTTCTTGCATTGGCACATTTTTTGGAAAGCTCATCGGGAGTTTGATCAGTTGGAAGAAAGGAAATCCGTCCATAAGGATAATTTTCATCCAGCCACCATTTTTCACTAAGAAGCCGTTTTTCTTCTCTTAATTTTCTATAAACGCCTGTTTTTGGGAATGGTACAAGATGGTTAAATGCTGCAAAATAAAATCCATGTTTTTTGGCAAATTTTACCGTTTCATCAAAAGTTTCCTTCGTGTCATTTCCATAACCGAATACAAAAGTAGCATAAATTCCGATTCCATAACTATGAATTTTTTCCGTCAGTTCATTTATTTCCCCAACGCCACTTCTCCAGCCTTTCCCCATATCCTTTAAAATATTTGGATTCATTGACTCATATCCAATCAAAATCATTTTACATCCACTTTTTTTCATCCAGTAAAGCAGTTCATCATTTTTCGCAATGGTAATAGCCCCTTGCGTTACCCATTTTATATTTAATGGTTCAATCGCCTTGCAAATCTCAATTGCATGCTTATGATCCGCCACAAAATTATCATCAATAAAAAAAACATACTTCTTCCCAGAATTTTTTATATCCTGCACAATTTCTTCAATAGGACGCCTGAAATACTTTTTCTCATAATAAGAATGAATCGCACAGAAATCACACGCAAAATTGCACCCACGACCTGTTTCAATCAGTGCAAGTGGCGAATATTTCCTATCCTTGTAAATACTCCTGTCAGGCATTGCAAAAGACGTAGTTATCCCATAATACCGTTTTTCCAGCTTATTCTCCTTCAAATCGTTCAACATCTTTGTCCACACACTTTCCGCATTTCCCAAAATAATCGAATCAAAATGTTCCAGACACTCGTCAGGCTCTACAGTTGGATGATAGCCCCCTGCAAGTACTTTTATCCCTCTTTTCTGAAATTTTTTTGCTATTTCGTAAGCCCTTTTGGCAGTATAAGTTTCCACAGAAATCACAACCAGATCTGTATTTTCCTCATAATTTATAAACTCATTCCTGTCATCCATAAAATTCGTTTCAACATCCCCAGGAGTTAAAGAGTTTAAAACCGCAATCATAAGCGGCTCCATATTTTTCCATGTTTTTATATATTTCTGCCCTTTTTTCTTTCCAATGGCAGGCAGTATAAATGTTATTTTCACTATTTTCCTCCTTTTTTCTCAACTTCTATTTATCAAATTTTATCTTCCCATACTTCCTAAATTTCCGTGCATGCTGTCTTGAAAATACTTCCAGAATGAATTTCAGTCCCTTATTCCTAGAAGTTTTCACTCTTCTTATAATTCGCTTGAAAGTGAAAGTGTCAAGCCACAATTTATAAAATTCCTTCTGCAATGTGTCGTAACTCATATTTTTAGGCTTGAATACTACTGTTTCAGTGTCGTAGTAATACCAGTCTTCTGTAAGCAATCTGCCTTCTTCTTTTAACTGATTAAAAAAAGGTGTTCCTGGATACGGAGTAATTATGTTATATCTTGGCACATCTACCCCAATTTCCTCTATAATATCAGGAATTTGGCGAATTGACTCCACTGTGTCAGTTTCCATTCCTATCATAAGTGTGGAAAGGACTGATATTCCATAAGATTGAATCGTTTTTACGAGTTTTTTGTATTCTGTGACATTGTTAAATTTTTTATTTACTCCATCAAGATTTTCCTGAACAAAACTTTCCAAGCCAATAACCAAGCCTATACAGCCAGATTCTTTCATTAACTGAAGAATTTTTTTATCATTGCCGATATTTATTGTTGCAGAAGCAGTCCATTTTATTTTTAATTTCTTCAATTCTTCCATTAGCTGAATGGCATAATTTCTGTTGCCTAAAAAGTTTGGATCAAGAAATATCCATTTTTTGGGCTTATTCGCTTTTATTTCACTTATCACGTACTCTATGCTTTTTATCTGGTTTTTTCCAGAATACATCTTTGTGATGGAACAGTAGGAGCATTTATTGGAACAGCCGTTGTTTGCGACAATTGTGCCATAATTTTTGAAATATTTTTTATTTTTCAAAAGTTTTCGGTTTAATGGCTTCGGTTCATAATCATTTCCAACGAGGTTAAAATATTCTCTTTTTGGAGTTCCATTTGTAAAATCTTCAAGAAACATCGGAAATGAAATTTCAGCAGCTCCCGTAATTACTGTATCAAAATATTGTAATGCCTCTTCCTTCAAAGCTGTTGCATAATGCCCGCCAATTAACGTATACGCTCCTTTACTTTTCCAAAACTTGGCAATCTCTTTTGCCCTTTTCGATCCTGAAATTACCGAAGAAATACAAATTAAGTCAAATTTTTCATTTTCATATTTTTTAGAAGTAGCATCCCATTTTTCCACACCTTCATCCACAATAACAACATCAGCGTTATACTTTCTGTCAATTAGTGATTCCAGCGTTATTAACGTAATTTGCGGATAATATTTTCTTTTGTGAATCGAGTTATATTTGTAAATGTTATCCTTTGCTAAAACAAGCATTATTCTCATAATTTTATTCCTTTTTTGTTATAAACTTCTTTTCGATTGATATAATTTACAGCAAGAAATACAAGCGCATGTTTAAAATTAGCAGCTCCGTCAAACAGCCTTTTCCAGATACTCGAATGTCTGTTATATTCCACCTTGCACTTCAAAATTCCCGCCTCAAATTCCTCAATCGTCATATTATATGGCTCAAAGCACGCTTTCCCATAACGAAAGTTCTCATCCAGCCACCATTGTTCATAAAGCAATCGCCCTTCTTTTTTTAATCTTTCATAAAAAGGAGTTCCTGGTATCGGCAATGCTGGGTTAAAGCCTGCAAGGAAAAATTTATGCTTTTTAGAAAATTCCAAAATTTCATCAAAGCAGTTTTTATCATCATAATCATACCCAATTACATAGCTTGCGTGTACAAGAATCTTGTTTTTTTTATAAATATTAATAATTTTTTCATAGTCAAACTCATAATTTGCAACCTTTTTCATTTTCTTAATATTTTTTATATTTATATTCTCAAATCCCAGAAGCATTTCAATGCACCCCGCTTCTGACATCAATTTTATCAATTTCTCATCTCTTGCAATATCGATGCTGCCTTGACAAGCCCATTTTATTTTCAGTTTTTTCAATTCTTCAAACAGTTTTAGAGCTTTTTTCTTATTAGCAAAAATATTATCATCCACAAAATAAACAATTTTCGCTCTTTTATTCGTTCTAAAAATTTCCTTTACCTCATTTATTACATTCTCAACATCTCTATGTTGAAAATCTCCTTTATGAACTGCCCCAATCGTGCAAAATTCACATTGATGCATACAGCCTCGCCCAAACTGAACTGGCACGACAAAAGAATATTTTTTTCCCTTGTAAATGCTCCTATCATAAACAACATTATTAATATCTGGTAATTTTCTACATTCATACCTCTTTTTCGGCACCCCGTTTTCCAAATCGTTCAAAAATTCATTCCAAGTAACTTCTCCACTTCCCACACAAACCGTATCTGCATGTTCCTGCACTTCATCAGGCATAAGCGAGGCGTGATACCCTCCAATCATCACATAAACTCCACGTTCCCTATAATTTTTTGCTAGTTCATAAGCCCGCCTAGCCGTCATCGTAAACGTAGAAATCACAATTAAATCAACCTCAAGATCCATCGGAATATCCTCAATCCTATCATCAAAAAGCATAAGCTCATGTTTAGTCTTATCCGTAAGCCTTGAAAGCACCGCAAAAGCAAGTGGCTCTATCGCATCATTGGAACGTTTTCCCCCCATATTTGGACGTAAAAAAGCTATTTTCATTTTTCTTCTCCTTATCAATAATTTAATTTATTGTCTTAAACATTATAATTAAACTTAAAATCTTATTTATATAAAGTTTTTTAACTATTTTTTTAGTATCATAATTGGTATATATTGAATTAAAATGTCGTGATTTTTTGGAAATAAAAATTACTGTCTGAGCGAAGCGAGTTTAATTTTTGTTTTCAAAAAATGCTTAGACAAGCCGGGTTTGCAAAGGGGATGGCGACTGTTCCCCTTTGCTTTATAAAAAAGAAAAAACATAAATATAAAAGAAAAAACAATTATTAATCAAAATATTTTAATCAAAAATCACTTATCTAATTAATATAGATTTTAAAAATAACTATACTACTAGATATTTGGAATATCAGAATTATCTGTCATTTTTTCAAAAGTAAATTCCTCCAATTTATCGGCATAATGCCTATACCCCAAGTTAGTATTAAGCATAATTGGTGCAATAACGCTGAATCTTGCGATTCTTTTAAAAATCGAGCTTACTTTATAAGTTTCCCTCCAAGCGTAAATTCCACCTTCCTGAAGTTCCTGTGCTGTCATTTTTTTTGGATGGAATACAGCGTGCTGAACATCGTACATTGTCCAGTTTTTTTCAAAAATTCTGCCTTGCTTTTCCAAATCATTATAAAGTTTTGTTTTAGGAAATGGCGTTAATATCGAGTATCTTGGCAAATCAACTTTCATTTTTATTACTTCCTCCACAGTTCGCTTGAATATATCCTTGTCATCGCCATCTGCTCCGAATGTAAAAGTTCCGTTTACAGCAATATCATAATGATGCAGCTTTTTCATTAGCAAATGGTAATCAGCCATAACATTTACCCCTTTATTCATAGCCCGCAATGATTCCTTCGAGACAGCTTCAAATCCAATAAGCAAGCCTTTACAGCCACTTTTTGCCATTAGCCTTATCATTTCATCATCGTGAACAAGGTTGGAAGTTGCCAGCCCAAACCACCATTTTTTGAGGGGTGTCAATTCAATAAACAGTTTTTTAGCATAATTTCTGTCAGCAATCAAATTTAAATCTATAAACAAAACTTCTTTTTTCTTAAAAGTTTCAATTTCTGCAATAATTTCATTAATTGGCCTTTTCAGTAATTTGGGGTATAAAGCCTTTCCAACGCAGAAAGAACAGTCAAAAGAACAGCCTTTTGTAGCTTCAATGCTGTTTATGGAAACATATCTTTCCTTTTTCAGAAGTTCCCTTTTTGGTAATTTCAAATTTTCAAGACTATTTTCCTTCTGGACATAAAATTTCTTCAAACTGTTATTTCTCGCATCTTCCATTATTTCCGTAAAAAGCCATTCAGAACGTCCAATTACAACAGAATCACAATGCTGTATCGCTTCTTCTGGGCAAAGTGTCGGATGTGGTCCACCTAAAATAACCTTTTTCCCTTTGCTTTTAAAGTATCTTGCGTATTTATACACTCTTTCTGATGTTCCTGTAATAGAAGTCATAACCACAATATCCGCATCCAGTTCAAGCGGTATTTTTTCAATCGTTTCATCATGAATTACAACTTCAATGTCTTCTGGAATATACGCCGCAAGTGTCGATAATGTGAGCGGTGCATAGTGAATCGCCTTCTTAAATGTTCCATTAAATCTGTACATTGCTCCTGCTGGTGCCAGTAATGCCACTTTCATTCTCCAAATCCTCCTGCAAATTTATTTTCCCAGCCAAAATTTTTATCTAGCAGCCGATATTTTATATCGCCTATTTTCTGCTTTTTCGATTTTTCAGCCGTATAAGTCTTTAATCCATCCTTTTCTATTAAAAATACTCTTACTTTTCTCAACTGCCCCAATTTATATGCATATTCATAATGAAATGCCTTGCATAAACTGCTATTAATTTCATTTTCAATTTGTTTCCAATTAAATTTTCTGCCATCTTTTTTTATTTCTAAAAATAAAGTATAAAAAATTTCCCCTGTTTCATTTCTTACTGGTGCAAACAGTAAAAATTCGCCCTTTATATTATTTTCTTCCAATGTTGTTAAAACCTGCTTTTCCACAAACGAATTTTTCAATTTTTCCCCCACAATGTCAGAAAAATTGTTTATTCTCCCAACAAATTTTACAATCGGAATTTTATGATAAAATCCTGTAACTTCCACAATATCATTCGTATTATATCTGTAAAGCCCTGCATTTGTCGTAACAACAACGCAATATCGAACTCCCAGCTCCAATTCATCCAAAAGTTTTGGACTCCTGTTTTCCAACTTATCTTCAGAAACCTGAATAAATTCATAAAAAAACGAGTTATAGGCAATAGCGCTCCCATTTTTCACATTTTCCAGCGGAAAACTTACGATGCATTCCGTTGACATAAGCCCTTTTCCCTGAAATTTCAAATTTATGTTTTTTTTATTGGGATTCAATTTTTCCTTCAATTTTATAAAAATTTTATAGGAATCACTATCCGCCCAGCAGCTCACAAGCGAAAGCTTTTCCCAAATCACAGAGTAATCCACAAAGTTTTCCACAATTTTATTTCCTGATTTAGTTTCCAAATTCTTATTTTCAGCCATGATTTCATTCTCGTTATTTTTTTCCGTAATTTCCAAATTCTGAGTTTTGTCATCTTTACTCAAAATATTTTTTTCATGTTCATCAAAATAATTTATCAAAAATTTACTTCTATTTTTTTTCCACAATTTCCTATACTTTTTCTTGATAATCTGAAAATACTTTTTATTTCCCAAATTTTTATCGGCAAAAAACTCAGCACCTAAATCCTCACTTTTTACAATTTGACAAATCACTTTATGATTTTTTTCAATAAAATCAAGCAAAATAATAAGAAACGATGGACTCCAGACAGAAATCATCGCAAGATTCTCTGACAAAAGCAGAAACACCGCTGTAATCAGCAAAAAATCCTCCATATTCTGGATATTTTTTATTTCTTTTGGAACTGTAAACAGTTTATTTAAAAAAAATGCAGAAACTTTATCAAAATATGAAGTATCATCTTCGATTCCCACACGAATTCCTCCGCTAGTTACAGCTTCTCGCTTTAAAATGGGTGAAACAGACCAGTAGGAACTTCCAAAAAAAAGTCTTTTATTATTTTGATATAAATTGTAAATCCATGCAAAAACGCCATTCATATAGTTTTTCAAAAATTTCTCTGTGTATGGGATATATTTCACATCGGATGTACTCCCGCTCGTAAGTTCAAATAGCTTAATCTTATCACTCAAAAGAACATTACTTTTCCCAACTTTCTCCTTTTCCACAAACTCCTTAATATCCTCATAATTCACAATCGGAATTTTATTCTGAAACTTTTCTATTAATTCTTTTTCATTTTCTGTATTTAAAATTTGGCTTCCTGTTTCAAAAGTTTTTAAATATTCTGTATTTTTATTAGTTTTCAATATTTCCAAAAGTATTTTTACTTGCGTTTCCCGAATTTTACTTTTACTTTTTATATTGGAAACAAAATTTTTGTAGGATTTTTTACAAAAAAATATGAATAATCTGTTTAAAATCACATATTTTAAATTTTTTACTTCATAAAATTTACTTTTTTTACCGAATTTTTTCATCTAAATTATCTCCAATTGGCAAATCCTGAAATTTCTTTATAACAGCCTTCTGCCCAAAGCTCAAAAACAGATACATAATGGAAAATGGTATATTTTTTGTCCTTTTTAAAACATCAAAAGTTCTTCCCAAAATATTTTTTACAGAATGATATGCATATCTTACTGCAATACACCTGTCACGAAACTCATTTGTAGAAATATCATAAGGTTCAAAAAATAAATATGAATATTTTTGCGGCTCCAGCCACCACTTTTTGTACAAAAGCCTTCCTTCCTTTTCCATTTTAAAATAAAGTTCGGTATTTGGGAAAGGTACGAGATAGTTAAACTGGACAAATTCCAGATGGTTTTTCTGTGCAAATTTTACAGTATCTTCAAACGTAGTGCCAATTTTTTCCTCAAATCCAAAAACGAATGTGGCATAAATTCCAATGTTGTATTTATGTATAATCCGTGTTGATTCCTCAATATCTCCCAGCTTGTAGCTCCATTCCTTTTTCATATTATCAAGAGCCTCTTTATTTATTGACTCATATCCTATTAAAATGAAAAGGCATCCGCTATCTCGCATAGCTGCAAGCAGTTTCTCGTTTTTTGCCATCGTTATCGCCCCTTGCGAAATCCATTTTTTCTTTAACGGCTTTATCTTCTCACAAAGCTCCAACGCATATTTTGGATCTGCAACAAAGTTATCATCAGCAAAAAATATATATTTTGACTTTATATGCTTCAATTCCTCAATTACACTATCAACAGGTCTTTTAGCATACCGTTTCTTATTAACTGCCGAAATTGCGCAAAATTCACAGTGATGAGGACACCCACGCCCAGTTTCCACAACTGAAATTAAATATTTTTTCTTAAAAATACTTCTGTCCGGTATTAAAAATTTATTGCTAAGCCCCCCAATATAAAGTTTCTTTTCCGTTCCATTCCTATAATCCTCAATAATTTTCTCCCAAATATCATCAGCATATCCCGTAACTACAGAATCTGCATGCTTCATAGCCTCATCTGGCACAAGCGAAGCATGTGTCCCCCCAACAATAACCTTCTTTCCTTTTTCCCTAAATCTTTTAGCAATCTCATATCCATGCCTTGCCGTATAAGTTTCCAAAGTAATCACAACAACATCTGCATCATTATCATAGTCAATTGCCTCAATCCTCTCATCAATCAGCTCACACTCAATATCATAAGGAGTCAATGCCCGCAAGTAAGCAAACGTAAGCGGCTCAAACGTCCTCAGCTGAAAAATATATTTCTGTCCCTTTTTCTTTCCAAATCCAGGATAAATAAACAACATTTTCATAAAATTCACCTTTTTTATTTATTTCGCTTACAATATTTTAACACGCAAATCATTGAATTTTATTTTTTTTCAAAGCAAATTTTACTTTTTGAATCAAACTATTTAGTTTTGAAAATTTATTATTAAGTATTTATTTCGTTAAAGCAATCAAATTTCCTTCAAAACCCGTTTTCCCAAATTTGTTAAATTATCAAAAGAAATTTCGGCAAGGCATACCAGCTCATCGCCTTTCTGATAGTTGGGATTTTTTTCTAAAAAAAACTGTATATTTTTATTTTTCAGCTGCTTTTCCGAAAGTACAACGACATTTTCCCGCAAAAAGTCATTTGTTCCATCATTTTTTACAATTCCGCTTTCCTTGCAGTATCTGCTGCCGTATATTTTTTCAGCATAAATATCTTTTATTTTTTTCTCCATCTCACTTTCCGTATAACCCACCTTTGGACAAAAATTTTTAAAGTACGTCGGAAGATACATGTATGTCTTTATACCTTTAGAAATCAAGAACCAATAAGTTTTCACCCCATTTTTTATATTTTTTTCACTTTCCAGAAGGCAGTATTTTATCCATTCCTTCTGAAATTCAATTCCCCACGAAAATCCCTTTTCAATAATAGTGTCCCCAGAAAAAAATCCAGCTATTCTTTTTTTCTCAAAATCTTTACCATTTTCAATATTTAATTCCATTTTTTTTATTGTAGAAAACCCTTTTAACTCCTCATTTTCAAATATTAAAAAAATATCATTTTTATCATATAAATCTGCCAAAAACTTATCTTTTTTCATATTTTCATAATATTTTTTCATAAGTAAAAACATACTTTCCACAATTTTACTATTCTCTCTTATATCTTTTACAGCAAAAACCTTGCATTCCATAACCACACAAACTCCTTTTTTTTCAAATTTATAAAAAATATTTCAAAAGCAAACAAAAAAACTAATTTTAAATTTTTTACATAAATAATATAAATTATACCTCATATTTTTTACAAAAAAAATAAAAATAAAAAATACCCTATTTTGTGTTTAGAGTATTTTTTAAGTTATTTTAATTAGGTTCAAAATCTATAACAAATTAATGAGAGCCTATCTTCCAAGTTGTTGCTGTCTTTGCTGTATAACACGCTGCTGTTCAATCGCACTAGGAGTTTTTACAAGCGTTACTGCTACCTCTGTTGCCTGTCCATTTCTGTATACAGTTAATTTTATAGTTTGTCCAACTTTTTTAGCGGCTATTTCTCCAACAAATGCTCCAGCAGAATTTACTTCTTTTCCGTCAACCGCTGTGATAACATCATTTTTAGTTATTCCTGCTACAGCGGCTGGACCATTTGGCACAACATCAGCTATGAATACTCCATTTGAAGATTTTAGATTAAGAGCTTTTACTTTGTTTGAATCTAAGTTTCCTAAATAGACACCAATGTATGGTTTTTCAAATTTACCATTTGCGATAATTGAGTCTTTTACTGTCATTGCCAAGTTTGCTGGAATAGCAAATCCAATTCCTACACTTCCTCCACTTTGTGAATAAATAGCAGTGTTTACTCCGATAACTTTTCCTGTTATGTCAATTAACGGACCTCCACTATTTCCTTGGTTGATAGCGGCATCCGTTTGGATAAAGTTTTCTATTTCTTCGATTCCTAACGAACTACGCCCTGCGGCACTTACAATTCCAACTGTCATTGAATCATTTAATCCTAATGGATTTCCAAAGGCGATTGACCACTGTCCAATTTGGACTTGATCCGAATTTGCAAATTCTAATGGTTTAAAAGTTCCATTTGAATCAATTTTCAATACAGCGATGTCAACTTCAGGTGAAGTTCCCACAAGTTTTGTACGATATTCACGTCCATTCGAAAATTTTACATAAATCTCATCTGCACCATCAATAACGTGATTATTTGTAACAATATATCCGTCTTTTGAAACAACAAATCCTGAACCTAGTGACCCCGATTCACGTTTTTCCTGCCCTCCAGAACGCCCAAAAAGCATTTCTTCTAGTGGATTATAAGTATTAACTGTAACAGTTTTTTTAGTTCTGATATTTACAATTGAATCCTTAACACTGTTATGCACACTTACAAAAGCATCCTGTGTTTGTACTGCATTTTTTGTATATTTTTGCAAATCTTCCTGCGAAATATTTTTCTGTTGTTCAACATTTGGAGTATTATTGGTATTGCTTGGATTATTTTCAGTTTTATTTGAACAGCTTAAAAGCAAAAATAACATTGAAAATAAAGCAAATTTTTTGTTTCCCTTTTTTAAATTTATTTTTTTCATATCTATACCTCGATTCTTTCTATCTATTTTTTGATTGTACTTATTTTAGTGAATAAAAATTTATTATCCTTATGAGTTTTATTTGAATTTCATTTAATTAATTATTTTTATTACTATTATTTTAAGTAGCATTATCAAAATATATCATATTTTTAAGTTTTTTCAAAATTTCCTTATAAAATAAATTTGAACAATAAGTATATATTATGGTATAATATTAGCAAGCTATATATAAAAAAATGGAGAGAAAATGATTAAATTAATTTTACTAGATGTAGACGGAACACTTACCGATAGTGGAATCTATCATGGGAATAACGGTGAGGAATTAAAAAAATTTAATGTAAAAGATGGCTATGCCATTGTAAATGCGCAAGAACTAGGCATTGAATTTGGAATAATTACAGGAAAGGAATCCGAGCTTGTAAGAACTCGTGCAAACGAGCTAAACATAAAATATTTATATCAAGGAATTTCTGAAAAGACTCTTATTCTTGATGAAATAATGCAAATCACAGGACTTCAAAAAGAAGAAATTGCCTATATGGGTGATGATTTAAATGATATAAAAATTATGAAAAAAGTAGGATTTTCTGGAACTCCACTAGATGGAGTAAATGAAGCAAAAATAATAGCAGACTTCGTTTCAACAAAAAATGGCGGAGAAGGAGCAGTGCGGGAATTTATTGAAACTATTTTGAAAAAAGATAAATTATTTCAAAAATTTCTAATAAATGTAAAATAATAAAAACTTTAAAAAAATGATTTATCTGAATGCTTAAAGAAGTATTCGAAAACAAGTTAAAAAACAGATTTTAAGATAAAAATTATTTTTAGGAGGAAATAATGGCAATAAAATATTTGGACGCCAAGAGGCTAAAATTAGTGTTCATTGGTGGTGGAAAGTGGGTTACAAAACACGAAGACTTATTAAATGAATTAAATGTTTACCCAGTACCTGATGGAGATACAGGAAGTAATATGTCTATGACATTAAATTCAATGATAAATGATTTGGAAGAAAAAACAGATGATAAAATAAAAATGCCACAACTTGTAGAAGTAGTTGAAGAAGCTGTATTAATGGGAGCTAGAGGAAATTCTGGTACAATTTTATCACAAGTAATTACAGGGTTTTTAAAAGGTATTGGAGATAAAGTTAAATTGCTTCCAAAAGATGTTGCTGAAGCTCTCTCAAGTGCCAAGGAAACTGCTTACAGCGCTGTAAGCGAACCGATAGAAGGAACAATTTTGACAGTTATCAGAAAGATTTCTGAAAAAGCTACAGAATGTGCAGATAAATTTGAAGATTTAGTGGAATTTTTGAGAGAAATCGTTAAAGCTGGAGAACAAGCTGTGGAAGAAACGCCTGAATTATTACCAAAACTAAAAGAGGCTGGAGTAGTTGATGCTGGTGGAAAAGGGCTATTTTTCTTTTTTGAAGGATTCTATAAAGTTACAACGGAATTAAATTTATTAGTTGAATTACAAAAGGCTCAAGTAAAGGAAAATGAATTTGATAAAACAATAGCAAATATTGATCACGATCCTGAAAGCATACATTTTCAATACTGTACAGAATACATTATTCTAAATGGAGACTTTGACACAGAAGAATATAAAAAGCGTGTGCTTGAACTAGGAGATTCTGCCGTATTTGCACAAACTTCTAAAAAATTCAAGACTCATATTCATACAAACCATCCTGGAAAAGCAATGGAAATAGCACTTGAATATGGCCCTCTTGAAAAAATGAAGATAGAAAATATGAAATTGCAGCATGATAATCTGCAAATCTTCAGTGAACGGGATGAAGCTAAAATCTTTGTAAATCCAAAAATTGATAAAACAAAATCTGCATTTGTAATTCTAGCTGATTCTGAAAATTTAAAAGATGAATTTTTGAAAATCGGTGCAGATGTTGTAATTCTTGGAGGACAAAGTAAAAATCCAAGCGTTCAGGAAATATTAAATGCAATTGACAAAACTGAAAAAGAAAATGTTTATGTCTTGCCAAACAACAAAAATGTTATCACAACAGCTAAAATGGCTGCAGAAAAATCTCAAAAAACAGTAATGGTTCTAGATACTAAAACAATGCTTGATGGATATTATTTCTTAAAACACAAAGAAAATGATATTGATGAAGTAAAAGAAGCTGCTGCAAGAAACTATTCTGTCGAAATTACAAAAGCTGTAAGAGATACAAAAGTAGACGAACTGACAATAGCAAAAAATGACTTTATAGGGCTTGTAAATGGAAAAATAAAATATGCAAAAAAATCGTTAAAAGATATTACGGATGCTATATTAGCTGATTTAGTAACTAAAAATACAATAACAGCCATTATAGTAAGTGGAAATGAAAAAGATGAAAATTCACAAAAAAATATTGAAGAAAAATTATCTGGAATAAAAACTTCAATTATTGATGGAAATCAGGAAAATTACTACTATTACCTGTATATTGAAAATAAAGATCCAAATATGCCTGAAATAGCTATTTTGACAGACTCTGTATCAGATTTGACATACGAAGATATTGAAGGACTTCCAATAAAAATTGTACCTTTGAAAATCGATATAAATGGAGAACTTTATAGAGACGGAATAGAAATTACAAAACCTGAATTTTGGCATGAAATGCTTGACAATGATGCAGCAATAAAGACATCTCAGCCATCACCGCAAGACTTTTTAAATGCCTACAATAAACTATTTGAAAAAGGCTATAAAAAGATAATTTCAATTCATCCATCTTCAAAATTGAGCGGAACTATACAAGCCGCAAAAGTTGGACGAAGTTTGACAAATAGAGAAAATGATATTGAATTAATTGATAGTATGGGAGCTTCATTGCTGCAAGGATTCCTTGCCTTAGGAGCCGCTGGAAAATCAATAAGAGGAGAAAGCTTTACAGAAATTATCAACTGGGTAAACAACTTTAGAACAAAAGGAAAACTTCTTATGATTATTCCAGACTTGAAATATCTTGAAAAAGGCGGAAGAATTGGAAAAGCAAGTTCAACAATAGCAGGAGCATTAAATATGAAACCTATTTTAACTGTAAATCAAGGAGAAGTTACAGTTGAGAAAAAAGTTCTAGGTGAACGTAATGCACAAAAATACATCGAAAAATACATTGAACGTGAAAGCAAGAAACAGAGCATCGTTCTTATGACTGGTTGGGGCGGGACTCCGACAGAGCTTGAAAATGTAGTGAGAATTCATTCAGAAGTAGAAAATAATCCGAAAATAAACTCATTAATATTAAACAGAGAAATTGGAGCAGTAATTGGTGCTCATGCAGGGCCTGTTTACGGAATTTTCATATTCCCTAGATTAAGTTAATGTATTAATAAATTAAAATTTTAAAGTAATAAAACAGAAAGAGGTACACCTTTGAAATTTAAATTTTTTGATGAAATAAATTCGACAAATACATATTTAAGAAGGCAGCTGCAAATAGAAGAATTTGAAGTTATAATTGCAAAAAAACAAACAGATGGAAAAGGTAAAAGGGATAGTGTATGGATTTCAAATGAAGGAGCAGCACTGTTTTCCTTTGCCGTCAAAGACAATACCGAACTAGATGAAAAAATAACAATTTTTGCAGGCTATATCGTCTATAATGTATTAAAGAACTATATAGACAGCCATGACAAACTAACTTTCAAATGGCCAAACGATATTTATTACGAAAATAAAAAAATATGTGGAATTTTATGTGAAAAGGTAAGAAATAATATAATAATAGGAATTGGAATAAATATTAACAATACTGACTTTGGAATGTTTCGTGAAAAAGCCATTTCTCTTGTGGAAATTACTGGAAAAATTCATCCTGTCCAGCAAATTATAGAAGAAGTGGTATCAACTTTTGAAAATCAATTTCACAATTTAAACAAAAATTGGGAAAATATTTTACAAATTGTAAATGAAAACAGCTACTTAAAAGATAAAAAAATACTAATAAAACGAAATGGTAAATTTTTGGAAAAAGAATACAGATTCTTACGTGTAGATAGAAGAGGTAAAATTTCATTAATTAGTAAAGGTGATAATGATGAAATGAAATTTACTTCTCTAGAGTTTAAAGTTATATAAACATCTATCACAAACAAGGCTAGGTTAAAAATTATAAACCTAGTCTTTTTTATTTGATTTTTATATATAATTTATAAAATTTCATTAATACAATATTTTTTAATTTTAATTTTTTGACGATTTTATTTCTACAACTTGCTTATCATATATTTTAATTATACCCTAAAACTCTTATAAACTTTAAATAAAATAAATTAATTTTCAATTTTTTGAAAATTGATATTGGTGTGGTATACTAAAAATAGAAAGTTGTATTTTGAGTTAGAAAGATGTAAATTTAAGTTAAACACATTTGATTAAAATTAAAATAATGAATTAAATGTTAACATAGATTAATAAAAAATTATTGAGGAGGATGTGTATGAAAATTACTAAAATTGATGGTATCTCTCATAAAAAATATAAGGAAAAAGGGAAGTTAATAAAAAGTAATGAGATAGAAAAAGATGTTACTGAAGAAAGATTTAATGATATAGAAGCAAAAACGACAGAATTATTTCTAAAAACATTAGATTCTTATGTAAAAAATTATGAGAAGTGTGAAGAGCAAAATAAAGAAAGAAGAGAAAAAGCTAAAAATTATTTTTCCAAAGTAAAACTAATAATTGACAATGAGAAAATAACAATATGTAATGAAAACACTGAAAAAATAGAAATAGAAGATTTCAATGAATATGATGTTAGAAATAGAAAATACTTTAATGTTTTGAATAAAATATTAAATGGAGAAAATTATACTGAAGAAGATTTAGAAGTTTTTGAAAATGATTTGCAAAAAAAACTAAATCAAATACAATCAATAAAAAATTCATTGGAAGAAAACAAGGCACATTTTAAAAAAGAAAGCATAAATAATACTACTGATAGAGTTAAAGGGAATAATAAAAAAAGTTTATTTTATGAATATTATAGAAATTCTTCAAAACATCAGGAGTATGTGAATAATATTTTTGAGGCATTTGACAAATTATATAGTAATAGTCATGAAGATATAAATAATCTATTTTTGGAAATAACAAAAGATTCTAATGATAGGAATATAAGAAAAATTAGAGAAACATATCATGAAATATTGAATAAAAATAAGACTGAAT
Organism: Leptotrichia massiliensis; assembly: GCF_900104625.1. Taxonomy (NCBI): domain Bacteria; kingdom Fusobacteriati; phylum Fusobacteriota; class Fusobacteriia; order Fusobacteriales; family Leptotrichiaceae; genus Leptotrichia; species Leptotrichia massiliensis. The sequence continues at coordinate 399,306 of NZ_FNVZ01000004.1, forward strand.
TTGGAGAAGAATTATATAAAAAAATACAAGACAATATAAATAATTTCGATAAATTATTAGAAATAGAACCTGAAATAAAAGAATTAACAAAATCTCAGATATTTTATAAATACTATATAGATAAAGTAAGTTTAGATGGAACAAATATAAAGCATTGTTTTTCTCATTTGGTAGAGATTGAAGTAAACCAACTATTGAAAAATTATGTGTATTCTAAAAGAAGTACTAATAAAGAAAAACTAGAAAACATCTTTGAATATTGTAAATTAAGGAATTTAGTAAAAAATAAATTAGTAAACAAGTTGAATAGTTATATAAGAAATTGTGGGAAATATAATGGCTATATAAGTAATAATGATGTAGTAAACAGTGAAAAAATTTCTGAAATAAGAACAAAAGAAGCCTTTTTAAGAAGTATTATAGGAGTGTCTTCTTCTGCATATTTTTCTTTGAGAAATATTTTAAATACTGATAATACACAAGATATAACGAATAAAGTAGATAAAGAAGTAGATAAATTATATCAAGAAAATAAAAAAATTGAGTTAGAAGAAAGATTAAAGTTATTTTTTGGTAATTATTTTGATATAAATAATCAACAAGAAATAGAAGATTTTCTAATGAATATTGATAAAATTATTAGTAGTATAAGAAATGAAATTATTCATTTTAAAATGGAAGCAAATGCATATAGTATATTTGATTTTAATAATGTTACTTTAGGAAATAAAGCAAAAAAGATACTCAATGAAGAGATTAATAAAGAAAAAATAAAATTAAAAATTTTTAAACAGTTAAATAGTGCAAATGTTTTTGACTATTTGAGTAATGAAGATATAACAGAATATATGGGCAAAGCTGTCTTTTCATTTACTAATAGAAATATTCCTTTTGTACCTTCTTTTACAAAAATATACAATAGAGTACAAGATTTAGCTAATAGTCTAAAAATAGAAGAATGGAAAATTCCAGAGGGAAGCGAAAAAAAGGATGCTCAAATATATTTATTAAAAAATATTTATTATGGAGAATTTTTAGACAAATTTTTAAATGAAGAAAATGGAATATTTATTAGTATAAAAAATAAAATAATAGAATTAAATAGAAACCAAAATAAAAGAACAGGTTTCTATAAATTAGAAAAATTTGAAAAAATTGAAGAAAAAAATCCTAAGAAGTATTTAGAGATTATTCAAAGTTTATACATGATAAATATAGAGGAAATAGATAATGAAGAAAAAAATATATTTTTAGATTTTATTCAAAAAATATTTTTAAAAGGATTTTTTGAATTTATAAAAAATAATTATAATTATTTATTGGAATTAAAGAAAGTTCAAGATAAGAAAAATATATTTGATAGAGAGATGTCAGAATATACAACAGGGGAAAAAACTTTAGAAGATATGGAAGAAATAAACGAGATTACACAAAAGATAAAAATAACAGAAATTGATAAAATATTAAATCAAACAGATAAAATTAATTGTTTTTACTTACTTCTAAAATTACTTAATTATAAAGAAATTACTGAATTAAAAGGAAATCTCGAAAAATATCAAATCCTTAGCAATACTAATATATATGAAAAAGAATTGACACTTTTAAATATAGTTAATCTTGATAATAACAAAGTAAAAATTGAGAATTTTGAAATTTCAGTTAAAGAAATTGGTAAATTTATAGAAAAAATAAGCGGAAATAGGAAAATTGAAACTTTTGAAGAACTGAGAAATTTTGAAAAAATAGGAAATAGTGTTGAATATTATAATGTTTATTCTGATGATAAAAATATAAAGAATATAAGAAATTTATACAATATTAAGAAATACGGTATGTTAGATTTGCTTGAAAAAATTTCAGAGAAAGCGAATTATTGTATTAAGAAAAAAAATTTAGAAGAATATAATGAGTTAAAAAAGCAATTAGAAGATGAAAAAACAGATTTCTATAAAATCCAGAAAGATTTGCATTATAAATATCAAAAAAAATATAAAAATTTTTCAGAAAAGAATAATATAGAAGATTATAAAAAATATAAAAAATCTATAGAAAATATAGAAAAATATGTACATTTAAAAAATAAGATTGAGTTTAATGAGCTGAATTTACTTCAAAGCTTATTATTAAAAACACTTCATAGATTAGTAGGATTTACTTCAATTTGGGAAAGAGATTTGAGATTTAGATTAACAGGAGAATTTCCAAATGAATTAGATGTAGAGGATATATTTGACCATAGAAAAAGATACAGAGGAAATAAAGGTCAAATTTGTAAAAAATATGACCAATTTATTAGTGTACATATTGAATATCAAAATAATAACAAAATGAAAAATATAAAATTTGATGATAATAATCCTATTCGAAATTATATTGCACACTTTAATTATTTACCAACTCCTAAATATTCGATATTGAAAATGTTAGAAAAATTAAGAGAATTATTGGATTATGACAGAAAATTAAAGAATGCTGTAATGAAATCAATAAAAGGTATTTTGGAAGAATATGGGTTTGAAGCTGAATTTATTATAAATCCTAATAAAGAAATAATTTTAAATTCAATCAAGTCTGCTGAAATTATACATCTAAAGAAAAATGATTTAAAATCTCATAGAAATTCAGAAGATTTATGTAAATTGGTAATAGCAATGTTAGAATATTCAAAATAAGGAGTATGAAGAGAAATGCCCAATATAATTCACATAACAAAGGCTGATGATTTATCAATATCGAATAATCAGCTTGTAATGATTGATGAAGATAATAATGATGAGAAAAATAAGATTTCTTTGAATGATATATCTGCGATAGTTATTGAAAATTGCCATTGTAAGATTAGTGCGATTTTGCAGTTGAGGCTGATTGAAAATAATATTCCGATTATTATTTGCAATGAGAAACATCAGCCTGAAATTCATTCGCTGGGATTATTTAATCATTTTCAAGTGACTTTACGGATAAATGAGCAGATTGAGTGGGACAAGGAGAAAAAGGAAAAGTTGTGGAGCAGGATAGTGGAGAATAAGATTGAAAATCAAAGAGCATTGTTAGAGTATCTTGAAAAAAGTGATGTTTCGATTGAAAGACTGAAAACATATAAGGAAAACTTGAAAAAAGATGATGTGAGTGCAGAACATCAGGAAGCAATAGCTTCAAGGATATATTTTCAGGAATTGTATAGCAATAGTTTTAAAAGATTTGATGAAGATGGTGTGAATTCTGCACTTAATTATGGATATATGATTTTAAGAGCTATAATATCATCAAAGATTGTAGCCAAAGGGTTTCATCCAAGTTTGGGATTACATCATAAGTCACAGTTTAATGCTTATAATTTTTCTGATGATATAATAGAAGTTTTTCGTCCTATGGTGGATTATCTTGTTTATATGTACAAAGATATTTTGAATGAAGTGAAATTAAGTAAGGAGATAAGACAAAAAATACTTCTTGTAGCACAGCAGAAGGTATTATTTAACAATAAGAAATATGATTTTTTCCAAGCGGTAGACTATTATTTGGATAGTATACGAAATTATTTTGTAAAAGATGAAGAAGTGATAATTCCGACATTGAGCGTGATGGACTATGAGTATTGAGTATTTTGGTCTGCTTATGTATGATTTTCCTATGCAGACAGATGTTGAGATATTTGAATATAGGACTTTTAGAAAAAAATTGATAGAAAAAGGATATTATCAGCTTCAAAAATCGGTATATATAATGAGGTCGAAAACAAAAGAAAAAATCGAACTGACAGAAAAACAGTTATCAATGCTCGCTCCAGAAAATTCCTCAATTCGTTCCATTATACTGACAGAAGAGCAGTTTCAAAAAATGAAGGTGCTCGCAGGAGAAGTGACAATGGGAGAAAAAATTTCACAAAATAAAATATTAGAATTTTGAAAAATCATAAAATATGGTATAATATAAATGGTAGTTTATATCATTTATTAAGGAGTAATATCAAGATGAAAATATGGAAAACACAGATAAATAGCAAAAATAATAATCAAAATATCCTATCACTAAAAACAAATGATGGGATATAGACCACCCCAATATCGAAGGGGACTAAAACTAAATTGTAAATCTGTCATACCTTCCATTTTTTGATATAGACCACCCCAATATCGAAGGGGACTAAAACTCGGTTTAAAACCGAGATATCAGATCATAAAGATATAGACCACCCCAATATCGAAGGGGACTAAAACTATATAGATAAAGATATAGATGTGGTAAATTGATATAGACCACCCCAATATCGAAGGGGACTAAAACTTTTCTAATATCGAGGACGATCCAGATTTGTGATATAGACCACCCCAATATCGAAGGGGACTAAAACATATTGTCTGAAGTTCCAGTCAAACAAAATGATATAGACCACCCCAATATCGAAGGGGACTAAAACTTTAAAATGAATTTTAAAAATTCCACTTTTATGATATAGACCACCCCAATATCGAAGGGGACTAAAACTAAAGCTATTTATGAGAAAAATAGAATATTTTCTAAGAATAAAAATGGTACATTTGGTAAATGGATTGAAAAGATGGAAATTCATAAGGACAATACAAACGTAGTAATTTGTAAATATTCCTTATATTTAGAATATGAAAATAAGGATATTGAAAAAATGTCTGATGTAGAAAAAAGAAAGGTTTATTTACTTAGAGAATGAACAAAAAAGTTACATCTTGTTGAAAAGACAAAAAAAGAAATTGTTACGATAAAAGAAGAGCTTGAGTCTTTAAAATAAATAATTTATGAAGGAGGTTTTTATTATGAATTTTATTTCATCTATATTTTCAACATATTTTTCTATTATGGATTTTTCCATAATAACAAAGATAATAATACTAGTTTTTATTATCTTATATGTACGTTCAATCATTAAAATTCTTAAATTTAAGTTTATTGAAATTGTATATGCTTTTATAGGAGGTATAGTTGGATTATTATCAGTATTAATTGTAGGTTCAATATACAAAGTTATATATAACATATTAATGTTTATTGCATATGGTGCTAACTTTCATTCCTGGTATAGTATACCTTTTACTGAAATAGGTTGTGTGATTTTGACTATGACATTTCTTATGGTTAGCTATCTGGTTCTCGATATGTCAAATGATGAACCTACAGAAATTTCTCGAAATAGGTCATATAATTCTGACATATCATCGGGTCAAGGATTATATGCTGAATATTCTAGTTATTTTTTTCAAGCGATAACTTATGATGAGTTTCTAGAACGTCGTGAATATCAATCATTTGATGAAATTACAAGAGTTGACAATCTGCTGAGCCTTAATAATGAGGCTGAATTATATAAAGACGACGAGCGAGAGAGGGAACTAAAAGAGAAACTCGAAAGTTCATACACTAGTAATATTGAATGGGATTATCATACAGGCGAATACGTGGAGAAATAACATTTTAATTGTTAAACAAAATATATTTACAGATATTTCCTTATTTCTGACTTGCTCCAACATTTCAGAATCCTCTTTAGATAAATTAATAACCTTGATAGGTCGTCCTACACTATTGCCCGTTTTTCTTCTAAATTTCCTACCTGATCCATTAACGGGCATATTTCTTATACCGTCATTAATTCTTTCAATAAATATAGTTTTTTCTCGTTCTGCTAAATATATTTAAAAATGGAATAACAACTACATTTACAATTTCATTTTTCTTAATCACCGATTTTATGATTTAAAAGCTACTGATTAATTACAATTATATTAACTTTCATATCTTTAAGTTTTGTATAAAGTTCTGTAACTTCTGTAAAATTTCTTCAAAGTCTGTCAATATCAGTAACAAGATATAGACTACCCCAATATCGAAGGGGACTAAAACTGTAATGTGCATCAATTAAGATAATTATATTGATATAGACCACCCCAATATCGAAGGGGACTAAAACCCCAGTTAAATTGCTCTATGCTTTTTACTTTTGATATAGATCACCCCAATATCGAAAAGTGATATTTAATAAAAATAACTTTTGAGTGAGAATAAAATTTCAATTCTTGCTCATTTTTTATTGTTTTTTGAATATAGTTGCTTGGTTGTTCTGAAATGCAAATTTTTGGAGACGTTTTAAATTTTTAGGTTGAAAAAAAATAAGAATTATACTATAATAAATAATTATGCGATTAGGCTAACTAGAGCCTAATTTTATTTGACAAAAGAGAGAAAGAAGGAATCGAAATGATAGAAATGATTTTGCCTGATGGTAGTAAAAGACAGTTGGAAAATCCGATGACTGTTGTGGAATTTGCAAAAAGTATTGGGAGCAGTCTTGGGAAGGCAACCGTTGGGGCGATAATTGACGGTGTGCAAGTTGATCCATCTCATATTATTGACAAATCTGGAACAATTGAAATAATTACTAATACAAGTGAAAAAGGGATAGAAATTATAAGACATAGTGCGGCACATATTATGGCTCAGGCTGTGCAAAGACTTTTCCCGAATACAAAGGTTACGATAGGGCCTGTTATTGAAAATGGATTTTTTTATGATTTTGACCCTGAAAAACCGTTTACTGAAGAAGATTTAGCAAAAATTGAAGAGGAAATGGCAAAAATTGTAAAAGAGAATTATGAATTTAAAAGAAGTGAAATGACTGCCGAAGAAGCAAAAAAATTCTTTGCTGAAAAAGGTGAAACTTATAAAGTTGAGATAATTGAAGACTTGGGTGCAGATAAAGTTAGCATTTATCAGCAAGGTGAATTTATAGACTTATGCCGTGGAACACACATTCCATCGACTAGCTACCTAAAAGCATTTAAGCTAATGTCAACAGCAGGAGCTTACTGGCGTGGAGATTCAAACAATAAAATGCTTCAAAGAATTTACGGAGTGGCTTTTGCGACAAAAAAAGAGCTGGATGACTATTTGACAATGATGGAAGAGGCTGAAAAGAGAGATCACAGAAAATTAGGAAAACAGCTTGACTTGTTCTTTGTAGATGAGCATGGACCTGGATTCCCTTTCTTTATGCCAAAAGGTGTGGAATTATTTAATAAATTGCAAGAAATCTGGAGAGTTGAGCATAAAAAAAGAGGTTATCAGGAAATAAAAACTCCAATTATGCTAGATAAGGAATTGTGGGAAATTTCTGGACACTGGTTCAATTACCGTGAAAATATGTATACATCAACAATTGATGAAAAAGAATATGCAATAAAGCCTATGAACTGTCCGGGTTCAATAATTGCCTACAAGAATAACTTGCATTCATACAAGGATTTGCCATTGAAATATGGAGAAATGGGGCTTGTTCACAGACACGAATTTAGTGGAGCTTTACACGGACTTATGAGAGTTAGAGCATTTACACAGGATGATGCCCACGTTTTCTGTACTAAAGAGCAAATTGAGGAACAAATTATCGAAATTATTGATTTATATGATAAATTTTACACTGTATTCGGATTTGAATACCACATTGAATTGTCAACAAAACCTGAAAAAGCAATAGGTTCAGACGAAATATGGGAAATGGCTGAAGCAAACTTGAAATCAGCTTTGGAACATAAAGGAATTAATTACAAGTTAAATCCTGGAGATGGAGCATTCTACGGACCAAAAATCGACTTTAAGATGAAAGATTCAATCGGAAGAATCTGGCAATGTGGAACAATCCAGTTAGACTTTAACCTTCCAGCAAGATTTGAAATGAGCTATATAGGTGCAGATGGTGAAAAACACGAGCCAGTAATGATTCACAGGGCAATGTACGGAAGTTTGGAAAGATTTATTGGAATCTTGATTGAACATTACGCAGGAGCGTTCCCAACTTGGCTAGCGCCAGTACAAGCAAGAATCCTGACAATTTCTGACGAACAGGTGCCTTTCGCAAAAGAATTGTTTACAAAACTTCAAGATGCAGGAATCAGAGTAGAGCTTGACACAAGAGTAGAAAAAATTGGATACAAAATCAGAGAAGCAAACGGAGACCAAAAAATACCAGTTCAACTAATAATTGGTAAAAATGAAGTTGCAAACAACGAAGTAAATGTAAGAAGATTTGGTTCACAAGACAGTAAAAACGTATCAGTTGATGAAATTATCCAAACTTTAAAACAGGAATCTTTTGTTCCGTTTTCAAAATAAAAAATAAGATTAAGTAATTTAACTGATAAATAAAAGTCTTTTTTAAAAAATAGCAGTTATAATATTATGGTGGCTTGGGTATAAAATTTTAAGTTAAAATTCTATAAAAATTAATAGTAAATTATTCAAGTTACTAAAATAAATTATTTTTAAAAATAAAAAAGACTAAACTAATGAGGTGATTTTTATGAGAAATGATTATGATGAATTGGAAACTTACAATCATAATAACGATGATTACAGCGAATATAACGGACAAATGGCAATGACTTACGATGATTTGAATAAACTTGTAAGTTCAAAAGTACGTGGAAGTATGATGTGGATGGTGCTAGGACTCCTTCTGACAGGAGCGTCAGGATTTTTTGTTTACCGTGGACTGGCAGCAGGAAGTCCAATTGCTTATGGAATTTTGAATATGTATTGGGTATTTGCTATTATAGAAGTAGCTATGGTATTTGGCTTTACAGCATTAATTTATAGAGCTAACTCAAGTACATTAAGAATAATGTTCCTTACATACTCAATATTAAATGGGCTGACACTTTCAGTTATTGGTCTTATATATGCTCCAGAAATTATATTTTCAGCATTTTTAGGAACATTATCAATATTCGTAGTTTTAGCAATTTATGGATATTTCACTAAAGAAAATTTAACAAGATTGACACCAATATTATTTGCTGGATTAATAGCATTAATTTTAGTTAGTATTATAAATATTTTCTTACAAAGTAGTGGATTGGATATATTTATATCTGTAATAGGTGTAATTATTTTTACAATTTTTATTGCGGTTGACGTAAATAGAATAAAAAATAATATTATTGGATACGCAGTTCACGAAGATTCTGATATTTTGAATAAAATTGAAATCGTCGGTGCGTTAAACTTATACTTAGACTTTATAAACTTATTCCTATACATCTTAAGACTTTTAGGAAGAAGAAGATAAACTTGTAATTTAATAAAAATATAAAGGGTTATTTTGGGATTATTGACATTAAAACTGTTTACACAATCCTGAAATAACTCTTATTCTATTTATTAAAGGGGAAAATTTTGAAAAAAAACAAAAAAGTTGACAATAAAACATCAAAAGAAATACAAATTTTTATAACCGAAGAAATTTTAGCAAGCAGAATATGGGTATTTTCAGGAATAACAATTTCAATTTTATTGTGTATGCTATTAAAAAGCTACATGATTTTTGAACTGGATAATATAATTTACGCTATAAGAAAATTAGAACTGCCAGATGTAAAAGGAATATTTCTTATACTCTTATTTGTATTAGAAATTCTGTTTTTATTTACCTTACCAATAACACTATTAAATAAACAAAAAAAGAATATAAAGTCTGCTTTAACAGTCCTATCACTAATAATGGGGCTAATCCTAGCAATTTTTTACAGTAAACTTTTATTTTTTTTCACACACAAAACTGTTGTCGCTGGAATAATGATTTTATTAGCACTTATATTGGCAGTTTTATTAATAAAAAAAGACATAAAAGATATGCAAACTAGGATATTAAAAAAAGTAGAAGAAAACGATACTGAAATTTTGGAAAAAATAAGATTCTTTTCAGCAGTTGTACTGTATTCTGATATTGCAAAAGTTTTGACTTTGTATCTTTTACTGATGTTAATAATAAAATAATTATTTATGAATAGATATTTTTCTATGTTTTATATTTTTTCTTTTCTACACGTAAAGGAGGTCAGTCACTATCCCTTTATTTCATAAATGAATTTTATAATAAATTATCAAGTAAAATTTCATTAAAGAAAAAATAACTGTTTGAAATTTTGGACTAGATTTTTAAATTAAGTAAAATTGTCTATACTAAATCCTGTTTTAGATAAAGAATTTATTACAAACTTTTCTAACAAAATATGAAAACCTAGTATTTGTGAATAATTACAATATAGTTAATAAACCAATGGAGCTTTTATTTGTTCAACTACGACTGTCTAACGACTTTTTGGAATTGTGCAAATAAAAGTCAGAGTCTAGCCATAAGTATTACATAGTAATCTTGCCACAATTTTAATTATCAAGATAAACCTTTACTGCAAGATGAGGATTTGTCAAAATTAGCAATCCTGCAAAATAAATAAAATAAAATGATTATTATTAAAAAATAAATAAAAAATTTAGAAAGGAAAGATAGTAATGAAAAGAAAAATAGAATGTGTTGAAGAATTTCACAGAATTTATAAACTTGGAAATTCTGATAAACCAATTGGAAAATTGGAAAATGGACTGGAAAAATTGAGATTTGACTTAATGAAGGAAGAAAACGATGAATATTTGGAAGCGGCTAAAAGAGGGGATGTTGTGGAAGTTGCAGACGCTCTTGGGGATATGCTCTATATCCTTTGTGGAACGATAATTGAGCATGGGATGCAAGACGTTATTGAAGAAGTGTTTGAAGAAATACATCGAAGTAACCTTAGCAAGCTAGATGAAAATGGAAAGCCAATTTACCGTGAAGACGGGAAAGTGATAAAAGGACCAAATTATTTCCCTCCAAACTTAAAACAATTTTTTGAAAAATAAAATTTATAATACTTAATTTAATAACTATATAAATTTAAAATTTAAGAAAATTGAGCATAATTTTTGAGTTTAGTTTTAAAGTTTTTTTTCTGAAATGAAAAAATACTGATAATAACTTGTAAAAATTTGCAAAATATGATAAAATAGGTTCCGATATGTAAAAATAATTTTAACTGAATAACGATTTTTTCTAAAATAGTTAAGTTAATATATTATAATAAAAAACAGTAAATAACTGTTTTAAAAAATAAAGATGAAAGGAGAACTACTAAAATATTTAGTAGAGGTGAATAAAATGCAAAGATGCGAAGTTTTTGGAAAAACAGTAAGCCACGGAAATAGAGTAAGTCACTCTCACAGAGCTACAAAAAGAATTTGGAGACCTAATTTGCAAACAATGCTTTTAACTATTAACAATGAAGAAGTTAGAGTAAGAGTTTGTACAAAAGCAATGAAAACATTAAAAGGGAAAAATGCTGATCAAGTTAAAAAAATCTTGTTAAAAAACAAAGAAACATTAAGCCCTAAAATTTTAAAAGTATTAGCAAAGTAAGTTTTTTATAACTTACTTTTTTGTGTACCCGTAGCTCAACTGGATAGAGCGTCTGACTTCGGATCAGAAGGCTTGGGGTTCGATTCCTCACGGGTACGCCATTTTATGTGAAGAATTATTTAACAGAATAAACAGATATAAGGACTTTAACGTCCCTATCTAAATATTTTTTTGAACAGTTTTAACCTTTAAAATAGGGCTAAAGCTGTTTTTAATTAAAAAGTTTTTACAAATTTAAAGCGTGTATTGAAAAAAGTAATAATATTTCTATTATAGCAGTTCTAGTTTAAAATAAGAGTGGAAAGTTAGGTTGTATCTAGCTAATCCATTGTTTTTTATATATCATAAATTGCAATATTAATTGTAACATTTTACCAAATTTTAAATAGATTTACGATAATAACGAAAAACAGATATGTGAAGGTGAAAAGATGGAATTAAAAAAAGAGAATTTAGTTTTTAGATTTGCAACTGAAGACGATGCAGAAAAAATTTTGAAAATTTATAAACCGTATATTGAAAATACCACAATTACTTTTGAGTATGAAGTACCGACTATTGAGGAATTTAGAGAAAGAATTAGGGAAACTTTGGATGAATATCCGTATATTGTATGTGAATGTGGAAATGAGATTGCTGGATATGCTTATGCACATAAAATTTGGACTAGAGCTGCTTATCAGTGGGATGCTGAGCTTTCGGTCTATACCGATAAAAAGTTTGCTGGAAATGGAATTGGAAAAAAACTGTATAAAATTTTAATTGAAATATTACAATTACAGAATATTGTGAATGTTTATGGGCTTGTAACTTATCCTAACGAAAATAGTGAAAAGCTTCATGAGTATTTTGAGTTTAAAAAGGTTGCCTTTTTTGAGAAAACTGGATATAAATTTGGACAATGGATTGGTGTTACTTGGTTTGAAAAGGCAATAAATTTCCATTTTGAAAATCCTGTGTTAGTAAAGAAAATATCAGAAATTGATAAGAATAAGATAAAGAAAATTTTGGAATTATAAAAAATTAAATGTAAAACTTAATTATAAAAATAATTTTTCAAAAAATTTTAGCATATATAAAATTAAAATGTATTTTGCTTGTAATATGGAATTGATTAGCTTTTGATTGTCTTGTTTTAAAGGAGCTTGACGAGATTTTAAGTTTGTGTGTTAAACTACTTGAAAATCAGTGTAAAGAGTGGTATAATTCAAGTAGATAGAATTGATTTTAATTAATAAATTTAGGAGGATATAACAGAATGGCTAAAAAAACATTAAAAGATTTAGATGTAAAAGGTAAAAAAGTGTTAGTAAGAGTTGATTTCAATGTACCAATAAAAGATGGTGTTATTGGAGATGATAACAGAATTACAGCTGCATTGCCTACTTTAAACTATATTTTAGAAAATGGTGGATCAATTATAGCATTTTCTCACTTAGGAAAAGTTAAAGCTGAAGAAGACAAAGCTTCTAAAACTTTGGAACCAGTTGCTAAAGCATTGGCTGAAAAATTAGGAAAACCTGTTAAATTTGTACCAGTAACAAGAGGAGCAGAATTAGAAAATGCAGTTGCTGAGTTAAAAGCTGGAGAAATTTTAATGTTTGAAAACACTAGATTTGAAGATTTAGATGGTAAAAAAGAATCTAAAAATGATCCTGAATTAGGAAAATACTGGGCATCACTTGGAGATGTATTTGTAAATGATGCATTTGGAACTGCTCATAGAGCACATGCTTCAAATGTAGGAGTTGCTTCAAATATTGCTGAATCAGCTGTTGGATTCTTAATTGAAAAAGAAATTAACTTCATTGGTGGAGCTGTTGATAATCCTGAAAGACCATTAGTAGCAATTTTAGGAGGGGCAAAAGTTTCTGATAAAATTGGTGTAATCGAAAACTTATTAGATAAAGCTGATAAAGTAATCATCGGTGGTGGAATGATGTTTACATTCTTAAAAGCTCAAGGTAAAAACACTGGAAAATCTTTATTAGAAGAAGATAAAGTTGAATTAGCAGCTTCATTAATTGCCAAAGCAAAAGACAAAGGGGTAGAATTAATCTTACCTGTAGATGCTGTTGTAGCAAAAGAATTTAGTAATGATGTAGAATTCAAAACAGTTTCAGTAGATGAAATTTCTGACGATGTAATGGGATTAGATATAGGTGCAGAATCTGTTGCATTATTTAAAAAAGCGTTAGAAGGTGCAAAAACAGTAGTATGGAATGGACCAATGGGTGTATTCGAAATGTCTAATTACGCTAACGGAACAATCGGTGTATGTAAAGCAATCGCTGAATTAAAAGATGCTAAAACAATCATCGGTGGAGGAGATTCTGCAGCTGCTGCAATTCAATTAGGATTTGCTGATAAATTCTCTCATATTTCAACAGGTGGAGGAGCTTCAATGGAATACTTAGAAGGAAAAGTATTACCGGGAGTAGCTGCAATTTCAGAAAAATAATAACAATGATAACTAACTTAATTGACTAAATTAATTTAGTTGACTAAAAATAATTTTTTCATTTTAATCACGAAATGGCTGTCTTGAAATTAATTTTTTGAGATAGTCATTTTTTTGGATTAAATTTTATAAAGGTTTTACTATAACTTTAAAAAAACTATAAAATAATTTTTTAAAAAATTGAAACATAGCTTAAATTATGTTATAATTAAAAATGATTTTAAAATTAAAGAAGGAGGAAAGTATAAAGTTAAATTTGTAATTTTAAAAATTATAAATTTCATTATACAAAATAGAAATGGACAAAAATTCAATAGGTGTAATATTAATTTATGTAGCGTTTATGGCAGTGTTAATTTTGCCAACATATTTTTCAAATAAGAAAAAAAAGCAACAAAAAACAGCATTGCTGGAAAGTTTGAAGGTTGGAGATAAAATAATAACGGTTGGAGGTATCAAAGGAAGCATTACAAATATCTATGATCAATCGGTGGAAATGAAAATAGATAAAAGTGCGAGAATGGAAGTTATGAAATCTGCAATCGATAGATTAGAAAAAAAATAAAATGTATGGTTAGATATTAATTTTAATTAAAAAATTAGGAGGACAAAATGAAAAAAGTATTATTATTTTTATTATTTTTCGTAAGTGCTATTACATTTTCTGATACTTTGAAAAATATATCATACAGTAATGGAAAAGTCATCGGAACATTTAGAGAAAATAATCAAATCAAGCCAAATGCATCAGTTACAAAACTAGGAAATGAAGATATTTTAATGCTAAGTTTTCCAAACAGTGAAATGGAAAGCAGTGTTCAGGCATTTATTAATCAAAATGACCAGTATATAAGTAAAGTTTATACAACTCAAAGTAACGGAATGGTTGTTGTTTATGTGTACTTAAAACCATCTGTAACCTACCAAGTTGTAAGTAGAACTGGAGAGTTTCAGGTAACATTAGGTGGCGGACAAACAGCGTCAAGAAATAACTCTTCTCAAACATCAAGATACACAACAACACAAAAACAATCAACTACTAATACACAAACAGCACAAACTCAAACACAGCCAAATACTTCTACTGGAAATAAAAAATATACAATTGTTGTCGATGCAGGACATGGTGGACATGATTCGGGAGCAAGAGGAAATGGTTACAATGAAAAAGATATAGCGTTACAGGTGGCAACAAAACTAGCTAATAATTTGAGACAGGATTACAATGTTATTATGACAAGAAATTCAGACTTTTTTGTACCATTAGATACAAGAGCAAAAATTGGAAATGATGCAAATGCAGACTTTTTTATAAGTATCCATTTGAACTCAAGCTCAAGCTCATCAGCGAACGGAACAGAAGTATTCTATTTTAGCAAAAAAGATCAAGGAAGTTATGCTGCACAAGTGGCAAAATTTGAAAATAAAGTTGATGGAAGCTATGGAGATGTACCATTTTCAGACTTTATCTTAAATGACATTTTTTATAGAAAAAATCAAAAAACAAGTCAAGCTATAGCAGAATCTGTATTGGATGGACTTATAAATTTAACAGGTCTTAGAAGAAGAGGAGTTTTTGGAGCAAACTTTGCAGTACTTCGTGGAAGTAACTCGCCATCAATACTTGTAGAATTAGGATTTATGAATAACTATTCTGACTTATCCCACTACTTGACACCAGAAGGTCAAGAAAGTGCAGCAAGTACTATTGGTAATGCAATAAGAAAATTTTTCAAATAATTTATAAAACACTTTAAATTAAACTAAAAAGTTTTGATTATTTTACTTAATCTCAAGTATTATTTAATTTTATTAATTAAAATGTAGCGGATTAAAGTATATTATCCAAATTAGGAGAAATTTATGCAAAAACAAGAAAATTTAAATGAGGAAAAAACTAAAAAGAAAAAAAGTAACTTCCGAAAGAATCTTTTCGTAACATTACTTTTTTTTGGAACAGTCGCAGTTGTTCTTGTAAATCGTTATGATAGAAAGCATAGAAGTAAGATTCATGTAGAGGTGGATAAGAACTTGGTGCAGGAAACGACGCAAGAAGAAGAAGCTCAGAATAAAATTTCCATATTCGTATATAATCCCTCTACAAAAACAGTAAATGAGCGAGAAATCGTAGTTCCTCGACAAATGAACCTAATAGAAGGAGACTTTATAAACGGAATTATCCGAAATTCAGATTATATCTCAGAAGATATGAAATTTAGAAGTGCATACAATCTTAGAATTGATAACGTAAACACTACAGTTGTTAAACTAAATGCACAATTTGCAAATCTAAAAAGAGAGCCTGAACTGTTTAATGGATTTTCTTTGGCTGTAACAAATACTATATTAAAGAATTTCCCCAATATTCAAAGTGTTGTAATTCAAATAGACGGGGAAACAAATACAAGATAATAAATAAAAAAATATTAGTAAAGTGACAGTTAGATTTATAAAATTAAAAAAATAAGTAATTTTTGAGCTGTTTTGATATTAATGGAAAATTTGTTAATATTACGACAGCTTTTATTTTTGAATTACCTAATTTTTATTCAAAAAATAATAGAAAAATAGTATTTTATATGCTATAATGTTTAAATGATTAAAGAAAAGAGAAAGGAAGATAAATAATGGGACTTAGACAGCACAAAAAGGCAATTCAGATTGGTTCTGCAATTATGATAGGAATATTTGCTATATCTATGCTTGTTACTGGAATATTATTTTTAAAAAATAATGTTTTTGGTGAAGCAGGTGGTAATAGAGAAGTAATTGCAACAGTCAATGGAACAAAAATTTATCGTGATGATTTTGAAAGAGAAAGTTTGGGGTTAAAAAATCAATTAAGTGACTTAAATCAACAAAAAATGCAGCAATTATCACAAGCAGGAATACCCACTGAAAATCTAAAAAATGTTCCTGATAATATTATCAACGAATATGTTTTACAACTTATGATTCATAAGGAAATTTTGCTTTCATCAGCAAAAAATTTAGGAATAAAAATAAGTGGAGCAACTGTTGAACAAGACTTTAATAGTTATCAAAAACAATCAAAACTAGGAAAACAAGAGTTCGCTCAATATTTAAGATCTGTTGGATATAATGTTACTTCATTTAAAAAAATGATAAAAGATCAAAAAACAATTGAAAAAATGAGAGAAAAATTATTTGCAAACGATAAAATTACAGATGAAGAAATAAAAAAAGCATATGAAAGAAATAAATATACTCAAGCATTTTTAAATCAAGATTTTGAAGATGTGAAAGAACAAATTAAAGAAAATATGACACAAGATAAAGATATTATGATTTTAAATTCGTATCTTGCCAAAGCTAAAGAAAAAGCTAAAATTGTATTTAAAAACAAAGATTTTGAAAAAATGTACGCTAATATGACAACTACTGTAGCACAAAATGGAGAATACAAATATACAAATGAATCATTAAATGAACAAATTATAAATACAGTTTCACAAACACAACAAGGTTATTCTGATAAACTTGTAAATGACTTGAAAGCTACATTAAAAGTAAACTTAGATAAATTTGTAAAAATTGCTAACAAAGCTAAAGCTGCGGGAATAAAAGCTGATCCAGATTTAGTAGGAGTAGATCAGTTAAGAGATTATTCACAAAAATATTATAATCATTTAATCGATACTTATAAACCTGATGATGCAGCATTACAAGCTAAATTTAATGCTAAAAAAGACAGTTACAATATTCCAAATAGTATTGGAGGTTATGTAATCGGAGAAGAATATCAGGCTGGAGAAAATGATTTTCAAGCAGCTAAAAAACAAGCTGAAGATATTATGAAGACAACAACTAAAGATAATTTCGCAGCTAAAGCTAAAGAATTTTCAAAAGATCCTGGTTCAGCGAATAATGGTGGAAGTCTAGGAGAAACAGCTGATTTATCACAACTTGTTCCAGAATTTGCAAATGCAGTTAAAAAAAGTAAGGCTGGAGATATTGTAGGTCCTATCAAAACTCAATTTGGTTACCATATTATTTATATTCAAAGTAAGGATGCAAAAAATGAAAATGTTGCAAAAGTTAGTCATATTTTGATAACACCAACTATTTCTGAAGCATCAAAACAAGAAGTTATTAAAAAAGTTCAAGCTTTAAAAGCCGAAATTGAAAGTAAAAAAACTACTTTTGAAAATGTAGAAAAACAAGATAAATACAAATTCAGCATTAAGGAAAGATTCAAAAAAATGGTTAAGTCGGATGCAATTCCTGGAATTGGTAAAAATGACGAATTAATGAATCAAATATTTGCACTACAAATAAACGGAATTCTTGATAGAAATGATGCAACAGGGTATTACTTGATAACTAAAACATCTGAAATACCATTTACACAAGCTACATTTGAAAATTCAAAAGAGCGTGTAAGATTGGAACTTGCACATGAATATGCAGATAAACAATTAGAAATTATGTAAAATATAAACTTTTGAAAACTGTTTCAATACTAAAATGTTTGGGACAGTTTTTATTTTTAAAATTTTTAATTAAAATTAGGAGCTGAAATGAAATATATTGAATATTTGGAGAGTGTCAATAAAAAAATGATTGTGAAAGAAAAAGGTTTAAAAATAACACAGGATGCTATTTTACTTTCAGAATTTATAAAAAAATACTTTGAGGCAAACTACAAAAATATAAAAGAGAAAAAAAAATTTCTAGAAGTTGGAGCAGGACAAGGAATAATTTCTCTATTGCTTTCTGAAATGAATGCTGTTTCAAAAATTTTTGCAGTAGAAATTCAAGAAGAAATATTTAAAATATTAAAAAAAAATGTAGAAATAAATAGTTTAAACGAAAAAATTATACCAATTAATAAAAATATAAAAAATATTCAAAAAGAATATGATTTTATTTTCTCAAATCCCCCATATAAAAAGACTAATTCTGGAAAAATGCCAGAAGATAAATCAGAAAAAATTAGTAAATATGAAATTTTACTTACGTTGGAAGAACTTTTTCAAGAAATAAAAAGACTTTTAAAAAACTATGGAGAATTTTTTGTAATTGTGCCAAATAATAGGTTAAATGATGTTTTTAGATATATCTACAAGAATAACATGAATATTTTGACGATAGAAGTTAATAAATATAAAAAAACAGATTTAGTAGTTGTACACGGTAGAAAAGGAGGAAAGATAAATTCTGGAATTGAAATTAATGTATAAAAAATAAAAAGGAATTATTTCTAGTTTAAATTAGTCCTAATTCCTTAAATAAAATTTATTATTTAGATTTTTATATTTGTTCCATTTTAAAAATCTATTTAGTTAATTCTTTTATTACTTCCAACGCTTTTTCATAATCAGGATGTTCTCCAACTTCTGATACATATTCTAGATATCTTATAACACCATCTTTGTCAACAATAATAGTTCCTCGTGATAATAATCTTAATTCTTTTATTACAAAACCATATTTTGTTCCAAAGTCTAATTCTCTGTGATCTGAAGCTGTTAAAGCATTTGCAATACCTTTATCCGCACAGTATCTTCCAAGTGCAAATGGTAAATCTGCTGAAATCGTTAATAGTTGGACATCATCTCCAAAACTTGCAGCTTCCTGATTAAATCTTGCTAACTGTAACGCACATACTCCTGTGTCAACTGATGGAAACACAGCTATTACAACAACTTTTCCTTTATAGTCGCTTAATTTTACTTCCTTTAGTTCTGGCGATAAAACTGTAAAGTCAGGTGCTGTATCTCCTGTTTTTACCTCATTTCCAACAAGAGTTATTGGATTTCCTTTAAATGTTACTTTATCTTTAATCTCTGCCATTTTATTACCTCCTTTATTTTTTGTAATTATAACATATTTTATATTATTTGTATATAAAATTATAAAAATAAATAAAGTATCATCTTTTTTCTAAAATATGTGTCATTCCTTGCTCCACAATATGCTTTATATGCTCGTCTTCAAGCGAGTAATAAACAACTTTACCTTCTTTCCTATGTTTTACAAACCTCCCCTGTTTTAATACCCGAAGCTGATGTGAGATAGCAGACTGTGTCATTTTCAAGAGATTTGCAATATCATAAACGCACATTTCCTCATGAAACAAGGCACTTAATATCCTCATTCTAGTCGTATCTCCTAATATCTTAAAAAAATCCGCCAAATCATAGATAACTTCCTCTTTAGGCATCAATTTTTCTACTTTTTCCACAATTTCTTTGTGAATAGTCTTTGTTTCATAACTTGTAATTTCTTCTTCCATTATTTTAGCCATTTTCCCTCCCAATGTTTGGAATATATGTTATTATTATATCACGTATTGAGATAACTTCAAAATTAGATTTTTTCTTTTATTATCTAAGATAAAAAAAAGTGAAAATCTATTAAAAAATTACTATAATGTAGTAAAATTACTTTAGTATTTTTAATAAAAAAGGAGTATATTTATGAAAAGAAATAAATCTAAATTATTAATTTTAGCGTTTGTTATAGCAATTTCGATTTCTTCATTTGGGCTTTCTAAAAAAAATATGACAAAAACTACCCAAAAACCTGAGGTTGTGGATACAAATAAAAAAGCAGGACTTACAATTTCAAAAGCTGAACTTGATATTGTGGCTGAGAAAATTTTTAAAAATGAAGCTGGAGGAAAAAAAGAAGATCTTGTTTACTGGAATACTGGAGAAGATTTTCCATCACTTGGGATTGGACATTTTATTTGGTATAAACAAGGGCAAAGAGGAAGGTTTGCAGAGAGCTTTCCGCAACTTGTAGATTATTATAGAAAACATGATATAAGATTACCTAAGATTATTGAAGAAAATAGCTATTCACCGTGGGAAAGCCAAGAAGAGCTTTTTAAACTTAGAAGTGTTGGAAATACTGATATTGTTGAATTAACAAATTTTCTTTACAATACAAGGGCTATTCAAGTCTCATTTATTTTTGAGCGGCTTGAAAATTCTTTAGAAAAAATGCTGGAAGTAGCTAATAATCCAGAAAATGTAAAAAAACAATTTTACCGTGTTGCACAATCTCCAAATGGGTTATATCCGTTGATTGATTATGTGAATTTCAAAGGCGAAGGGACTTCTCGAACTGAAACTTATAAGGGAGATGGCTGGGGACTTCTTCAAGTTTTAGAAAATATGAAAGGTACTGGTAGTGGAAAAGCAGCACTTGAAGAATTTAGTAACTCTGCAAAATTTGTGCTTGAAAGACGGGTAAAAAATTCTGACCCTTCAAAAAATGAAAGAAAATGGCTAGCAGGATGGTTAAATCGTTGTAATACATATAAAAATTGAGTTTAAAATAATAAAAACAATTTTTTGTTTAATTTTTTAACATTAAACCATTTTAAAATTTTAATAGGATAACTATAATTTTTAAGTTAGATATTGTTACTACAATGTTATTTTGAAATAGTCTAAATTTTTATTTGGACTATTTTTTTGTGAAAATTGTTAAATATATTATATTTAGAGAACCATTATTTAAGCATAAAAAAAATTAATAGTAAAAAAAATCACATTATAAACAAAATTGCTTGCAAATATGACTAGGTATAAGATATAATATAGGTATATAAAAATTTTTGCGAAAGGAAGCGAGTATGAAAAATATTTTAAAGTTTTTAATTAAAAGAATCGCAATGGGGCTTGTAACGTTGTGGCTAGTTATTACTATTACATTTTTTCTAATACATATGTTACCTGGTGATCCGTTTCAAAGTGAAAAAGCGATTCCACCTAAAGTAAAGGAAAATCTAATGGCAAAATACCATTTGGACCGTCCATTGGGAGAACAATATGTTGAATATCTAAAAAACATAGCAAAAGGAGATTTGGGAGCATCCATGAAAGTTCGTGGAAGAACTGTTAATGATGTTATTAAGAAAAGTTTCTTGACATCAGCAGATTTGGGAACCAGATCTATTATCTTTGCATTGGCTTTAGGAATTCCACTTGGAATTGTTGCTGCTCTGAAAAGAGGAAAATATCAGGATAGGTTAGCGATGATTGTAGCTATAATTGGAATATCTGTACCAAGTTTTGTATTGGCTGGGTTAATGCAGAAATATTTTGTGGATGTACATAATGGGATTTTAATAGATCAGTATAATTTACCACTTATAAGAATTTTACTGTCTGGATGGGATAGACCTGAGAAAAAAATATTGCCAGTTGTTGCACTGGGACTTTATACAGTGGCATTGATTGCACGTTTATTAAGAAATAAAATGATCGAAGTAATGGGACAGGATTATATAAGACTGGCTATTGCAAAAGGAGTTAAACCAAAAAATATTGTATTTAGGCATGCTTTAAGAAATGCAATTTTACCAATTATTACAATAATGGGTCCAACAATTGCAGCAGTTTTGACTGGTTCATTTGTAATTGAAAAAATGTTTTCAATTCCAGGATTGGGAAAATATTTCGTAGACAGTATCAACGACAGAGATTATACGATGGTACTTGGAGTTACAGTGTTTTATGCGATATTCCTTATCATAATGATGATACTTGTTGATATTGTGTATGTTTTAGTTGATCCTAAAATTAAACTTGGAAAAGGAGATGAGATATAGTGGCAGAAAATACAAAAAAAATTATAACTGAAAATAATTATATCCCGACACCTGAAGATTTTGAAATCGTGGGTGCAAACACTACTCAAAGTGAAGTAATTTACAAACCAAGTTTAACATTCTGGCAGGATGGATGGAGAAGATTCAAGAAAAATAAATTGGCTTTGTCATTTTTGGGAATAACTCTTGTTTTCTTATTTTTAGCAATATTTGGACAAAGTTTGACAAAATATTCTTATCGAGCTCAAGACTTATCAGCTAAATTTTTAAGTCCAACAAAAGGGCTTGGAAAAGGACATTATTTGGGAACTGATAACCTTGGACGTGACTTGTTTGCAAGACTTTCACAAGGAATAAGAATTTCAATGGAATTATCGTTGATTACAGCTGCAATCTGTGTTGTTTTCGGAACAATTTATGGGGCTGTATCAGCATATTTTGGCGAAATTATCGATACAATAATGACTAGAATTGTAGAAATCTTACTAATTATTCCATCAATGATTTATATAATTTTATTAATGGTTGTAATGGGAAATAGTGTAAAAACAATAATTATCGCAATGTCTCTTACAAGATGGTTAAATTATTCACTATTAGTTCGTGGAGAAGTCCTAAAAATAAAGGAAAATGAATTTGTATTAGCTTCAAAATCACTTGGTGGAAACTTTTTATGGATAACTCTAAAACACTTAATTCCAAATACATTAAGTGTAATAATAATAAGACTTACAACAGATATACCAAACATTATCTTTACAGAAGCATTTTTAAGTTTCATTGGACTTGGAGTACCAATTCCACAGGCTTCACTTGGAAACTTGGTATTTGATGGTTTCGTAAATATGACTTCATATCCATATTTATTCATTATTCCATCAGTTGTAATTTCATTAATTACATTGGCATTTAATATAGTTGGAGATGCTTTAAATGATGCATTGAATCCAAAATTAAGAGATTAAAAATTTAAAAATTTTATAAAAAACGTCGTGATTTTTTGGAAATAAAATTGACTGTTTGAGCGAAGTTTTACGTAGCGAGTTTCAATTTTGTTTTCAAAAAATGCTTAGACAAGCCAGGGATAGTGCGTAGCACTTTCGCCATTCTTTTTAATATGCTGTTATTTAAATATGTTAAAATAACTATTATTGCGAAATAAAGGGAAATGGCGATTGATACCCTTGCTTAAATAAATTAAATTAATAAATTCAATAAAGAAAAAATATTTATTAATCAAAAAGGTTTTTATCTAAGTTTTTTTAATATTTTAAAATATATAACAATCCATATTAATACAGAGAGGATTAGAGAATGGGAAAAAAATTATTAGAAGTAAAAGACTTGAGTGTTTCTTTTAATACTTATGCTGGAGAAGTTCAAGCTCTTAGAGGTATTAGCTTTTCTGTAGATCGAGGAGAAACACTTGCAATCGTTGGAGAGTCTGGTTCGGGGAAATCAGTTACCGTACAGACAATTATGAGATTAATACCAATGCCTCCAGGAGAAATAAAAAATGGGGAAATACTTTTTGAAGGCGAAGATTTAGTAAAGGCTTCCATTGAAAGAATGAGAGAACTTCGTGGTGGAAAAATCGGGATGATATTTCAAGATCCTATGACATCACTTAATCCAACGATTAAAGTTGGAAAACAAATTATGGAAGGAATTTTGATTCATAAAAATGTAACAAAGGAAGAAGCAAAGCAGCAAGCCATTGAAATGCTTAGAAAAGTTGGTATTCCTAAACCTGAAGAAAGATTCCATCAATATCCGCATGAATTTTCTGGAGGAATGCGACAAAGAGCAGTTATAGCCATTGCTCTTTCGTGTGAACCAGACTTATTGATTTGTGATGAACCAACAACGGCTTTAGACGTTACAATTCAAGCACAAATACTAGATTTGATAAATGAACTGAAAAAAGAATTAAATATTGCCGTAATACTTATAACACATGATTTGGGAGTGGTCGCTGAAACTGCCGACAGAGTAATTGTTATGTATGCTGGAGAAAAATTGGAAGAAGCTCCTGTTAGGGAACTTTTCAAAAATCCAAAACATCCTTACACTTGGGGACTTTTGAAATCTTTACCAAGACTGGATATGAAAATTGGAGAAAAATTAGCTTCTATTCCGGGAACTCCTCCAGATTTATTAAAACCACCTGTAGGAGATCCATTTGCACCACGTTCTGAATATGCAATGAAAATTGACTATGAAAGAAAACCTCCAATGATTGATTTAGGAAATGGACATTTTGTAAAATCGTGGCTTTATGTTGACGGTGCTCCAAAAATAAAATCTCCTTTTGAATCAGAGGAATCTGATGAATTAAAAAATGAAGGAATGGAGGGGAAATAATGTCAGTTAACGAAAATAAAAAAGAAAAACTAATAGAAATGAAAAACTTAAAAAAATATTTTCCAATGAAAAAAAGACAAGTCTTAAAGGCTGTGGAAAATGTTACAATGGACATTTACAAAGGTGAAATTCTAAGTCTTGTAGGAGAATCAGGTTCTGGAAAAACTACACTTGGAAGAACTGTCAGTAGACTTTATACAAAGACAAATGGAGATATTTTATTTAACGGAAAACCAGTAGAATCTTATGGAAGAAAAGAATTTACAAAAAAAGTGCAGATGATATTTCAAGATCCACAAGCCTCGCTTAATCCAAGAATGACTGTCGGAGATATTATTGCTGAAGGAATTGATATTCACAAGCTAGCAACTTCAAAACAGGAAAGAATGGAAAGAGTTTACAGCCTTTTGGAAATTGTTGGACTAAACAGGGAGCATGCGAGCCGTTTTCCGCACGAATTTTCTGGAGGACAAAGACAGAGAATTGGGATTGCAAGAGCATTAGCCGTTGATCCAGAAGTGTTAGTGTGTGATGAGCCAATTTCAGCTCTGGATGTGTCAATTCAGGCACAAGTTGTAAATTTATTAAAGGACTTGCAAAAAGAAAGAAATTTGACTTTACTATTTATCGCACATGATTTGTCAATGGTAAAATATATTTCAGACAGAGTAGCAGTTATGTATCGTGGAAAAGTAGTAGAACTGGGAACTCCAGAAGTTGTTTACAGCGACCCTGTTCATAGCTATACAAAGTCTCTTATTTCCGCTGTACCAATAGCAGATCCTGATTTCAAGAAAACATCAAAAATTGATATGGATGAATCATATTTAAGAAGTCCAATGGGAGATGCTTCTGAAATAGGTATTATCCCTGAAACTCCTGAATTAACTGAATATAAGCCAGGACACTTTGTGGAAACTTCTTTTTTAAAGGAAAAAGGGCTTATTTAATAAAATAAAGTAACAAAAAATATAATAAACAATTTGGAAAGGAAGTATTCTATGAAAAAAACTTTTTTAGTATTTTGCTTAATTGTATCAATGTTTATTGTTTCTTGCGGGAAAGGAAGCAAAGCTGCTGGAAATTCCGTATCATTCAATATGGAAGCTGAACCGACTTCATTAGATCCACAAATTTTGACTGATATGAGCGGACTTTTTATTACAAGCATGACTTATGAAAGCCTTGTAAGATTGAATGATAAAAATGACATTGTTCCTGCTGGAGCTGAAAGCTGGACTAAGTCAGATGATGGGAAAGTATGGACATTTAAAATTCGGCAAGGGATGAAATGGAGCAATGGAGATCCAGTTACAGCTAAAGACTACTACAATGGTATAAAAAGAGGAATAGAACCAAAAATAGCCTCTGAGTATGCATTTCTTGCTTATTATATTGAAAATGCGGAAGATTACAATACTGGAAAATTAAAGGATTTTGAAAAAGTTGGGATAAAGGCAAAGGACGACTACACGCTTGAATTTACATTGTCACAACCTGCACCATTCTTTTTAAAGACATTAATTATGCCAATCTATTTCCCGGTTAATGAAAAGGCGTTGGCTTCCAATGGAGATGGATATGCAACTGAAGCTAACAAGTCTATTTACAATGGACCGTTTATAATGGAAACATGGGTACACGACAATAAAGTTGTTATGAAAAAAAATCCTAACTACTGGAATGCTAAAAATATAAAGGTTGATACACTTACAGGTTTAATTGTAACTGACTTTGAAGCCGCTACAAATCTTTTTGAAAATAAAGAATTAGACTTGACAAAAATTTCAGTTGAAAAAATGGCAAACTATGAGGGGAAACCTGAGTTACATAAATTTCCTGATGGAAGAGTTTATTACTTAGGATTTAATACGTCAAATCCTGTACTGAAAAATCAAAAGGTAAGAGAGGCGTTATCTCTTGCAATTGATAGAAAAGAACTTGTAAATAGTATCTTAAATGGAGCTGGAATTCTAGGTTCTGGAATTGTTTCAAACGGAACAGCTGGTGAAAAAGGCGACTTTAGGGAAGAATCTGGAGATTTATTTGCAGAGTATGCAAAGATTAATGTAAAACAGCTGTTTGAAGAAGGGCTAAAAGAGCTGAATATGACTCCTGCACAAGTTAAATTACATTTATTGGTAGATGAAAATGGAACTGGTAAAAAGGAAGCTGAATTTTATCAATCTCAATGGAAGGATAAATTGGGAATTGATGTAGATGTGGAAGTTCTTACTAAAAAAGAAAGAATTGCACGTGCAAAAGCTGGAGAATTTGAAATTGTAAGATATGCCTGGGGACCTGATTATGCAGATCCTATGACTTATTTGGAAATTTTCCACTCAAAGGCAAAGGATATTAACTTTGCTAAATATTCAAATCCTGAATATGACAAATTAATTGACTTGGCTAAAGTTAATCAAGACAATAAAACTAGAATGGATGCGATGAAAAAAGCGGAAAAATTGTTAGCAAATAACTTTACATATTCAACGCTTTATTACGAAGTGGGGGTTTATTTGATAAATCCTAAGTTAAAAGGCGTTGTAATACGTTCAGTTGGAGATTCTATTGATTTTTATAACGCATCTATAACAAAATAGTATCCATATTTTCCATTCAAATAAAAATTATCTGAGTGGATAACTAAAATTAATAACGAAAAAAATTTACTAAATTTATTTGAACAAAAAGAAAGGGTGAGTGCGGATATGAAGAAAATATTACTAATCTTTACAATATTACTGGCTTTCGTAATTTCGTGTGGAAGAAGCGGAGATTCAGAAACCTTGAAACTCAACTTAAAGGAAGAGGGGAAATCTTATGATCCGCAGCTTGCAAATGATTCAACAGGAGAATTTGTGGATTCACTTATCGCTGAAACATTGACAAGACAGTCAGAAGATGGAAAATCTCTTCCTGGTGTGGCAGAAAAGTGGGAACACAACGAGAATTCAACAGTGTGGACATTCCACTTGAGAAAAAATGCAAAATGGAGCAACGGAGACCCTATTACTGCTAAAGACTTTAGAGATGGATGGATTAGAGCATTAAAGCCTGAAACGGCAGGAGAATATGCAGATAAATTATTTTACATAAAAAATGCCGAACAATTTAATGCAGGAAAAATTAAAGATGAAAATCAGCTTGGTATAAAGGTTGTTGATGATTACACATTGGAAGTTACATTGAACAATCCGCTTACATACTTTGATTCAATTGTAAGAATACAGACTTATGCTCCTCTTAATAAAAAATTCTACGATAAAGTCGGAGAAAAGTATATGACATCTCCTGAAACGTCAATTTCATCAGGTGTCTACACAATAAAATCCTGGACAAGAGATTCAGAAATTGTATTTGAAAAAAATGAAAATTATTGGAATAAGGACAATATCAAATTAAAATTTGTAAAAATGTTATTCATAAATGACGCAAATGCCAGTGTAAATGCCTTTAAAAATGGAGAAATTGACTCAACAAACATCTCTATCGAGCAGGCTAAAGAGTTTAAAAATGATAAACGTAAATTACTTACAAAAGACGGTTCTGTATGGTATATGACGTATAATATGAAAAATAAAGTTCTTGCAAACAAAAAAATTAGGCAAGCGTTGTCACTTGCAGTAGACAGGGAAAAATTAATTACCGATGTTCTTGACAATACAGGAGAAGCAGCTTATACTTATACTACAAAAGGAGTAGGAATTACAGGCGTTTCAAAAGATTTCTCTGAAGAAGCAGGAAAAATTTTCCCAGCTTATAATCCACAAAAGGCAAAACAACTGCTAGCTGAAGGATTAAAAGAGCTAGGATTATCAAAATTACCTGATTTAACAATGATTTTCAATGATTCTGGAAATAATAAGGTTATTTCTGAATATATCCAGGAAAGTTTGAGAACAAATTTAGGAGTAAACCTTAAAATCGAAGGAATGACATTCCAGTCAAGACTGGATAAAATGGAGCAAAGAGATTATGAAATCGCCCTTGCAGGCTACAATGGAGATTATAACGATGCAATTACCTACTTGGACAGATTCCTGACAAAAGATGGAAACAACTATTCAGATTACTCGAACTCTCGTTACGATGAACTTGTGAAAAAAGTTAAAAGCTCCGGAAATCAGGAAGAAAGAGTAAAAGATATGATTGAAATGGAAAGAATAATTGCAGAAGATATGCCTGTGGGATTACTTTACTACAGACAAAATACAAAATTACTGAATCCAAGAGTTCATAATATTGTATTCAGTCCAATAGGAAAAGATTTTGTACTTGATAATACTTACATAAAATAGTTAATTAAAGATAAATACAAATTTAGGATACTGCTTAAATGTATGTTTCTAAAGCTGTTTATTATAATTTTATTTGTAAAAAAATATATAATATAGAAGGAGAATTTTTATGAAAAAGATGTTATTTTTATTGATGATGTTAGTTTTCATCATGTCTTGCGGAAAAAGTGGAGGAAGCGCCAAGACGTTTACTTTAAATCTGACGGATGAACCAAAATCTATTGATCCGCAAATATCAACAGATATTGGAGGAGGGACTGTCAACGATCTTTTAATGGAAGGATTGACTAGAAAAGGGAAAAATGGAACATTTGAGCCAGGACTTGCTAAAAATTGGGAAAAATCAGAAGATGGGTTAAAATGGACATTTCATTTGAGGGATAATCTAAAATGGAGCAACGGTGATCCAATTACTGCCCAAGACTTTAAAAATGGGTGGCTTCGTGCATTAAAACCTGAAACAGCTTCTGAATATGCATACATGCTTTATCCAATAAAAAATGCAGAAAAATATAATAAAAAAGAAGGAACTGCCGAAGAAGTTGGGATAAAAGTTATTGACGACAAGACTCTAGAAGTAGAACTTGGAGCTCCAGTTCCATATTTTGACAGTCTTGTAGCATTTAAAACTTATATGCCGTTAAATCAAAAATTCTTTGATGAAACAAAGGAGGCGTATTTTACAGAATCTGATAAAACTATGTCTTCAGGTCCCTATACTATGGAAAGCTGGACACATGGCTCAGAAATAGTATTCAAAAAAAATCCTAATTACTGGGATGCGGATAATGTAAAAATAGAAAATGTTGTATATAAAATAATTCCTGATAATAATTCAGCATTAAATGCGTTTAATAACAAGGAAGTAGATGTAACTTCAATTACAGCTGAACAAGCCAAAGGATTTAAAGACAATCCAAGACTAATTTCAAATAACGATGGGTCAGTGTGGTATCTATTATTTAACTTTAATAATAAGACACTAGCAAATGTAAAAATTAGAAAAGCTCTTCTTATGGCAGTTGACAGAGAAGGTTTAGTAAATAACATATTAAATGGATATGGAACTGCTGCAAAAACTCTTGTTCCAAAAGGAATTGGAATAAAAGGATTAAATGACAAAGATTTCACAGAGGAAGTTCCTACTTCAATATTAGGATATAATCCTCAAGAAGCTAAAAAATTACTTGAAGAAGGACTTAAAGAAACAGGAGCTACAAAATTCCCTGATATGTCTATGTTAATTAATGAAAGTGGAAACAATAAGGTTATTGCAGAATATATTCAAGAACAGTTAAGAAAAAATTTAGGTATTGAATTAAATCTGGAAATAATGACTGCTCAAGAAAGATTCTCAAGAATGAAGCAAAAAAACTTTGACTTAGTTCTTGCAGGATGGTCTGGAGATTATCCTGATGCAATTACATACTTAGATTTATTTGAATCAACAGGTGGAACTAACTATGGTTCATATAAAAACCCTCAATATGATGCTTTAGTTAAAACTGTCAGAGGAACAGCCGATCAAAATGTCAGAATTCCTGCACTTGTTAAAATTGAAGGAATAATCGCAGAAGATGTACCGGTTGGTGTGCTTTTCCATAGACAAAAACAATATCTGGTTAGTGAAAGAGTTCAAGGACTTGGATTTGTTGCAGTTAGTGGAGAATACTATTTTGGAAATCTATCATTAAAATAACTTAAATTATGGGGGTATCATGTTATACCCCCTTATTTATTTTCAAGAAATATTTAAAAATAGGAGGTAATATATTAATGAAAAAACTGCTTTTAATATTAACGTTACTAATGTTTGCACTTTCATGTGGAAATAAAAATGGAGGTAATGGCAGCACATTTACATTAAATATTGTTACAGAACCAACTTCAATTGATCCACAAATAACTACAGATGTTCCAGGTGGAACTGTTGATGAATTGATTTTGGAAGGACTTTTGAGAAAAGATAAAACTGGAAAATCAGTAGCTGGAATTGCTGAAAAATGGGAAAAATCAGAAGATGGTCTTGTATGGACATTTCATTTAAGAGATGGAGTAAAATGGAGCAATGGAGATCCTGTTACTGCAAATGACTTTAGAGCAGGATGGCTTCGTGGGTTAAATCCTGACACAGCAGCGGGTAACGCAAGTATGCTATTCGTAATAAAAAATGGAGAAAACTATAATTCTAAAAAAGTTTCAGAAAATGAAGTTGGAATAAAAGTTATTGACAATAAGACTTTACAAGTAACTTTGGAAGCACCTACTCCATATTTTGATGATTTAGTTACATTTAAATCATTTATGCCGTTAAATCAAAAATACTATGCTGAAGTAAAAGATAAATACTTTACAGAAGCTGAATTTACGATTTCAAACGGTCCTTATACATTAGAAAGCTGGACTCATGATTCAGAACTAAAATTTAAGAAAAATCCTAATTACTGGGATGCTAAAAATGTAAATACAGATAATGTTGTATTAAAAATAATAGCTACAGATTCAGCTGTTAATGCCTTTAAAAATAAAGAAGTTGACGTAACAGCAGTTACATTTGAACAAGCAAAAGAATTTGCTGGAAAAAAAGAACTTGTAAAAGCAGATGATGGTGGAATTTACTATTTGTTATTCAACACAGGAGAAAATGTATTTAAAAACGCAAAAGTAAGACGAGCATTAACTATGGCGATAAACAGAGAAGAGCTTATCAATAAAGTCCTTGAAGGTTCTGAAAAAATTACTAAAGCATTTACTCCAAGTGGAATTGGATTAAATGGACTTGAAAAAGATTTCGCTTCTGAAGTTACAACTGACCAACCTAAATTTAATGCAGAAGAAGCTAAAAAATTATTGGCAGAAGGACTTAGAGAAGAAGGATTATCAGAACTTCCAAGATTTGAAATTTTATTTAACGACACAGGAAGCAGAAAAGCTATTGCTGAATATATTCAAGAAAACTTGAGAAATAACTTAGGTGCAAATGTTGAATTAGACGTTGTAACTGGTAAAGAACGTATTGAAAGAACTAAAAAACGTGATTACCAGATTGCACTTATGAACTGGACTGGAGATTTCCTAGATCCAATTACATATTTAGATTTATTTGAGAGCAAAAACGCAAATAATCGTGGAGATTTCAAAAATGCAAGATATGATGAACTAACAAAAATTGTAAAAGGCTCTGCTGATCCAAAAGTAAGAGTTCCAGCAATGTTGGAAATGGAAAAACTTATCTCTGAAGAGCAGCCAGTTACAATCTTGTTCCAAAAACAAAAACTTTACTTAGTAAATCCAAAAGTTAAAAATCTAGGATTTGTATCAATTGGTGGAGAGTTCTTTATAAGAGATGTTGTAATGAATTAACTTAATGTAAGGGTATCACATGCCATGCCTTTATAATTTTGATTGAGTAATTATTTTAATTAAATTAATACTAAACCTCGTTTAAAAATGAAAATAAATTTTTATAATAGGGGGGTTCAACAGCTAATTCATAATCATTCAACTTTTTTATTTTCGTAGGATTGCTCATTGTCGCAAATCCTACAACCTATGACCAGTCTACGACATTTTTCTGTACTGACAAAAAACTCGCTATGCTCAAACAGTTTTGCCAGCACAGAAAAATTCTCCGACGGGTTATTTATACTAGAATTTGATTTAAAAATTTAATCATTTAAAAATATTAGATTTATACCCTTTATTAGAAAAATTTGTAATAAATTCGTTATTTAAATAGAGGTTAATATAAAGTAAATTAGTGAATATTTTAATAAAAAGGAATATAATTTTATGAAAAATAAATTTATCCTGCTGGATAGAGATGGTGTAATAAATGTAGAGAAATCATATTTATATAAAATCGAAGATTTTGAATACGAAAAAAATGTAATTAAAGGACTTCATGAATTACGTGATTTAGGGTATAAATTTGCGATTATAACAAATCAATCTGGAATTGCGAGAGGATATTACACAGAAGAAGACTATTTAAAATTACAGGATTTTATTGAAAAAGATTTGTTAAAACATGGGATAAAGATTGAAAAATCATATTTTTGCCCACACCATCCAAATGGAACTGGAAAATATGGTATTGAATGTAATTGCCGAAAGCCGAATACTGGTAATTTTGAACTGGCGATAAATGAATTTAATATTGATACTAAAAATTCCTTTATGATAGGCGATAGGCCAACTGATTTGATTCCAGCAGAAAAATTGGGGATTACTCCCGTTTTAATAAAAACAGGCTATGGACTGAAAAGCCTTGAAAAATTGAGAAATACTAATTTACATTCAATTGTTGTAGATGATATTCTAGATTTTGCAGAAATTTTAAAGAATAAAAAATAAACAAAAAAGGACATTGATTAAACACATTGTCCTTTTTTCTTAAAAAAATTTTTATATAATATCTTTATAATAAATTTAATCTTTCATAGAATAATCTTTTAATTAAAAGTTTATAAAAATCATTGACTTTTGGAAAAAATATGGGATAATATTAATGTAGGGAGAAAATAATGTTGAATATAAATATAAACAATTATATAGTAGATATGGATCTTAAAAGTGCTGTT
The DNA here is from genome assembly GCF_900104625.1 of Leptotrichia massiliensis. Taxonomy (NCBI): domain Bacteria; kingdom Fusobacteriati; phylum Fusobacteriota; class Fusobacteriia; order Fusobacteriales; family Leptotrichiaceae; genus Leptotrichia; species Leptotrichia massiliensis. The sequence continues at coordinate 432,865 of NZ_FNVZ01000004.1, forward strand.
AAATAGTCTTTTAAAATACATTTTAAAAAAATGTTCACTATAAAATTGTATTTTTTTGATACAGACTCACAATAAAACATAATTTTTTTAAAGTAAATTATTGAAACTCTTTTAACTTAATTTTTAAAAGAACATTATTACAAATTTAACATTACCCAAAAAATTCAAAATCAAAATATTTAAAATTAAAGTTTTAAAAATTAATATTGTTTTGTCTTTCCCTACTATAGTGTAGGGATTTTTCTTATCTAAAATTACAAAAAACTAATTAATGAAAATATATAAATATTATTAAAATTTTCAAACATGTGGAGGAAGTATTATGAAAAAAGTGACAAAAGACTTGGAAAAACTAGGAATTGTAAATGTGGCAAAAATTTACAGAAACTTGACACCGTCTGAATTGATTGAACATGCCTTAAAAAGAGCGGAAGGAACCTTATCGGATACAGGTGCTTTAGTTGTAACAACAGGGAAATATACAGGGCGTTCACCTAAAGACAAATATATTGTTGATACCGCTGGTATTCATAATAAAATTGCCTGGGGAAATGTAAATAAACCTATTGAAAAAGAAAAATTTGATTCTATTTATAATAAATTAATTGCATATTTACAAAATCGTGAAATTTTCATATTTGATGGAATGGCAGGAGCAGATCCAACTTGCAGACGAAAATTTAGAATAATAAATGAACGAGCAAGCCAAAACTTGTTTATCCATCAATTGTTAATACGTCCAACAGAAGAAGAATTAAACGATTATGGACATGCTGACTTTACAATAATTGCAGCACCTGGTTTTAAATGCAATGCTAAAATTGATGGGATAAATTCGTCTGCTGCAATAATTATTGATTACGAAGCAAGAGTCGGTATTATTTGTGGAACAGAATATTCAGGAGAAATTAAAAAAAGTGTATTTTCAATAATGAATTTTATAATGCCTGAAATTGATGTGCTTCCTATGCACTGTTCTGCCAATATGGATCCACGAACTGGTCAAACTGCTGTATTTTTTGGACTTTCAGGAACAGGGAAAACTACTCTTTCAACAGATCCTAATCGTAAGTTAATTGGTGATGATGAACACGGATGGTCTGATCATAGTATTTTCAACTTTGAAGGAGGATGCTATGCAAAATGTATAAATCTTGATCCAGAGCACGAACCTGATATTTATAATGCAATAAAATTCGGAAGTCTTGTGGAAAATGTTGTAATGAATCCTAAAACACGTGAATTTGACTTTTATGATAAAAGTTTGACAGAAAATACAAGGGTTGGTTACCCAATTAATCATATAAAAAATGCACAAATTCCAGGAATTGGTGGAATTCCTAGTGTTGTAATATTTCTGACGGCAGATGCATTCGGAGTTTTACCTCCTATTTCCAGACTGTCAAAAGATGCTGCAATCTACCACTTTGTAACAGGATTTACATCTAAACTGGCTGGAACAGAACGTGGAATTACAGAGCCACAACCTACATTCTCAACTTGCTTTGGAGAACCATTTATGCCTTTAGATCCATTAGTTTATGCAGAAATGCTAGGTAAAAAAATAGAACTTCACAACACAAGGGTATTTTTGATAAATACAGGATGGTCTGGTGGTCCTTACGGTGTCGGAAACCGTATGAACTTAAAATACACACGAGCGATGGTTACTGCTGCATTGAACGGTGAATTAGACGAAGTAGAATACAGACATGATGAGATTTTCAATGTGGAAATTCCACAATATTGTCCAAATGTTCCAAGTGAATTGTTAAACCCTATAGACACTTGGGCAAATAAGGAAGCATATGGTGCAGCAGCAAGAAAACTAGCTAAAATGTTTAGAGAAAATTTTGCCACAAAATATCCAAATATGCCAGAACATATTGTAAATGCAGGACCATTATTTTTTGAATAGCAATTTTTAAATGTTTACTAAACAATGGAGGAATTTATGGGGAAAGTAAAAATAACGGAAACATCACTAAGAGACGGACATCAGTCACTTATGGCAACAAGAATGACTACTGCCGAAATGCTTCCAATAATAGAAACTATGGATAAAATCGGATATCATGCAATGGAAGTCTGGGGTGGTGCAACGTACGATGCGGCAATCAGATTTTTACATGAAGATCCTTGGGAAAGATTGAGAGAAATTAGGAAAAGAGCTAAAAATACAAAATTACAAATGTTATTAAGAGGACAGAATGTACTGGGATATAGACATTATGCAGATGATATTGTAGATAGATTTGTTGAACTTTCGATAAAAAATGGAATTGATATTATTAGGACATTTGATGCTTTAAATGATACAAGAAATATTAGAAAAGCTTCGGAAAGTACAAAAAAATACGGTGGACATAGCCAACTTGCAATTTGTTACACAATAAGTCCTGTTCATACGATAGAATATTATAAAAAATTAGCACTTGAAATGCAGAGTATGGGTGCAGATTCTATTGCAATAAAGGATATGTCAGGAATTTTATTACCAAATGTGGCTTCTATTCTAGTAACCGAATTAAAGAGCGTTTTAAATATTCCACTTGAATTGCATACACATTCTACAGCAGGACTTGCAGAAATGAGCATAATTGAAGCTATTGATGCAGGAGTAGATATTGTGGATACTGCTATTTCTCCATTTGGCGGAGGAACTTCACAGCCATGTACAGAACCACTTGTAAGGACTTTGCAAGGAACAGAATATGACACTGAACTGAATTTAGAACTTTTGAAAGAAGTAGCTGAATATTTTAAACCAATAAGAAAAAAATACATTGATAACGGAACATTAAATCCAAAGGCTTTGGGAGTTGAGCCAAATATTGTAGAATATCAATTACCAGGAGGAATGCTTTCAAACTTATTGTCGCAACTAAAATCTCAAGGGGCGGAAGATAAATATGAAGATGTTCTCCGTGAAATTCCAAAAGTTCGAAAGGATTTAGGTTACCCACCACTTGTAACTCCAATGAGCCAAATGGTTGGAACACAATCTGTTATGAATATTTTAACTGGAAAAAAATATCATATGATTCCTAAGGAAATAAAAGATTATGTGAAAGGAATGTATGGAAAATCACCTGTCCCAATTGATGAAAACATTAAAAAAACTATAGTTGGAGATGAAGAGGTATTTACTGGACGACCTGCTGATTTACTAAAGGATGAATATGATACGATGAAATCTGAAATTGGAGATTTGGCGAAATCTGATGAAGATGTATTGACTTATGCGTGTTTTCCACAAATTGCCAAAGGTTATTTAAAAGAAAAATATTCTGAAAAAAAAGATAAAGAGACTAGAATAGATAATAAAGAGGAGGTGAAAATTCAAAATATTAATGTAATTTTTTAAGACATTTTGGGGTACAGTAAATTTTTTGTTAGTTGTTTATTGAGATAGCAAAAACTAAAGTATTGGTTTAGGCTATGTAGCTCAAATCTGGTGTTTGAGCCGTTATAAAGAGAGGTGAAACGATGAATTTAGATATAGATTATTTCAAAAATAAATTAAAGGAAATATCAGAATGGTACGAAAATACCAGATGGAACAAAAAAGCTTTACTTGAAAAAATATCAGAACTGGACATAGAAATTAATAAGACACGTGATGAAGAACATTTAATAGACTGGGATAAATTAACACATATAGAGGAAAAAATCATATCTGATATGGTTCATTTAAGAAACAAGATGAAAATTTCCCACAAGGAAAGATTTGACAGTTATTATAAAATAAAATGAATAATGCTCAAACTCTGTAAAATTTAACTTATAAATTCATACAGCTCAGAGTTTGAGTAAAATATTTAAAACTTTTACATTTGATTTTAGAATAATTTTATTAAAAATTTAGAAAAATTGTAAAATTAATTTTAAAAATTTGAAAGGAAAAATTAAAATATGAAAAGTATTTTATTTGGAAATTCAGCTGTGTCAATTGGGGATGCCATTTACATTACCATTATAAGTATGAGTATTGTTTTTTTTATATTATTTTTGATTTCATTTGTATTATCATTTTTTAAATATTTTTCAAATTCTGAAGAATTGAAACAGGATATTATAAATAAAAAAAGAAATGATAATCAAATTGTACAAAACTCAAAGAAATCTGATTTAAAAACCATTGATAATGAAAAAAAATTTAGTATGGAAAAAATAAAGGACGAAACTATGATGGCAGCGATGATGGCAGCTCTAATTGAAGCGGCTGGAGATAATGAAAACTGCTACATAAGAGTAAAAAATATAAGAGAGATCAAGTAAACTTTAATAAATGAGGAGTATGACAAATATGATTAAATTGTACAAAATTAGAATTGGAGAAAAAGTTTATGAAGTAGAAGTTGAAGCTGTTTCAGAAAAAGAAGGCTCTATTAATACTTCAAACAACATAAATAATGAACCAAGAGAAAAAAAAATCGAAGATAATTCACCTCTAAATGAAGTTAGTAATTCCATTGAAAACGGTGAAATGATAAATGCACCTATGCAGGGTCTTATTGTTGATGTAAAAGTAGAAACTGGACAAAAGGTAAAAGCTGGAGATGAAGTCGTGATACTAGAAGCTATGAAAATGGAAAATCCTATTGTTGCACCAAAAGACGGAACTATTCTTGAAATTAAAGTATCAAAAGGAAGTACTGTAAACACTGGCGATACTTTAGTAATATTATCATAAAAATATTTTTAAAATTTATTCTTTGATATACTCAATAAAAATCAATTTTATAGTATATCTATCTATCTTAAAATTAGACATAGAAATGTGATACCGTATCACTATAAAACCTTATGGAAAGGAATGGTTTTGAAATGGAACTACTAAAAATTCTTTACGGAACAACAGGATTATCAATGATAACTGTAAAACAGATTATTATGATAATAATAGCTTTAAGTTTATTATATCTAGCAATAAAAAAGCAATATGAACCATATTTACTACTTCCAATTTCTTTTGGAATGCTATTGGCAAACCTGCCTGCTGTAGCAAATGAGGGACTTATGGAAAAAGGCGGACTTTTGTACTATCTTTATCAAGGAGTAAAATTAGGTATTTATCCACCGTTGATATTTTTAGCAATTGGAGCAAGTACAGACTTTGGACCACTTATTGCAAATCCAAAAAGTTTATTACTAGGAGCTGCTGCACAATTTGGAATTTTTGTAACATTTATAGGAGCAATTTTACTTGGATTTACAGGAAAAGAAGCTGGCTCAATTGGAATTATCGGTGGAGCTGACGGACCAACCGCAATTTATACCACAACCAAATTAGCCCCACATTTACTAGGTTCAATTGCTATTGCAGCCTATTCCTACATGGCTTTGGTTCCTGTTATTCAGCCACCAATTATAAAACTTTTGACAACAAAAAAAGAAAGAATGGTAGAAATGACACAACTAAGATTTGTAAGCCAACGTGAAAAAATTATTTTCCCAATAGCAGTAACAATTATCGTGATTCTTTTAGTTCCATCATCAGCACCGTTAATTGGAATGTTAATGCTTGGAAATCTTATAAAAGAAGCTGGAATTGTCTCAAATTTAGTTGAACACGTACGAGGGGCACTGCTTTACTGTATTACTATTGTATTAGGAATGACAGTTGGAGCAACAGCCAATGCAGAAACTTTTTTAAGTTTTAAGACAATAAATATTATTATTTTAGGGTTAATCGCATTTTCGTTTGGAACAGTTGGTGGTGTAATATTTGGAAAAATAATGTATAAACTCTCAAACGGAAAAGTAAATCCAATGATTGGATCAGCAGGAGTTTCTGCAGTACCAATGGCAGCAAGAGTTGTACAAAAACTCGGACAAGAAGAAAATCCCAAAAATTTTCTGTTAATGCACGCCATGGGACCAAATATCGCTGGAGTAATTGGATCAGCAGTTGCTGCAGGAGTTCTTTTAATCATATTCAAATAAAAAATTATTACTCTCATTTATTAGTATAATTAGAATAACTAAAAATTATTTAATTATATTTAATGAGAGTTTTTTATTTTTATTTAATTTTTATATATCTTTTTTAAATAAAGTTTTTCCCATAATAAATAAACGATAAAAAACATATTTTTTTAAAAATTATGATATAAAATTATTTAAAATATGATATAATAACTCTGTATATAGAAATTCAAAAATTATAACTATTCTTACTCAAATCTTAAATATATTGATTCGTTGACAATCTATCTTTTGAGAATTTGAGTAATTTGTGTATAAAAAATCCTTTCTTATGAGGAGTTTTGTAAATAAATTGGTACTTATAAAAGGGAGAATAAATGAAAATATTGATAATACATACTGCATTTATAGGGGACATTGTACTATCGACACCTTTGATACAAAGATTAAAGGACATGTATCCTGAATCAGAAATTGATTATTTAACATTGCCGACAAATCAGAGCGTGCTAAGCAATAATCCTAACTTACACGAAATCTTGCTTTATGATAAAAAGGGAAAAGATAAAGGAATAAAAGGTTTTTTGAGAGTATTAAAAATATTGAAACAAAAAAAATATGATTATGCTGTGATACCACATAGATTTATAAAATCTATATTGCTTGCAAAATTAGCAAAAATTCCCGATATTGTTGGATTTGATGTAGCAACAGGCTCATTTCTTCTAAATAAGAAGGTTCATTATGATATGAAAAAACATGAAGTGGAAAGATTGCTTGATTTGGTTGAATACAAAGGGGAAAAAATTCCAATTAGAATTTATCCTTCAAAAGAAAATTTTGTTAAAATTGATAAAATTTTGAAAAATCATGGATATTTTGAAAATCAAGAACAAAAATTAATATTAATTGCACCAGGAAGTCAAAGACCTGAAAAAATATGGCCGATAGAAAAATATCGTGAAGTTATTGAAAAATTGAAAAAAAATAAAAATTATTTTATTGGGATAACTGGATCAAAATCTGAAAAAGAGTTGCTTTTAGATTTTCCAAACGATAAAAATGTTATTGATTTTCGTGGCGAAATTAATCTTGTGGAATTTGGAGCATTGATTTCAAAAGCTGATATTGTTGTAGGAAATGACAGCTCTCCAGTTCATATTGCCAGCGGATTTGAAAAGCCATTTGTAATTGGGATTTTTGGACCAGGAAAACGAGCTTTAGGATTTTTTCCTTGGACTGAAAAAAGCAATGTTATTGAAGACAATGAATTTTATGAAAATAATATTGTAATAATTCCTAAAAATCAGCATAAATATAAAAAAGACTATTATAAAGGGATTCCTTTAATTAGTGTAGATAGAGTTTATAATGAAATTATAAAACGAATTTAAAAAATATAAAAAGGATGAAAATAATTAAATATGAAAAATAAATTTAACGTAACTATAAATATAATAGGATATATCTTGAGTTTATTAGTTGGAATATCTCTGTTTTTATCAGAAAAATTTGAAAATAATGTTTTAATTCCTTCGTTGCTAGTAGTATTTATTATTAGTATGTTTCTAAAAGAAAATAGAAAAAAACTTTTGGAAAATATAGATATAAAATTTTCAATAATATTATTATTATTTGTGTTCATGCCATTTGTAATAGCACATTTTGATGGTGGAATCAACACTCGATTGGATAATTATATTTTAAGATTTTTATTATTTTTTCCATTTGCTTATTTTTTAAGCAGCACCAAAAAAGTTTTGAATCTTTTGAAGGCATGTTTATTTGGTGGAACAATAATTTCAATTTTAGCTACCATTAATTTTATAAAAAACTATGATGAATGGGCTCACCCAGTAGGATTTTCTTATCCAAGAGTTACTGCTATTTTAACTGTTCAGGATTTTGCTAACATTATGTGTTTGGTACTTTTATTTTTGCTTTCATTCTTATTTTTTTATAAAAACAATGATAATAAGAAGAATATAATAATTAAAATTTCCCTAGGTATTTTATCAGTACTGTTGCTATTTTTGGTTATTGTAAATAGATCTAAAATGGTTTATATTTGCCTAATACCAACAATTTTTTACATTTTGTACAAAATAAGAAAAAGATATATTTTAATAGGAATTTTAATATGTTTTGGAGGTTATTTTGTATTACCAAGTTCAATCTCAAACAGATTACAATACATAGTAAACTATAAAAATGATCCATCCAGTAATTTAAGAGTCATTTTTTGGAAGACTGGAGCAGAAGCATTTAAGCAAAAACCCATATTTGGCTGGCAAGCAGAAGATAGAAAAGTATTTAACCTTGAATATTATGAAAAAATAGGTGTTAAAGATTATGTGTATAAAAATTTTCTTGATAATTTAAGTGAATGGGAAATTTATTATGTTCATACCCATAGTACATATTTACAATTCATTTTAGATTTTGGAATTATAGGATTTACTTTTTTAGTAATCTTCTTTATAAGTATACTTATAAAAGCAATCGGCATAAGTTTTTCAAAAGATAGTGAAAATTACGATTCTAGACTAATTGCACTTGAAATTGGAACAAAAACTGCCTTAGCAGCTTGGGCAATACAAGGAATTACTGATATTAACCTGAATAACAAATATATGGTTATTACTGCAGCGATATTGATATTTGTACTAAATCATTTATGGATGAAAAAAATAAGACTAGAAAAAGATATTTAGAAAAGGAAAATAGAAGATGAATAATTATAAATTTAATATTTCAAAACTTGATAGACTTAACAAAAAATTAAGGCAAAAACCATATAAATATATATACAAGGAAATAATGCCAAAAAAATTATTTAATAAAATCCAAAACAGAGTTTACTTTATAACTCAAAAAATGGTTGGAGAAGACTGGAATGAGCTTTTAAATGAATATTTTACAAAAGGTATCAAAGCAGAGCAAATTAAGCCTAAAAAATCATTTGAGAATGAAAAAATTATATGGCAGTTCTGGGGACAAGGATGGGATTTTGAAAAATTGCCTGATGTAGTGAAGATAAGCTATAAATCTGTACAAAAATATAAAAAGGACTACACAGTAATACACTTGGATATGAATAATATAAACGATTATCTTGAAATACCAGAATATATTTTACAAAAGCTAGAAGCTAAAAAAATAAATTTTGCACATTTTACAGATATAATAAGACTGGCTTTACTAATTAACTATGGTGGTGTATGGATTGATGCGACAATTTTGCTTACAGACTATTTGCCGCAGGAATATTTTGAAATGGACTATTTTATGTTCCAAAGAGATGACAGCCTTAGTTTAGAAGAGAAAAAAGACTGGGAAGAATATGATGATTTTTATTTTTCGTGGAATGATGAAATGAAAGTCAGAGTATTAAATAGCGTAATTTTTGCAAAGAAAAATAATGAAGTGCTGAAGGTGTTACTAGATATGCTTCTAATCTTTTGGAAATATAACGATTTAGCTCCAAACTACTTTTTCTTTCAAGTGCTGTATACTGAGTTAATTGAAAATTATTACAAGGATAAAAAATGTAAAGTTGTTTCAGATACATTGACACACGAAATGATAAGGGTCTGGTTTGATAAATTTTCACAGCAAAAGCTGGATGAAATAACTAAAAGAATCAATATTCACAAACTTACATATAAAATTGACGCTGGAAAACGGGATACAGCAGGAAGTTTTCTAGAACATTTTAAAAAAATGTATGAAATAGACTAAAATAGCTGTATAAAGTGATTAAAATAATGTTTTTTACAATATTTCTTTTGAAAAATTTATAATAATATAAATTTTAAATTTTTAGAGTATTGTAGATTAATATAAAAAAGAAGATTTTTATAGTAATTAAGAATGGGGAAAAAATGAAAGTATTGGTATTGCACGGACATCTTAGTATGGGTGGCGAAGAAAGAGTTTTACTTAGCGTTTTAAAAAATCTGGTGGAACTGAATTACGATGTTGATTTACTTATAACTTGGAATCATGGGGAAAATAACTTATTTGAAAATGAAATTCCTGAAAAGGTAAATTATAAATTCTTATTTGATAACTATAATGGTAAAAATAAACTTATTAAAGAAATTTATCGAATAAGGGCAAAGGCAACTTATTTGAAAAAGGTCGAAAAAATAATAAAAGAAAAAAAATATGATATTGTTATAGATTATTCTTCAAATTTACTGAAATATAATAATCTTGATATAAAAGTGCCTGTATTTGCCTGGATTCATTTCTCACTTACTTTTGGAGAGAAACTAAGTGCAGACAAAATAGAAAAATATAGAAAACAATATAAAAAATATGATAAGATACTGGCAATCTGTGATACAATGAGAGATGAATTTGTAGAAATTTTAGGAATGGAAAAAAATAAAGTAGAACTTGTCTACAATCCAATAGATTTAGAAGCTATTCGTAAAAAAGCTGAAACTATTGATAAAAAGTATGAAAATTATTTAAAGCAGGACTATTTCTTGCAAGTTTCACGTCTGACAGAACAAAAGCAGCCTGAACATCTTGTTGACATTTATTATAAGTTAAAGCAGCAAGGCATAAAAGAAAAACTTTATTTCATTGGAAATGGCGAAAAAATCGAATTAATTAAACAAAAAATTAGAGAATATCATTTAGAAAATGATGTTGTATTATTGGGACAAATTGAAAATCCATATCCTTTTTTTAAAAACGCAAAATTATTTGTTCATACTGCAAAATATGAAGGTTTGCCAACTGTACTGCTGGAAAGCCTTACTTTGGGAACACCTGTTGTGGCGTATGACTGCCCTACAGGACCAAAGGATATATTGGGACAAAATAGTGAATATGGAAAATTGATTCCATTAAACGATAAAGATACATTCGTGAAAGAGGTTTACGAATTAATGAAAAATGATGAAAAATATGAAAATTATAGAAAAATATCATTAGTTAGAGCTGATGACTTTTCATTACAGAATAACAAAGCAAAATTACAAGCATTAATAGAAAATATTAAATAAAACTTTTAATATTCTACAATTTAAATGGCACAGTTAAAATGCTTTAAAAAATTAAAATTTAAGTGATTGATTCTAATATAAGGAAAGGTTATATATGGATATAGTAAACAGTATAAAATCTAAAATAATAATATGGCTGTTTGGTACGAAAAAAAAGTATAAAGATATTGATTTAAAGAATATAAATACGATATTACTTAATCCAAAGGATTCCATTGGAGATACTTTAATGTCTTTTTCTTATGCAAGGCAATTGAAAAAAATGTATCCTAATGCAAAATTAGGAATGGTAGTGACCGATAGGAATATGGAATTTACAAAATTATGCAATGAAAATGAAAAAATAATAGACAGGATTGTAAAACGTAAAGATGTAATTAAAAATCGTAAGAAGTGGGATCTGTTCTTGGATTTTTTGAGTAAGGAAAATACCAAGCGGATGATTTGGAAAAAGATGTTAAGTCCTAAAATTACAATGATTTTTGGAGAAAGTGACGAAGGACATTATTATAACAGAAAAAATGTAAAAAATTATGATTTTGACTGTACTCCGCCTGTTGAAACACATATTATAGATTATTTGATAAATTCTGAATTTTCTAAATATTTTGAAATAGAAAAACAAAAACCGCATATTAAACTTTTGGAAAAATATATTGTAAAAATGGAAAAATTTTGGAAATATGATTCTCAAAAAGTTGAAGATAATAATAAAAAAGTAAAAATTTTATTGGTACCGCAAGGAAGCGACAGAGAAATGAAGCCAGAAGAAATTGCTGAGCTATTAAATAATATTGAAAATGATAAAATAAAAAATGTGAAAATTATTATGGGTAAAACTGATGGAAGCAAAGAATATTATAAAAAACTAATCAGTTATATAAATAAAGATTTGGACATTTCCTTATCCAACAAATTTAACATTAAAGAATATGTTTTGTTTATGGCGACAGCTGACTTAGTAATCGGAGTCGATGGAGGGGCAGTTCACATAGCTTCTTCACTAAATAAACCTCTTTTGAGCTTTTACGCAAACAATAAATACAATTTATGCAGATGGTCTCCTAAAACAACGACTGATAGCCTACAAGTAATCTCAAAAACCAGTGGAAACCACAATCAGACATATAATTTTTCACTGTCTGAACCAATAAAATGGTTAAATAATAAAATAGAAGAAATATTAAAAAACTAACTATAACAAAGGATTATACGTTATCCTCAAACTAACGTAAATAAACGTATCAATACAAGGAATAATAATATAATGAAAAAAATAAACTGGAAATTTTATAGGCCTTATAGAGATAAACTGATTGATAAAAAAAATGAAATGTTAAGTCATATATTTGATAAAAACAAAAAAGATATCAATTTAGTGCCTGAAAAAATAAATCGAATTTTATTTTTAAGAACAGATGGAAAAATTGGTGATTATATAATAAGTTCGTTTATTTTTAGAGAATTTAAAAAGCAGTATCCTAATATAAAAATTGATGTTGTTGCTGATAAATCTTTGGAAAATTTGTTGAAATTAAGTAAAAATATAGACAAATATTACATTCTTGATAGAAAAAAAATGCACGAATGGAGAGATGTTGTAAAAATATTAAGAAAAAACAAATATGATGTTCTATTTGATTCAACAGAGGGACTTAAATATAAGCAAGTTTATCTTTTGAATAGGGTAAACGCAACTGTTAATGTCGGGTACAATAAGAATGGCTATAAAATATACAACAAAAACATAAAGCAAAACAATACTTTAAAAATGATAGAAATCTATAAACAAATGGTAAAAAGTATAAATATTGAGATAAAAAATACAAACTATGATATACCGATTTCTGAAGAATCTGAAAAAAATGTCGAAACCTTTTTAAAAGAAAATGATTCAAAGGAAAAATTAATTGCTTTAAACTTTTTTGGAGCTTCAAGAGGCAGAAAAATAAACGCTGAAAATGCTCTCATTATAATAAAAAGATTAACTGAAATGTACAAAGGGTATAAAATTATAATACTCGACTCTCCAAACGACAGAGAAACAATTTATAATATACTTGCAAGAACTGATAATAAAAATGTATTATTTTTTGAAAAATCAAAAACAATTCTTGACTCAATATCAATAATAAAAAAATGTGATTGGGTAGTTTCACTAGATACTTCAATTTTACATATTGCTGAAGGGCTAGATAAAAAAATAATGGCTTTTTACGGACCTAAAATCAATAAAAATAAATGGCGTATAAAAGAAGAAAATAATGTATTAATTGATTATCCTGAAAATCGAATTAATGATGTGAATTTTGAAAAACTGTTTGATGATTTATATAATCAGATTAGCTTGCCTGTTATTTAAAGAATAAAAAATACGAAATAGGAGAAATGCTGATGAAATTATCGGTAGGAATAATAACTTTTAATGAAGAAAATAGAATTGGAAAAACTCTAGATTCGGTAAGGGAAATAGCTGATGAAATAATAGTTGTTGATAGTGAAAGTACTGATAAAACCGTAGAAATTGCTCTTTCAAAAGGTGCGAAAGTATTTTCTGAAAAATGGAAAGGTTACGGATCTCAAAAAAATTCTGTACTTGAAAAATGTAAAGGCGAATGGATTTTGTTAATAGACGCTGATGAAGTAATTTCGCAACAATTAAAAGAAAAAATAAAATCTATTATAAATAGTGACAATCCATCAAATGAAGTTTACAAAATAAAATTACGAAACATTGCATTCAAGAAAGAAATAAGATTTGGAGGTTGGGATGATTATGTAATCAGGTTGTGGAAAAATGGTAAAGTTAAAATAAGTGATAGAGAAGTTCATGAACAGTACCAAACTGACAGTAAAGTAGGAAAAATACACGAAATGATAATACATTATACATACGACAGCATCGAAGAATTTTTGGAAAAATTGAACCGGTATACTTCACAAAGTGCAAAAGAATATATAAAAAAAGGAAAAAATCCAAGTTTTATAAAAATATATTCTAAAATGCTCTTTAGATTTATAAAGATGTATATTTTACAACTGGGCTTTCTAGATGGTTATGAAGGGTATTTACTCGCTAAATACAGTTCGATTTATACAATGACAAAATATACTAAATTACGCGAAGAATATTATAATCATTTAGGAAATGACACATCCCTTGTTATTACTACATACAACTGGCCAAAGGCTCTAGAAATGTGCCTAAACAGTGCATTAAACCAAACTGTTTCTCCGAAAGAAATAATCATTGCCGATGATGGTTCAAAACAGGAAACTATCGATTTGGTAAAAAGATTTCAGCAAAGCTATCCGAAAAATAATATTATTCATTCTTGGCAAGAAGATAGGGGATTCCGAGCTGGAATGTCAAGAAATAGAGCAATAAACAAGGCAACAGGAAATTATATAATAATAATAGATGGAGACTTGGTATTGAATAGACATTTTGTTGAAGATCATATAAAAAATATGCAAAAAGAATGCTTTATTCAAGGTTCAAGAGTTATAACTTCGCCAACTGTTGCAAAACAAATGATGGAAGGCAAAAAAATAAACCTTTTTACTAAAGGTCTAAAAAACAATATGAATATGGTGAGAAGCAAATTTCTTTCTAAAATTTTTACAAAGGTAGATAATAACTTACGAGGAATCCGTTCTTGCAATATGTCTTTCTTTAAAGAAGACTTAATTCGAGTAAATGGCTTTGAAGAAGAAATCGAAGGATGGGGAAGAGAGGATAGTGAACTTGCTGTAAGGCTATTTAATATAGGATGTAAAAAGAAAAAGCTAAAATTTGAGGCTTTGACTTGCCATTTATATCATAATGAAAATGATAGAAGTAGACTCAAAAAAAATGACGAATACTTGGCAAATGCAATAGAAAGTAAAAAAACGAAAGCTAAGAAAGGGCTTGATAGATATGAAGGAAGTAACGCTGGTAATAACTAGCTGCGGAAGATTCGACTTGCTGGAGGAAACACTTGATAGTTTTTTTGAATACAATACTTATCCAATCAAAAAAATTATAATAACTGAGGACAGCACAGAAGGTAAAAAGCTAGAAAAGCTAATTTCCAAATACAATAATAAAAATCAAAATTTTAAGTTAATAGTAAATGAAGCACGACTAGGACAGTTAAAGTCCATTGACAAAGCTTACCGTGAAATTGATACTGAATACATCTTTCACTGTGAAGATGACTGGAGATTCTTAAAAAAGGGATTTATTGAAAAATCAATCGATCTTTTGGAAGAAGATGAAAAAATTTTAGTTATAGGATTACGGGATAAAGCAGATTTCGCAAAGGATTTTTTCTATGATGAAGATTATATTTCAAAAACTGGTGAAACATATTACAATGTAAAAGGAGAAATTTTTACTTATAATCCAGCTTTGAGAAGAAAAAAAGATATGGATTTATTTGGACTACATGAAAAATTAGAAAACCAGAGATACGAAGAAGTTTTATCAAATTTTTATAAGGAGCATGGATTTAAGGCAATATTTTTTAAAGAGCCATATGTAACTCATATTGGAAATAAAAGACATGTCCATTTTAGTAAAAATAGAAAAAATACTGTACTTAGCTTTAAAATTGATAGGCTAATAAAAAAAATACGAGCTAAAATTTTGAAATTCAAAGGAAAAATTTAATCATTTTTCAACAAATATTTTTTCAATTTTTAGTTGTTATTTTTTTATATTTCGTATAAAATATAGGTGAAAAAAATTGTAATAAATTAAATATAAAGTTAAGATTATTTTATTTAAACTTCTAACATTTTAGTTTTATTTATAATTTAATTTTTATAATGGTTAAATCAAATGGTTTTTTTATAATTTTTGTTAAATCAAGATAATTTTTAGTAAAATAATCATAATTCCTAATAGAAAAGGAAGGAAAAAATGTTATATATATATTTATTTTTAATAATAGGTCTAATATTTTTAGTATTTATTATTTACAACAAAACTAGAAAAAATTTCGTTTTGTGCCTTATGTATCACAGTGTTGACAGTGAAAAAGGGAAAGGTGGAATTTTTTTAGATGAATTTCAAGAACATATAAAATGGATAAAAGATAAAAAAACTTTTAAAATGGAAGAATTAAAGAATTTAAATTATACATTGCCACAAAATTCAATATTGATAACTTTTGATGATGGCTATAAAAATAATTATACTTTGGCTTTTCCAATTTTAAAAAAATACAATATGAAAGCAACAATATTTTTGAATACAAAATTTATTGGAGAAGATGAGGCTTATCTCAATTGGGACGAGATTAAGGAAATGTATCAAAGCGGATTGATTGATTTTCAGCTTCATACACATTCGCATCAATTAACAATAAAGGATATTGAAGTACTTGCTTTTTACAGCAATGAAAGTTCACCATATTTTAAAAGAGAAAGTCATAGTTTATTTTTTGAAGGAAATTATGATCAAAAAAAAGATATGGAAAAGTTAAATGGACTTCCTGTATTCAAATTAAGAAGTAAAATTTCAATTCCTGGATACAGACCAAAGAAGGATTTTGTACAAAAATATCGAAATATTGCACAACTTCAGGAAAATAATAAATCTGAAAACGAAAAAAAGGAATTTTTGAATAAATTGTTTAAAGAAAAGCAAAATGAATTTTTTGACAAAATTAGTGAAGAAGAATTTAGAAAAAATGTAGAATTTGAAATTCTGGAAAATAAAAGGATTATTCAAGAAAAACTTGGAAAAACTCCAGATTGTTTGGCTTATCCTTGGGGACACCGATACAAAGGAAACCGTGAAGATATAAGAAAACTAGGTGTCGATGTGTTTATTACTACTAGAAAAGGCGTAAATTCCTTAAAACTTAATAAAAATTGGATTTACCGTGTAAGCGGAGATGACTTTGAGAGTTTTGATGAGTTTAAAAGGGAATTGACTGATGGTAGCGGTGCATATTACAGAAAATTACGAAATATTTTTGTAAAAAAACATTAATCTGAAAATAAATAAAAAATGATTTAAAATTTATTCAAGTCTAAAAAGATTGAACTAACTTAAAGAATAATAAATCATAGCTTGACGTAAAATGTAAGTTCACTTTTAAAATAATTTTACATACAAGTAAAGAACGAAAGGCAAATTAAACATATGAAAAATATAAAATTAGATTTTGGAGGAATTCAAAAACTGAAAAAATATATAAAAAAATACTATATATTAATTATACTGAATATTCTGTTGGCAACAATGTCATCTCTTGTTTCATCCGCTCCAATAATGCTTATACAAAGGCTGTTTGACAAGGGGATTGCAGGAAAAAATGAAAAGGATATTCTTTATGCGGCTGGAGCAATGATAATGCTCGCTATAATTGGTGCGATACTGATGTACTGGAATACTATTTTCTCAACGGTAATATCGTCATCTATTTATAAAGATATTGTTACTGATATTTACAATAAAATACAAACTTTGGATATGGAATATTTTGCAGGGAAAAAAATAGGGGATATGATGACACGGGTAATGACAGATCCCAGTAATATAAATTCCATTATACTGGAAGTTTTCAATATGATACCCGAAGTTATAAAAGTAATAGTCTGTATGGGTATAGCATTTTACGTAGATTTTGACTTGACACTTGGGGTAATGATTGTAACTCCCATTTTAATAGTAACCGTCAGAAGATATGCAAAAAAACTGAAACGTTCCGGTAAGGACAGACAGGAAGCAATCGACAGCTTAAATTCAAAATTACAGGAAACATTGGCTGGAATACGGATTATAAGGGCATTTGCAACAGAAAAGTCTGAAATAAAGGATTTTAACAAAAAAAATATAAATCTAAAGAGAATTGCTATCAGAACTGCCCGATATAATGCAAAAGCCAATTCAATAATGGAAGCCTTGAATTATATAATTGTAGCATTGCTGTTATTATTTGGAGGTTATCGTGTTTTAAGGGCTCATAACTTTACTGCAGGAGATTTTATCACAATAGTAGGTGCAATTTCATCAATGTACACACCTGCAAGACGTGCTATAACTCGATTTAACGCAATAAGCGTAAACTTGTCTTCAATTACAAGAGTTTCAGAAATTCTTGAAGAAATGCCATCTATTGTAAATAATCCAAATTGCGTAAAATTTGAAAATTTTTCAAATGATATAAATTTTGAAAATGTTGATTTTAAATATAAAGACAATCCTGAAAAAATATTAAAGGATATCAACTTAACCGTCAAGAAAGGTGAAACTGTTGCATTTGTGGGAAATTCCGGTGGCGGAAAATCTACACTCGTAAATTTGATTCCAAGATTTTTTGATGTATCTCGTGGTTCTTTGAAAATTGATGGGACTGATATTAGAGACTATGATGTTAAAAGTTTACGAAAGGCAATAGGAATTGTACCACAGGAAACATTTTTATTTTCAGGAACAATACTTAGTAATATAAAATACAGCCGTCAGGATGCTACTTTAGAGGAAGTTGTGGAGGCTGCTAAACAAGCCAATGCACATGAATTTATTCAAAATCTCTCTGAGGGATATGATACCGAAATTGGGGAACGTGGTGTCAAATTATCTGGTGGACAAAAACAAAGAATTGCAATTGCACGTGCAATTTTAGAAAATCCTCAAATCTTAATTTTAGATGAAGCTACATCAGCGCTTGATAATGAATCTGAAAAGCTTGTTCAGGACGCACTCGAAAAACTTATGAAAGGAAAAACTACATTTGTTATAGCTCATAGGTTGACAACAATCGAAAATAGTAATAAAATAGTAGTGATACAGAAAGGTGAAATAAAAGAAATAGGAAACCATAATGAATTATTAAGCAAAAACGGAATTTACAAAGCATTATATAATAAAAATTTTGATATATCTAAAAAAAATTAATAAAAATTGGTTATTATTAGATTTAAAATTATATTTTGCTAAAAAAATTAAAAAGAAGGAGAAGAAAAATGAAACAGATAAAAGGAATTATTTTATTTTTAATGTCAATAGTATTAGTAGCATTTGGAAGCCAAGATTCAAAAAATTCTAAAAATTTGGTAAAACAGCTTGAAGACGAAACAAAAAAAGTTGGCGATAGAATAAAAGACATAAAAGAAGAAAAAACTGCAAAAATTGAAACTAAAAAGAGTGAACAAAAACAAGCAGTACAGCAACCAACTTCACAACAACCACCAGTTGCAGCAAATCCGACTCAAACTCAGCCAACTGTTGTACAACCTACACCTAATACACCAACACAACCTACACAAGTAGCTTCTTCGGATACAACAAATCCAGCATTTGCACTTAATGATGGTGGTAAAGAAAATGGTAAAAAAGAAAATAGAAAAAACAGAAGAAATAACAAAAATATAGCTAAAGCACCAAAACACAGCCGTCTAAAAGATACTTCTTCTTCATCTGCTGGACAAGAAAAAACATCTAAATCTCAAGATTCTGCTCCAAAATCATCAGGAAGTGGAAGTTCTAATGGAAGTAGTAGTGGAAGCAGCAGTTCAGGATCATCTTCGTCAGGTGGAGGAGATTCAAGTTCATCGGAATAAGTATCTCAATATAATTTGAATTAATAATTAATCTAAAAAGTTAAGTATACATTTACAAAACTAGGTAAAACATATAATACAGATAAGAAAGGTAGTGAAAATTTAATATGTTTAGAAGTAAGAAAAAAGAGTTACAAGAAAATATGACAAAAATAAATATAGATATTTTAATATCTCTAATTCCAATGTTACTTGTAGCATTTTTTGTCTATGAAATAACCCCTATTTTAGTGATTTTATCATCTGTGATTACAGCTGAACTAGCAGAAATAATATTTTCATTTTTCATACAAAAAAATAGAGATTCTTTGAAAGAACTTTCTGGAATTACAATAGGAGCCTTGACAGGGTTTGTGCTTGCACCATTTACACCACTTTATGTGGCAGCATTTGCAGGAGCAATGGCAACAATATTTGGAAAAATTATATATAGAGGAACTGATAAAAAGATTTTTAATCCGGTGATTTTAGGAAAATTATTTGTATTTACATTCTTTCCAGCTGTTCTTGCACCAAATTCCCCAGCCTGGACTGATGCAGAAGGTATGAGAATCGCCAGCGATAATGTTTCAGGATTAGCTTCATTAGTATTGATAAATAGAGGAATAATAGGAGAACTTTCAATAGCTGCAATGGTTATTGGAGCTATTTATTTAATCTATCGAACAAAAATGACTTGGCATATACCAGTATCGTTTTTTGTTACTATTTTCTTTGGATATTATATTACTTCAAGCAATAATGTTAATGTTGTAACTACTTTGGGAGAAATTATCTTTATGGGTATTTTCGTTCTGACAGATACTTTCACTACTCCTAGACATGGACTTGGAAAAGTATTTTTTGGATTTTTAGCTGGGCTTTCTACAATCATATTCTGGTTTTTAGGAATTCAAACTGAAGCAATTATTTATTCCGTATTAATTTTAAATCCTTTCACAAGACCAATAAACACGATATTTAAACCAAATGTTTTTGGTGATGAAGCAGTTTCGTTTGCAGAAATTATACAGGGGCTTGGTTTTGCGATTATTATAGTTTTACTTGCTTTCGCTGTTTCATATTTACATAAGTTTGGATTTGTGCCATATATTGTTTATATTTATGTAGTTTATGGAATATGGCGATTGTACAACAACAGATAAAAATAGGAAAGGCTTTTTATGAACTTTAATTTAAGTTTTTTAAATAAAATAGAAAAATTAAAAAATAAAAAAATGGATATTTTACAATCTGAAAATAATTTTTACCGCGGTGCAATTCCGTGGTTTTTATTATGTTCGGAAAAGAAAAAAATAATTTATATTTCCACATCCAACAGAAATTTGGAAAATTATCATGCAATGCTTGAAAATTATTATGAAATGTCAGAAAAACAACAAGATATTTTAATGAAAAAATCTAAAACTGGTAAAAAAAATATTAAAGAAAGTAAAAAGAAACTGGAAGATGAAAAAATAATTGATATTTTTGAAAATATCTCACAAAACAAGGAAGATATTACAGGAATAAATATAAGACTGCTGGATATTTTAAAAAATCAGGAAAAATT
Organism: Leptotrichia massiliensis; assembly: GCF_900104625.1. NCBI lineage: Bacteria > Fusobacteriati > Fusobacteriota > Fusobacteriia > Fusobacteriales > Leptotrichiaceae > Leptotrichia > Leptotrichia massiliensis. The sequence goes on from NZ_FNVZ01000004.1 coordinate 453,931, forward strand.
TATTTTATTTGTAAATTTACAGATTACTTTGGATATATTTTTTGAAAAAGTTAAGTTTTTTTCTTTTGAAATTGGGAAAGAATATATTTTTTCAAAAATTGTGGAATTTCTTGTGGAAAATGGATATGAAAATTCATATTTGATTCAGAAAAAGGGGCAGTACAGCAGACGTGGAGATATTCTTGATATTTTCCCACCAGACTTGGAACATCCTGTTAGACTCGAGTTTTTTGGTGATGAACTGGAAAGTATAAGAGTTTTTGATATTGATAGCCAGATTTCTGTGGAAAAGATGGAAGAAATAAAGATTTTTGGAAATTTGCTTTCTGGAAATAATTATGAATTGATTGAGTTTATCGATGAATTGAGGGCGGAAGATGTAACGATTGTTATTGAAAATGAAGAATTGCTGGACTATAAAATGGAAGAGTTTATTTTGCTTGACAGAAGCCGTGAGGAAACTTATCGAAAAAGGTATGAAAATCTGAAGAAAAAAAGCATTTTTGTTCAGACTAAAAATTTCTCACAGGAGCAGATTGAGACTTTTAGGGATAAAAATAGGCTTGAAAAATTGTCAAAAATTGAAGATATTTATATTTTTACGAATAACTATGAGAAGAAAATGGCTGAATTTGGACAAATTCTGACTGAAAAAGAAAACAATCTGGAAATTGAAAAATATGAGCTGTTTGAAGGATTTATCTTTAATGATAATTCAGAAAATCCAGATAATAAAAATAGAAAAAATAATTTTATTGTGCTTACAGACAGGGAGCTTGACGGATATATTTACGAGCGAAAGAAAAAAACGGCAAAAGCTATAAAATATAAAAAGGTTAATCAGATAATCGAAGGCGATTATGTAATTCATGTTCAATATGGTGTTGGAATTTATAAAGGTATTCAGACAATGGAAGAGCAGGATTATTTGAAAATCAAGTATGCTGATGAGGACATTTTGTATATTCCTGTGGAAAAACTGGATAGATTGGAAAAATATGTGTCAAATGATACAGAACCGCAGTTATTTAGGCTGGGAACACGTGGATTTAAACGAAAAAGGAAAAAACTCGAAGAAGATATTCAGAAATTTGCGGCGGAACTTATCAAAATACAGGCACGACGACAAAGCCAGAATGGTTTTGTGTATCAAAAGGATACTGTGTGGCAGGAGGAATTTGAGGCGAATTTTCCATTTGAAGAAACAGAAGATCAGAGAAATGCCATAAATGATGTGAAAAAGGATATGGAAAGTCCTCAAATAATGGACAGAATTGTGTGTGGAGATGTTGGATATGGGAAAACGGAAGTCGCGATGAGAGCGGCATTCAAAGCGATTGACAATGGGAAGCAGGTTGTTATGGTGGCTCCGACTACGGTGCTTGCGGAACAGCATTTTGAACGGTTTAAAAGAAGATTTGAAAATTATCCGATTACGATTGAGAATTTATCACGGCTTACGAAAAGTAAATCCAAGGACATTTTAAAAAATCTAAAAAACGGAATTATTGACTTAGTTATTGGAACTCACAGGCTTCTAAGCGATGACGTGCAGTTTAAGAACCTAGGGCTTTTAATTATTGATGAGGAGCAAAAATTTGGCGTTAAGGCTAAAGAAAAGTTAAAATCTCAAAGGGAAAAACTGGATGTGCTGACATTAACTGCGACTCCGATTCCACGTACATTAAATCTTGCGATGCTTGGAATCAGAGAGATTTCCATAATTGATACACCTCCAACAAACAGGCTTCCCATTATAACAGAAATTCTCGATTGGGATGAAGAAACAATAAAAATGGCGATACTGCGTGAACTGTCACGTGATGGGCAAGTTTTCTATATTTATAACGATGTAAAAAATATGAAGGAAAAATTGAAGGAACTGAAGGAAATGCTTCCAGACTTTGTAAAAATCGAATTTATAAATGGACAGCTTCCGCCAAAGGAAATTAAAGATAAGTTATTGCGTTTTGAAAATGGGCAGTTTGACATTCTGATTGCTTCAACAATTATTGAAAATGGAATTGATGTGGGAAATGCCAATACCATTTTGATTGAAAACTTTACTGGTCTAGGATTATCTCAGGTGTACCAGCTGAAAGGACGTGTAGGGCGTAGCAACAGGCAAGGTTACTGTTATTTATTAAAAACGAGAAATATTACAAAGCAGGGGAAGCAAAAGGAAGAAAGCATGCTAAAAGTGGAAGGGATAAAATCAGGAGGTTTTCAAATTTCGATGGAAGACTTGAAAATACGTGGTGCTGGGGAAATTTTGGGAGATAAGCAGCACGGAACAATTGAAACTTTTGGATATGATTTATATATAAAAATGCTAAATGAGGAAATTCGCAAGCAAAAGGGCGAGTTTGTCGAAAAAATTGAAAATGTGGAAATTATTCTGGATGAAAGAGGATTTATTCCAGAAACATATATTCAAAAAGACGAAAGGCTAAATATCTATAAACGTTTTGCAATGCTGGAAACAGACAGCGAATTAACTGATTTGCTTGATGAAATTAGAGATAGGTTTGGAAAAATTCCAGAGCAGATGAAAAAATTTATTTTAAGCATTAAATTAAAATTATTTGCTGAAAAATATAAAATTCAGAGAATTCTCGAAACAAGAAATCATTTTGAACTGTATTTTTTAGAAAATGCACAAGCAGAGCAAAATGAATTAAATGAAAGAATTGAAATGAAAAAAGTAGTAAGAACTATTGATACAGTAAGTCCGAAAGGGAAAAATAACGAGAAAGATACTGCTGATAATCTTGTTGTAATGAAAGTAAACAAGAAAGATTTTTTAAATATTGTGAAATAGCATTATTTAAAAAGCAACATTTCGGACAGTAGAAAAATACAAAAAAGTGTGGTAAAATTTATAAAAGGTTTTAATTTTTAAGCAGCATAAAATAATAAAAAACAGAAAAGGAGAGTATCTATGAAAAGAATATTATTATTTTTGACAATATTTGGGATGTTACTATCTATGGTGAGCTTTTCGGCAGAAACTACAACATTTAAAATGGAAAAAATAAAATATCCTAAAGGTATTAGAAATGTAACATCTGTAACAGAAGTATTTGGAACAGGACAACAAGTTACACATATTATTGTGGAATTTAACGAAAAAGTTGTAAATTCTCAATTGACTAAAAATACTTTTACAGTAGCTGGACGAAATGTGGAAAATGTATATTCAAACACACGTCCTGAAAGAACTAATATCGTAAAAGACGGAAAATATGTAATTATTGAATTAAATCCTAAGGATGCAGGAGCTTCTCTTCGTATTGAAGGAGGACCAGGAACTGGGTTTCAAATGAAAAAAGCTACATCGAGTATTACACAAAAGGAAGATATTTTATTTACAAATAGTAAAAAATTGGAAAAAAGCATTGCAATACTTGAAAATAATAAAACAAAAAATTTAGTTGTCGAAAATTTTAAACAATTTGAATATAAAGATCCAAAAACAGGAACATTAGTAAAATATAATTTGTACATTCCAAAAAATTATGACAAAAATAAAAAATATCCACTTGTACTGTTTATGCATGATATGGGTGTTCTAAGTGAAGATACAAAAGCTACTTTATTACAGGGAAATGGTGCTATTTCATTTGCTACTCCTGAGGAACAAGCAAAACACGAGGCATTTGTACTGGCTCCACAATATTCAAGACAAGTTGTAAATGATAATGGCGATATTACAAGCGATTTAGACGCAACTGTAAATCTTGTAAAAGATCACTTGCTTTCAAAATATAGTATTGATGAAAAAAAATTATACGCAACAGGGCAATCAATGGGTGGAATGATGGCAATTGTTATGAACTTTAAATACCCTGATCTATTTGCTGCTTCATATTTAGTAGCTTGCCAATGGAATGAAAAGGAAGTAACTCCTATGGCAAAAAATAATCTTTGGATAATGATTTCAACTGGAGATGAAAAAGCTTATCCAGGTATGAATACTATTACAAGTGAACTTATTAAAAGAGGAGCAACTGTGACAAGAGATACTTGGAAAGCCGACTACACAAATGAACAATTTTTAGAAGGTACAAGAAAAGTTATAGCTCAAAAATCAAATATCAAATATACAACACTTGAAAAAGGAACAAACCCATATTTGTCAAAAGATGCTAATTCTGGATCAGAACATTCAGGAACTTGGAAAATTGCTTACAGTATTTCTGGGATAAAAGACTGGATATTTTCACAAGCAAAGCAATAATCAACATTACAAGGTTTTAAATAAAACTTTGAACGTAGGAAATAAAAAGTGAACTAGTTAAGAGATATATTAAAAAATAACTAATTTTATTAACCTAATAATTGGTAAAGGCACTTACATAGTTAAGTTTAGTTAAAAAATCATTATAAAAATAGAAATGAGGTTAAAATGAAAGAAATAAATGAATCATTAAAAAATAAAGATTTAACGCAAAAAGATTATTATATTAAATCTTTTGAAGTTTTTAAGAAATTGTTAAGTACAGATAAAAAATATCTACCTTCAATTATAGCATTATTTACACTTAACGGTTATATAATGCATAATTCATTTGTTACTACGATAAAAGCTGTACATACTCAACAAGTTCCAAAATTACCAACAATGGAGGTGTTGATGAACCTTTTAATTCTAATAATAATAGAATATGCTTTGAATTTATTCCAAAATGACGTTATTAATAGAATTGACAAAAAAAATGAATTGACAAGAAAGGATATATTACTAAGGTCTATAATTTTAGCTATAGCAATGACATTTATAGGTAATCTTACAAAATCTTTAGGACCGATAGGTATAGCAGTTATATTTTTAATTGCATACTTTGCAGCATTTTTTAGACAAATATATTTATCAAGAAATATAAACCTGACAACTGCATTTGAAAGAAATCTAAAACTGCTAGAAAACAATAGAGTTAGTATTATTCTTCCTTTATTTTTAATAAATATAATTTCAGCTATCATATCATCTTTTTTGATGGCATCTGCTTCAGTAACTGTATTAAAATCACCAAATGCAACTATGACAGTAATAATTATTCTTATTATCTCTAGAATTTTAGTTGGAATATTTGAAATTTATAAAAAAATTCTGGCAAGTATAATTTTCTTAAATGTAGAAAATAACCAATAATTAATTTCACAAATGGAAATTTAGAAAGGAGAAACTTTTGACTTTTAGTTATTTTAGCCCTATTCATATAGAAACTTTTATTGTGTCTATTTTATTTTGTATATTTTTATTTTACATTCCTAAATTTTTCAAAAATTTGGATATAAATAAGTACTCAACTTTTTTAGGATATTTCTTATTAATATTTAAGTTAGTTGACTCGATTTACAGGTTAATATATCAAAATGAGCCGATAACTAATGTAACACCTGTACATCTTTGTAATTTTGCAGCAATTTTTGCAGGGCTATATTTGATTTTTAAAACAAAATTTTTGTATAATGCCGTATACTATTTAACTTTTGGACCAATATTAGCATTAATTTTACCAGGAATAATATACTATCACGATAATTATTATGTTTATCTTTTTATGATAATGCACGCTCTTATTGTTTTTACAGCTTTTTTTGGTTATAGATATCTAAATGATAAGCCTACAAAAAAAGGATTTTTTCAGTCAGTAATTACACTGCTGCTAATATTCCTTTACGCATTCATTTATAACTGGATATTTAAAGAGATAAATGCAATGTTTTTAAAAAGCCACATTATCCCACAAGTAAAGTTTATAAATCCAATTTGGCTATATGATATTGTTCTTATTCTTACAATGATATTTTTACAATTTTTGCTGTATTTGCCAGTTATGCAAAGAAATAAAAGATAAAATTGCGGTAGAAATGTTAAATAATAGAATCGTTTTAAAAAAATAAATAGACAAGAAAAAAGTACACCACTGATATTAGTATTAATGTATATATAATTTTAGTATTTTTAGGTGTACTTTTAATTTTTTCAATTTTTTATTCTGCGTCAGGTTGAGCAGCACTTTCCTCTTCAAATTTTTCTAAAATAACTTGTGTTATTTCGGCTCTTAATTCAGGTTTTATAGGATGAACAATATCCTTAAATTCTCCATTTGGCATTCTTCTTGAAGGCATTGCTACAAAAAGCCCATTTTGACCTTCAATTATCTTTAATCCATGAATGACAAAACTTTCATCAAATGTGATGTCAGCATACGCCCGTAACCTTTCATTGTTTTCCGTTTGTTTTCCAATTCTAATACGAATATCAGTAACTTTCATAAGTCTTCTCCTTGTTTTGTAATTTATATTTTATATTTTCCATTATAATTATACCTCATTTGTTAAAAAAAACAAGTGAAAACCTCAATAAAAATACAATATTTACTGTATTTTTATGTAGCTTATAAAGCTAATTCATAATCAAACTTTTTGACAATAAAATTGTTTAAAATTTAAGTAAAATAATTAAAATCTTTAAGTTTAATTTAAATATCTAATGCAAAAATTACTATTATTTTATTCCAAACAAGAAAAATAATTAGTCAATTATTTGGATATATTCATCAATAAATTCCTTTTTTAGGCTTTCAGGCGGTAGATCCAGTACTTTTACCTTTATATTCTTGTTAAAATACTTTATGTCAAAAATATCGCCTTTTTTTACATCATAAGAAGATTTTTTCTGCTCTCCGTTTACAGCAATGTTTCCATTATCTGCCAATTCTTTTGCCACTGTTCTTCTTTTTATAATTCTTGTTACTTTTAAAAATTTATCTAAACGCATTTTTTCCCTCGATTTTTATTATTTTATATCTTTCATTCCTTCATACCAAGCTGTATTTGTTTCCACAAATCCAACATTTGGGTTTTCTTTTAAGAAAAGTCCTCTTATTTTACTTTTCTTATCACTGAAAATGTGTGGATTGTCAGTTGTTGATTTAGCTAAAAGTGCCTTTTTGATTTTTTCCTGATCTTCTTTTGCTAAAGTTTTTGTATTAAATACGATTGGCCCATTGTAAACAGGTATTGATTTTATAACTGTAAAGCTTTTTCCAGCATAATCCCCAAATGGTGCAACTGCTCCTTTTTTCACTTTATATGTAGCTCCTGAATTAAAGTCTTTTCCAGCAGTTAGCTCATAAATTGTAAATGATTTTGGAATAGCAAATGTTGCAACGTCAACATCTCCTTTAAATAATAAAACTTGTGCTCCTGGATGTGAATTTCCAAACATAACTTTTGAAAATACTTTATTTCCAAGCACTTCATCTGTATTTTTTAGCCCAAACTCTTTTACAATGTAATTAGCAGGTATTTTAAATCCTGATGTAGAGCTGTTTGTAACAAATCCCATAGATTTACCTTTTAATTTTTTCAAGTCAAATCCATCTCCAGAACGGTATTGATTAGCATCTTCTTCTCTTACTGCAATAAAGCTGTAATAACGTGCATCTTCCAATGTTCCACTTTCTCCTGCATTTGTAAGCACTGCCTCAATATCCTTAGTTCTCTGTCTAGCATTCAAATACGCTTCAGCTCCAATATAAGCTATTTGTGACTGACCAGAAATAATATTTTCAACCGTAATATTGTAATCTGTAGTTGTTACAATTTCAACCTTTTTCCCAGTCGCTTCTTGTACAACCCGTGCAAATTCTTCTCTTGACTTTTTCAACGAATCATTAGTTTCATTAGGTAAAAATACAATTTTAATTGTATCATTCTTTTTACCACAACTAATTGCAAATAACAAAATTGCCAGCAATAACAAACTTCTTAAAATATTTTTTCTCATAATACCTCCTAAATAATATAAATAAATCTGCCTTATTATAGCATTTGTTATTTGCATAGTCAATTCTATATTTTTTGTGGTATACTTATATTAGATAAATTAAAAAAACTAAATAAAGAACTACAATTTTTAGGAGGTTTTCATGAAAAAAAATAAATGGAAAAAATTATTAATTTTAAGTATTGCACTTTTAGTCTTGACAGCCTGCTTCAATAAAAAAGAAGATATAGACAAAAAGGAAGACAAGAAAAAAGAATCAGAAAAACAGCTTTCAGAAGAGGAACTCCAAAAAGGGAAAGGCGTTAACGGGGATTTGCCTGATATTGTGTACACATATGAGGGAATAGTAGATGCGGCACCTGGAATCTACCAGTTTCCTGATACTTATGAAGAAAATATAGTAAAAAAATCAGATATCTGGAGAGAAAATGTTCAGAATGAACTGAAAAAAATTAAACCTGCCTTAGGTGAAGATGCTTCTGATGAAGAAGTTGAACGTCTCTTCAAGAAATTTTTATACATAGCAGGCTATGATTATGAGCCGATTGAAACTCTTGACAGATTTTCATATGTAATCTTCAAGGACGACATGGTAAATCCTTTTACAAAACAAAAAATTGAAGAAAATATGAATGTCAATCTAGAAATCATTTTAGATGCCAGCGGTTCAATGAAACAGAAAATAGGAGATAAAACAATGATGGAAATCGCAAAGGAATCTATAGAGAAAGTTATTTCTGAAATGCCCGCAAACACAAAAGTAGGACTGAGGGTTTTCGGCCATAAGGGCGACAATACGGCAAGTAAAAAACAGGAATCATGTTCCGCCAACGAACTGATTTCACCGATTGAAACTTTAAATAAGGATAAGCTAAAAAGCTCTTTAGCTCTAATTCAGCCTACAGGATGGACTTCCATAGCAAAATCGATTGAAAACGGAGCAAATGACTTAAAAGCATTAAAAGGTGAAAAAACATTGAATATCCTGTATATCATTACGGACGGTATCGAAACATGCGACGGTAATCCTGTTGAAACAGCGAAAAAATTTAAAAATGAAAATACAGATATAGTTTTAGGAATAATAGGGTTTAATGTGGATGCCAATCAGAATAAAGTGCTGAAAGAAATTGCAAATGCCGCAAATAGTTATTATTCTTCAGCAAATGATGCCGCTAAATTGACAGAAGAACTGCAGAGAATACATGAAATAGCTTTCTCTGACTATAAATGGGAACCTTTAAATGATTCTATGATAAATAGAATAATAGCATCTCATAATTTGACACTGACAATGAACAAATTTCTTATAGAAAGATCTCTGGGAGAAAAAAATAATATGAGCTCTCTTATAATGTATGGGTCAAAAAGTTATTCAAATGATTCTAAATTTGCAGGATTATATGAATTTAACGGAAAAATATCTAAAAAACTTAAAGCGCTCAGCGAAGAGAGAAGAGAGAAAATAAAGGCACTGTATAAAACTGAATTTGAAAAAATTGAAAAACAGTCGCAAGACTATATAGCACAGATTAAAGCTAGAAAAGGAGCAACAGTGGCATATATTCCAACAACAAGCAGAAAAAATCCTATGAGCAAATATTGGAACGGACATGGTGGAAAAGGCGGTACGATTAAAGATGCTAAAAAAGATAATGAAGAGTTAAGAAAAAAACAATAATAAAAGAGGCCTATGCCTCTTTTTTAATTTACTAAATATCCCAAAATTTAGACTACTTTTAAACTATATTGATTTTACAATTTTTTAACAAAAATCTAAAAAAAATTATGAAGAATAAACTATCTTTTCAAAAACTTCCCCAACTGAAAAACTCCTAACTTCAGGATTTCGATTATCTGTTTTTTCAATCAAAATCTGAAGCTCCCCATTTTCATCAATATTCTGAGCAACTCCTGAAATAACTTCATTGCCAAATTTTAATTCAATTTTTTTACCTTTCAAATAATTTATCTGATTAATTTCCTTTAAAATATCCTTCCAGAATCCATTTTCTAAATTTTCACACAATGTTTGAAATTCTAAAACAATATTTTTTATAACTTCATCAATTTCATATTTTTTATTTCTTATTTGAGTCAATGAAATGGCTTTACTTTTTAAGTTTTCTGGCAACATATTATTTACATTTATCCCAATTCCCGTAATATAAACATCTTCAGTTTTTTCTATTAGAATACCACATAATTTCATATTTTCCACATAAACATCATTAGTCCATTTGAATTTATATTCTAAATTTTCAATTTTTCTAAGTCCCTTTATAACTGCAATTCCAGCAATCAATGGCAATTTCAAATAATCCTCAATTTCCCAGTTATCTCTTTCCTTTAAAAAGAAACTAAAAAGTGCCATCCCATCCAACGAAATCCAGTCATTCTGCCTACGTGCCTTTCCATGCGTCTGAACTCTAGCAGAAATAACATCAAATTCCTCATAGCTTTTATGATTTTTTCGCAAATATTCATTCGTTGAATCAATTTCGTTAAATTTATATAATTTTATATTTTTCTTCATTTTAGTTTTCTCCATTCTTATCCCTTTATTTTAATATTTTACGCCTATTAAGTGTAAAAAGTCAATAGATTTTGGATAGAATTTTTTTTACTCTGCTGCTTTAATTTTTATTTATTGAAATAAAAAATAGAATATGTTAAAATTTAACAAGAATGAAAATAAAGGAAAAATGATAAAAATGCAAGAAAATAAAAATTTGAATATAGATAAAGAAAAAAAACTTTTTTATAAAACTTATGAATATCGAAATTTGAAAGCACTAAAAATATTTTTGGGGTTTACAAGGGAAAAGGGAAAAAATTCTTTTGAGATTGCGAAACATCTGGAAAAAGATTTTCCAGAACTAAATTTCATGAAAATTATAGAATACAAGGTTATAAAATATACTCCTTTTCATATAAAAATAGAAACTGTTTCAGAAAATATAAACCAAACATTTACTGGAAATTTTATATCATATTATAATTATTTAGTTGAAAAAAATGATTTCGAGCTTACTTATAAAACAGTTCATTTGTGGCTTGATTTTGAAACAAAATTTTTTGAAAAAGAATATTATCATATGGATTTCAGTCTTGGAAACTTTTTTATAGATAAAAATAGTGAAAAAATTGCTTTTATTGATTTTGATGACATTGTAAGAAAACCTCCTTTTTTTAGAAAACGTCTTTTTTTAACAAAATCTATCAGAAGTTTTGAGGGGTCAATGAAATTCTTTTTATCGGTAAAAAACTTTTCAAAGGAAGAAAATCAAAAGGTTATTGATAGATTAGAAGAAATTAAGAAAAAATACGGCGTTATTTCAAGAGAAAAAGATTTAAGACAGACTGAAAAAATTTTAAACAGATAATTTCTGAGTACACTATAAAAAATAGAAAAAACTCTAAATTGAACTACACATTAGTTTTCTTTAGAGTTTTATTTTAAATTTGTTGCATTTTATTATAAAATCTATCTTAATTAAATTATTCCAAATTCAATTTATTTTTTAATAAATAATTTACTACAAAAAATATTATAACCGAAAATATTATACTTGTAAAAAGTAGTCCCAAATTGGTATTAAAAAGGTACTCAAATGTTTTCAAGGCTTCCACATCTGAATCATTATAGCTATTACTGTAATTCTTAAAGTCCAAAAAATACGTCATAGTTAATATAAACCTTTTTATCAAGTTTATAACTGCCCCAAGAATCATATATGTACCGACTCCAGTCAAAACTCTGTAAGATTTTACCATATTTGCAATACTTATGCACAAAAATAAAAATAATATTTTTTCAATCGTCATAACTAACATAGAAATAATACTGATTATTAAAGTAGTACTTATAGAATGCCGTAAAAATATCTCTATTTCACGAAAAACTTCAGGTCTAAATATATTTGCTTTAATTACTTCTTCCAAAGGAATAACAAACCAAAAAGTAAAAAATACTATAATCCCATTTACAACAAACCAGCCAAAAAATGTTATTAATTTTGCTAAAATTATTTCATATGTTTCAATAGGCAAAGTATTTGTCAAATATCCCTCATTCGCATAAATAGAACGATAATAACGGATTATTACCGCATAATAAGTCATCAAAATTAGTCCAATAATTGCGATTACATAACCAAAATACGACATAAACTGAAAAATACCCGTAGAAATTCTTACACTTTCGTCAAGTTTTTCATTTAATAAAACAAACCAGAATAATCTTATTACGATTCCCATTACTCCCATTCCAATATAAAATGGAAGCATCAATTTACTTACATCCATAAAATCATATTTAATTAATTTCCCTAAATTTTTCAATATTTAAACACCTCCCTAAAGTATTCATCAACTGTTTTATTATTTTCATTTATTATACTTTTCACATCCTGATAAAGTAAAATTTCACCTTTACTTATGAAAATTGCCTCATCCAGCACCTTTTCCACATCCGCTATTAAATGTGTAGAAATTATAACTGTTGCTTCTCTGTTATAATTTTTTATAACAGTATTTAAAATATAATCTCTTGCGGCAGGATCAACTCCTGCTATCGGCTCGTCCAACAAATATAACTTAGCACGTCTGCACATAACAAGTATTAATTGAACTTTTTCCTTCATTCCCTTTGAAAGCAGCTTAAATCTTCTTGTTGTATCAATTCCCAAATCCTTTAACATATTTTGTGCTTTTTCACGGTCAAAATCATCATAAAAATCAGCAAATAATTGCAAAATTGCGTTTACAGTCTTAGAATTATCCAAATAATTCTTATCAGGCAAATATGAGACAATTTTTTTTGTTTCAACACCTGGATTTTGTCCATTTATAAGAATTTCACCTTCTGTTGGCTTTAATAGTCCATTTAACAGCTTTATAAAAGTTGTTTTCCCACTTCCATTTGGTCCTAATAATCCAATAATTTTACCAGTTTCTATTGATAAATTTACATTATTTAATGCATTATCAAAATCATAAGTTTTGGATAGATTAGTACATTTTAAAATAACGTTACCCATTAAACCATTCCTTTCCATTTTTATTTAGTGTTATATTTATTCATTAATTTTGAAATCGTCATATCGTCTTTTATATCGTCAATCAAGTTAAATATTTTCTCTCTTGAATCTTTCACAACTTCCTTTTCCTCAGGCGAAAATTTTCCTAATACAAATCCCAATGTCTCTTCCTTCGTCTTTGGTTTTCCAATTCCAAATTTTATTCGCACAAATTCATTTCCAATATGGGAAATAATGGATTTTATTCCATTGTGTCCGCCTGCACTTCCATTTTGCTTAATTTTCAGCTTTCCAAACTGCATATCCATATCGTCGTAAATTACAAAAAGTTCCGTTTTCGGATCAATCTTAAAAAATCTGACAGCTTCTCCAATTGCTTCTCCACTCAAATTCATAAACGTAGTTGGCTTCTGATAAAAAACCTTGTCCCCATTGTAAGTAGTCTGTACAAACAATGACTTAAACTTTTCTCTTACATCATTTATATTATTTTCCTTCAAATATTCGTCAATAAATATAAAACCGATATTATGCCTTGTCAATTTATACTGTTCTCCAGGATTTCCCAGTCCCACTATTAATTTCATTAAATTTTTTCTCCTTTTTTCAATCTTTTTAATTGTCTTCATCCAATTTAGGAATTTTTTTCATTTCCTTTTTCAAAATGATTACCGATACAATAAATGCTACCAGATCCGCTATTGGAAAAGCGAACATAATTCCATCAACTCCCATAAAGTACGGTAAAATTATAAGTAGCGGCAATAATGATATAATCTGTCTTACAAGCGATAGAACAGCCCCTTGGAATGCCCTTCCAATTGATGTTAAGAACAATGTAATTGCACCTTGAATACCATTTAAAAATATGAAAAATAAAAATATTCTCATATATTTTGTTCCGTATTTAAAGTAAAGTTCGCTTCCACTTCCAAATACAGAAATTATCTGTACCGGGAAAATTTGGAATATTGCAAATGCTACTATTGAAATAACAAAAGCGGCTTTTAATGTCAATTTTAATATTTCACGGACTCTCGTATATTTCCTTGCTCCATAGTTGTATCCTGCAATAGGCTGTGCCCCCTGTGTCAGTCCCAATACAATCGCTATAAATATAACATTTATTTTCATAACAATTCCAGCAACAGCAATTGGAATTTCACTTCCATAAATGGATTTTGCCCCGTATATCTTTAGCAGATTATTTGTTACAATTTGTATAATTAAAGCAGAACATTGAAAAATAAAAGGCGATGTTCCAAATGCAAATAAAATCCCTATTTCTCGTATTCTTATCTTAAAATCCCTTAACTCAAATTTCACGCTTTTAAACCTGAAAAAATACAAAGCTAGCATAACTGCTGATACAAACTGCCCAATTACAGTTGCCCAAGCCGCTCCATCCATTCCCATATCAAATCCAAACATAAATAACGGATCTAATATAGTATTTACAAGTGATCCAACAACTATCGCAAGCATCGAATAAAACGCATTTCCATCAGCTCTTACCAAAGGGTTTGCCCCTATTGAAAATAATAAAAATGGTATCCCTAAAGATGTAATCCGAGTATATTCAATAGCATAGTCAAAAATCTGATTTGTCGCACCGAATGCTGTTAACATAGGCTTTAAAAATATATTAATCAATATGCATAATATAATTCCACCTAAAAGAAGCATCGTTACTGCCGTTCCAGCCACACTTTTTGCTCTTTTTGGACGCTTTCTACCTAATTCCAGATTAAAGTTCGTCGCAGCCCCCACTCCCGTCATAAGTCCAATCGCAAGACAAATTGTCGTAAGTGGAAAAGCCACATTCGTAGCTGCATTTCCTAGAAATCCAATTTTCTGTCCAATAAAAATCTGATCCACAATATTATAAAGTGCATTTACAAGATTAGCAATAATTGCTGGTACTGCAAGTGAAACTAGCAATTTTGGAATTGATTCTGTGCCAAATCTCATTTTTTTGTTATCTACCAAGCTGTTTTTTATCTTTATACTTTCTTCCATTCTTTTTCCTTCCTAAATTTTCAAACATTTCAATAAAATTTATTAAAACTGAACTCAAAAACTATAACTACACTTTCTAGACTCCAGTATTATTTAATTTTATCAATTCTTCAAAATCGCAATTAAAAGCGAAATATCATTATAAGTAACTCCACTAATTCTGCTAGCCTGCCCAATCGTTTCAGGCTGTCCATACATAAGCCCAGAAATAGCGATATTGCTAAGCCCTTTTACGCTTTCATAGTCAAATCCTTTTGGAATTACCATTTTTTCAAGTTTCTTAAACTTCTCAATCTGTGCCTTTTCTCTTTCAATAAATACATTATATTTCGCATTTATTTCCACTTGCTCCTTCGCTAAATCCGACAATTTCACAGTTTCCACAAATTCACTTAAATTATCATAGTTAATTTCTTTTCTCGCAAGAAATTCAAAAGCTGAAACAGGGCTGTTCATGCTATTTTTAATAGTTTTTTCAATTTCCGCACTTTCAGATTGATTTTGTTTTTCTACAATTTTAAGTAATTTTTCATTATTTTCCTTAGTCGGATAAACCGTAATTCCTTTCAATCTTTCAACTTCATTTTCAATTTCCTGACACGTATTTTCAAGTTCGGCTAATTTTTCAGCATTTAATAACCCAATTTCCTTCGATTTTTCCAAAAGTCTTATAAAAATGTTGTCTTGACGCAAAGTCAGTCTGTATTCAGCTCTTGAAGGCAGTACACGATAAGGCTCTGGCGTTTTTTTATTTATTATATCGTCTATCAAAACCCCAATATATCCTTCACTTCTGTCAATCACAATTTCCTTTTTCCCTAAAATTTTTCTCGCAGCATTCACTCCCGCCATAAATCCTTGACAGGCTGCTTCTTCATATCCACTCGTTCCATTAATCGTTCCCGCTGTGTAAAGTCCATCTATAACTTTTGTTTCAAGAGTCAATTTTAACTGATAAGCAGGTACAAAGTTATATTCCACAGCATAACCGTAACGTACAATTTTAGCATTTTCTAGCCCACTAATCGTTTTTAACATTGCTTCCTGTGCAAATGGAGGCATTGCTGTAGTAAATCCGTTTATGTAGATTTCATCTGATTCTACAGATTCCTGCTCCAGAAATATCTGATGATTTGTCTTTTCTGGAAAATTCATAATCTTTCTGTCAAGAGAAGGGCAATGCCGTGGACCTTTTGTACTTACAATTCCTGTAACAATTGGCGAATATTTTAACATTTCCTGTCCCACTCGTATTGTTTCAGGTGTTGTGAATGTAAGCCAAGTTGGTAAAGTTGAATTATATTCTTTTTTTGTTTCGTAAGAAAAATATCGTGGCTTATCTTCTCCCTTTAATTCTTCCATTTTAGAAAAATCAATTGAAGATTTAGCAATTCTCGGAGGAGTCGCAGTCTGGTATCTATCCAGCTCAAAGCCATATTCCACTAGTTTATCAGGCAAATCTACACTTGCAGGCTCTCCTTGCCGTCCTGACGAATATTTTACATCCCCCATAACATATTCTCCACCTAAGAACGTTCCTGTACATAAAACAACAGCCTTTGCCCCATATTTTATTCCAAGATTGTCTTCAACTCCCATAACTTTCTTATTTTCCACAATCAAATCTACAACAATTCCCTGCACCAAATCCAGATTTTCCTGCTTTTCGATAATTTCCCTCATTTTAACCCTGTACCAGTATTTATCAGCTTGAGCCCGTGTAATCCGAGAGGCTAGTCCCTTTGTATGATTCAAGTTCTTTAACTGCAAATTGTAATTGTCAATATGCCTTGCCATTTCTCCGCCAAGCATTCCAAGTTCCGACACCAGATGGCTTTTTCCAGGACCTCCAACCGACGGATTGCACGACATCATTGCAATATTGTCAAGATATATCGTAAACAACGCTGTTTTTAGTCCATGTCTTGCCACCGCAAGAGCAGATTCCACCCCAGCATGTCCCGCTCCAACAACAATTATGTCATAATTTTTCATTTTTTAAATTTTCCTTTCAACTTATTATTTTTTTTTTACTATTCTTATTTGATAACCTTATCAAAAAATTTAATTTTAACTCTAAATATTTATCTTAATAATTGTATTTTTTTAACGTAAAGAGGATCAGTCGCCATCCCCTTTTATTTCGCAATATTAGTTATTTCAATTTCTTCAAATTATAACATCTGAAGATTTTGGCGAAAGTGCTACGCACTAATCCCCGCTTGTCTAAGTATTTTTTTGAAATAAAATTGAAACTCGCTTTTTAAAAAAAGTTATTGTCAACTCTTTAAACTAATCAAAATTTAAAAAGTCTGAAAAAACTCAAACAGTCAATTTCATTCCAAAAAAATCACGACAATTTTAATTTAATTAATAATAAATTATTTAACAAAAACAAATATTAAGCAAAATTTCGTTAAAGAAAAAATAACTGTTTGAGATTTTGAAGTAAATTTTAAACTATATTCAATTATTTGTTTTGAAATAACCTTAATTCAAAATCGAGTTTTATTTTTTCTTTATAAGAAAGTTTTGCGTAAGCGGGGTTGTAAGGGCATGGCGTCTGATGCCCTTACGTTACAAAAAAATAAATAAAAAAAGAATAAAAAAACTATTATTAGTCATTATTAAATTAATAAAAATTAACTCATAAAAAATTTTCAAAAGAGATATTTTAGATAAATTTTAAAATTATTAAACAAATTTACTTCTTCTTTTTAAAAACATTCCTTACTGGACGAGTAATATCCTTAAAATACACATAACTTTTGTGTTTTCTAATATAATACCTCAAATATCTAAAAACCAATTCTTCCCTCTGTTTGCAGTACTTCGCATATTCATTAGCAAAAATTCTCGCTAGTTTTTCATCTTCCATCATTCTTGAAACATTTTTCATTCTTTTATCCAGATTCAATTTCACTCCGAATTTCATTCTATTTAAATCAACCAGATAAAATTCATAATTCCCGCTTTTGTCCTTAATCAACACATTACCCGGCGAATAATCTTCAAATTCTACACCACTTTCGTGCAAGTCAAAAGAAAATTTTGCAAACTGTCTTATGATTTTTTCACGATTTTTTTCTACTTTTGCAAGCATTCTTTCCGTTTCTTCACTTATCTTGTAATTTTCCCCCTGTTCAGCCTTGTCCCGCTCGATATCCTCAGGCCAGAAAACTTCCCGGCAGGTAAAATCATATTTTAATTCTTCGCTTATATAATAACTGTTTTTTTTATTATTTTCGTTTACAAAATCATCAAAATATGCAATTGGTTCTGGAGTTTTTATTTTACATTCCAGCAATTTTTTTGCATATTCATAAGAACGTTTTGCTTTTGAGCCTTTAAATTTATAGAAAAAGTTTGTAATGAAATCTTTTTGTTTAAATTTTTTTATATTTACCATTTTTTTTCTTTCAGTATTTTCAATGTTATTATTTTTTTTCTTTTTTTCATTCCCTTTTTTCAAATTATTTTCAATATATATCTCAAACTTTTTTATTTCATTTCTTCCCGGTTCTACAACATATTCTCCAGTTTTATCAAAATTTTTCAGTACATTTATCAATATTTTTTCATCATATTTCTTATTAACTTCATAATTTTTTTCTTTCATTTAAAATCCTCATAATTTCTAAATTTTTTACTTTTCTTTATTTTCTAAACTTTTTTCATTTTCCTTTTCAAATTTTCTCTTATTTTTTCTCAATCTCTTTTTCAGTTCCTTCAAAAAATCCTTATCTTCTGTAAATTTAGCCATTTTAGCCACATATTCAAGCGCTTTGTCATATTTATGCTGTAATTCCAGCACGTATACCAAATTCACATAATGGCGAATATTTTCAGGTTCTAAAATAATCATTTTATCGCAAACCTTCTGTGCATTTTCATAATCTTTGGTTTTCACAAAAAACCTTCCTTGCAAATTCAACATTTTTATTCTCGAAAGTCTTTTATTCTCATTCGTTGCATTTTCATAATTTAAAAGCAGAAGTTTTATTTCCTCAAACTCCTCTGCTCTGAACAATATTTCAAAATAATCCTCAAATACATAATCTTCCACATTTTCACAATTTATGGCGATATTATAATATTTCACAACTTCTTTTATATTGCTTGAATAAGCCATTGTATCGCCCATCCGTGCGTAAAGTGAAAATTCCTCCACCTCGTTAAATTTTGCATTTAAAAGTCTTGTATATTCACAAATTGCCTCATCATATTTCCCCATCATTGTAAGGCAATCGCCTTTCTCAACATACGCTTCTGAACTTTCAGGTTCCATCTCTATCGCCTTGTCAATATTTTCTATCGCCTTTCTATAATACTTTAACAAAGCATAAGACATTCCCATATTCAAATATACAAAATAATTTTTTTCCATTTCCAAAAATTTTTTATAAAGCGAAATGGCCTTTTTCAATCTTCCAAGCGACTGATAGACAAATCCCAATGTAAAAAGCGTATCCTTGCTGTCAGGATACTTTTTCTGCAATTTTTCTGCATATTCCTTCGCTTGTTCAAACATTCCAAAGTCTGAATAAATCTTAGAAAGTGTCATAAGTGCCGAATAATTGTTCTCATCGATTTCAAGTACTGACTTCAAATACACAAGTGCATCCTCGTACTTGTAATTTTCCATTGATTTATCCGCTTCTTTTAATAATTCTTCTATATACATCTTTTCTCCATTTATATTCCAACTCTTTTTAAATCAACTCATAAAACTATCAAAATTTTTAATCTAAATAAAATAATTATACTTTTTAAGTTTAAATTATTTACAAAATTACTATATATTAGAGATATTTGAAGTTTATCTCAAATTTTATAAATATTATTTTACCATATTTTGAACCAAAACCATAAATAAAATTTTTTACTTAAAATTATGAGATATAAACTCTGCTACTTTCAATATCTCCTATTATTCTCAAGCCTAAATTTCATATCCTTTCTTAACCTTCTCAAAGCCCACTTTCTCTCAACCTTAAAAACCTCTTCATTATCGCTTCCAATTTTATAATCCACATAATTTTTTATAAATTTTTCCACATCTTCCCTTGACTCACTCCGAATTTCAAATTCATAATCTTCATTTAAAGAAATTTCTCTAGTTTTTTCAAGACAATAATAAAGCATATCGTTGTAAGTCTGCTGTGCTAAAATGTCCCGTGCTTTGTAATAGGTAGCTTTGTCAGTATTCGTTATTCTAACTGCTTGTTTTTCAGATATATACGGCTTATTCCTTATCAAATCAGTCATTTTCTGAAATTTCCGATTTTTTTCATTCATTCTGCATTCAAAGCACATTTTCTCGTTACTTTCCTGCAAGAATAAAATTTTACAGTTTTCACATTCAATATATCCATTATTTTTTAAGTATTTTTCCCTCTTTTTCAGCTTTATCGCAATTTTTTCCAGCCTTCTGGCAATATCTTCATACTTTTTATCAATTTTATCAATATTCTCGTGAATTTCTTTAATTTCTTCCGTAGAAAGTACAATATCCTTCACTTTTTCTGTGATTTTATTTTCAGACTCAACATCTATCCTACTTTCCCTAACATTTCCTCTAGGAATTTCCCCAACCCGAATTGTCCCTCTCTTTTCCTCATTTTCAATAAGTTCATCCAGCAAATCACGCTTTATTTTATAATTTACCTTTACAAATTCAATACTTTCCAAAAAATTACCATTCAAAAATGTATTTATTTTATCCTTTATATTTTCCGCATACATTATCGTCGTATGATAAATAATTCCATCATTAATCACTACAACTAGATTTCCGTTAAACAAGCTCTTTGGATAAGTTTTTTCGCCAATAGGACCGTTCACAATCTGTGTCCAGTTTTTCTTAATTTTCCACAAGATATATTTTTCATTCTTTAAAAGTGAGCTTCTTTTCTCAATCGCTTTTAGTGCCAAGTTTTTTAAATCCTTAATTCCGTCCATTTTTCAACCCCTTTTTACTCATTAATAATCTTCCCCTTTTCCACAATAAATTTTTTCCCTTCTATACCTAAATCTTCTGTCGAAGTTATAAAACATTGGATTTTTTTATTTACAAAATAGCTTAAAATGCTTTTTTTTCTGACTTCATCAAAATACGAAGCGATGTCGTCCATTATAAATATTGGATACTCCTTTTTTTCCTTTATTAAAATATCAATTTCTGAAATTTTTAGCGAAAATATTATAGATTTTTTCTCCCCTTGTGAAGAATACGCCTTTGCATTTTTCCCATTCAACTCAAAGACAAAATCGTCTTTTTGAGGGCCAAGCAGGCTGTATCCAAGAAACTTTTCCCTCTCGCTTTTCCTTTTGCATAACATTTCAAATTTCCCCTTCAGTTCTTCCCTAGTCTTCTTTTCCACATCCCCAAGAAAACAGTCATATTTTAATTTCAGCTCCGAATTTTCATCAAATAATTTACGATAATTCAAGTTTAGAAGAATTGAAAGTTTTTTTATAAATTCCCGCCTGTTTAAAACGATATTCAGGCCTTCTTCAATAAATTTTTCATTATAGATTTTATAAATTTCCTCGCCAGTCTTTTTTTCCTTTATAAGTTTGTTCCGCACCTTCAATATTTTCTCAAAATTCACAATCGACTGTAAATACTCCTTTTTTGCCTGCGAAATCTCATAATTAAAAAAATTTCTCCTAACGCCAGGATTCCCAATAATCAGCTCAATATCCTCAGGAATAAATGAAATAATGTTAAGTAGCCCCACATAATTTATATATTTATTCTTTTCCCTGTCAATATAAAAGTCCTTCTTATCCTCATTAACATCAATAGCAATAGTATTTTCCGACAAATCCTTATGTCTGTACTTCCCAAACACAATCAGCCTGTTCAAGTTATATTTGCGAATCTCTTTCACTTTCTTAGTCCTAAAACTCTTCCCCGTAGCCAAAAAATGGACAGCCTCAATAAGTGATGTTTTTCCCTGTCCATTCTTCCCATATATTAAATTAAAATACCTATCAAACTTCAACTTCCCATCCACAAGACACCGAAAGTTATTAAAACTAATCTGATCCAAATACATCGCTATTTCTTCCCTTTCACACTGTAACTATCTGTAACTAACTTTTACCACTTTCCCCAAAATTTACATCAATAAATTTCTTCCTAAAAAACTCCCTTACCTCCCTATTAGACCGTCTCAAGGAATACACATCCTCATAATCTTCCCCAATTTTTTCATCAATAGTTAAATATCCACGAAATAAAAGAAGTTCCAAAATTTCCTCTTGCCCCAATAAACTGAATAAATCAGCAAACTATTTAATGCGTTACCCTCACAACAACTTTTTCTCCAGCAAACTCCACAACATCCCCATCATAAATTTTTTTTCCACGTCTAGTTTCCACAGCATCATTTACTTTCACTTCTCCATTCAAAATAAACATTTTCGCTTCCACTCCAGAACCTGTAAAATTTGCCCACTTCAAAAGCTGATCCAATTTTATAAATTCAGTATTTATAACAACTTCTTCAATTTCATTATTTATATTTTTCATTAATTTCCCTCCGTAACTTATTTTTTACCAAACATATTTTTTATCATAGCCATTACCATTATCTACCCAATAGTAAAACAAAATTGTGAAATCTTTTTGATTATAATATGGCTTTATTTCATCTCTGATTTTTTCAATTTTTTCTTTTGAAAAATAACCTACATAAATTGTTATAATAGGATGAATATTATTAAATTTCATAAACTCATACCAGTCTATCTCCTCAAAATTTCTAGGCTTTGAAAAATATTCCTCTAATTTTTTGCCATACATTTTCAGCCTTTCTACTTTCCCTTCGACTATTTGGTTTCCACATTCTTCATCTATTACTGTTAGTACTGTATTTTTACTTATTAAATTTTTTTCAAAACTTTCATCATTTGATTCTTTGAGCATTGTGCCGCATACCCATGTTCTTCTAGGAACTCCAACTGGTATTTTTTCATCATATTTTATTCCATGTTTTTTTAATATTTTTTCTATCTTTTCAAAATCATTTCCTTTGGATTTATCGTATATGAGACTGCTCCATAAATACGGCCTTACTCCATAGTAATCAATAATTTCAATTAATAATCTTGATTTTGTTGTTTTATTAAAAAATGGAATATCTTTTAAAGCTTCGTATTCAAGAGGCCATATTAATCTATCTCCGTCTTCAAACGGAGATTTTGTTGGAGGATATTCTACATGTATTACATCTCTGTTATAAAAGAATTCTGATTTATACCTAGGAATGTTATAGCTGTACAGGACATAGGAGTACGGATTATGTATCAGATTTCCAGCTACAAGCTGTTCTTCTTTCACATAATATGCTCCCTTGTTCATTCTCAAGTTAAATTCTTTTTTGAGCATTTCCATATAGTCATCTAGCATTTTTTCTTCATTTATAGCCGTTACTTCTTCAGAGTCTCTGCAGGAATGAAGACATAACATAGAAAGTATAATTAATAACATCATCATCATTTTTTTCATCTTACTTCAACACCTTCATACCTAATATTATTATAGCTTAAAATCTATCTATTACTAATTCAACCATTAACCAAATTAATGTTTAATTTTATTGTGGAAAATTCCATTTATCCGTGTAAAACTTTTCCCACAAATATTCCCACATCTTTTCCACAATTTCAATATATTCCTATTTTTAGCAATTTTTTTGTAAATTTTTTTCCACATTGAATTGTGGAGTTAATTTTTAATTATGTGGAGAAAATTTATATGTTTTTATTTTTATTATTTTATCACAGTTATTCTTTAATTTAAAATTAAAAATTTTTGAGTTATCAATAAATGTGGAAAATTTTGTTTATGTTTGTGGATATTATGATTTTAATTTTCCACATTAATATTTTATTTTTCCACAAAATTTCTTTTAATACAATATTTTTAATTATTTTTTTCCACAATTTTTGTGGAGAAATTTTCAACATATAGTGGAAATTAAGTTTTATTTTTCCACATTAATATTTTCTAATTTATTTTATTAAACAAAATTTAATTATTTTATTAAAATTTTTTTATGAAAATTAATTATGTAGAAAACTTTTTCCACTGTGGATAACTTTTAAAGCGACTCCTTTATTTTTCCACAAAATTTTCCACATCTTTTCAACACTTTCCATAATCCTAAAAATTTACATTTTTTTCAAAATAACTTCCGTATTTTCCCCATATCAGACTATCTATTTTTTCCCTATTAATATTTTCTATCTTTTTATAAACTGGCTCTCCTCTTATACAAATACCAAAAAAGTAATAATTTTTACACTTTAAACATTTCAGATATGTGCAAATAGTATAATGTTCTTCTTTTTCCACAGTTTCCATTATTTTTTCTATCGGACAATCAGCGGCATATATTTCCATTTCATTTTGTTCTATTTTCGACACAATGAGTTTACAAACTTCCTTAATCATATTTCCATATTCTTTTTTTGCTTTATATTTTTCAAAAACTAGAATTATTTCTGAACATTTATCACACACTTAATTTCACTTCCTAAAATTAAAATAAGAGTTTTTGTTTAAAAAAACATCTAAGCTCTAAAAATCTTCTTGTTCAAAGCTTCAATTTCTTTTTTGAACACAACATCTTCCTTCGTCTTCTTATCAATTTTTCTGATACTGCTTATAACTGTACTGTGATCTTTTCCGCCAAAAAGTCCTCCAATTGCTGTTAGGCTTAGATCCAGCTCATCATTATTCTTTAACAAATACATAGCGATTTGTCTTGTTTCTACTATTTTTTTCTGACGTTTTTTGGATTTCATGTCAGTTACGCTGATACCATATTGTGTAGAAATCATTTCTATTACTTTTTTGGCTGTTACTTTAGACTGTTCACGTTTTACATTGTGCATAAGCATTTCCTGTACCAACTGCATTGTTATTTGTTCGTTTAAAAGTTTTGCACGTGCGTTTAAGTTTGTTAATGTTCCTTCCAATTCCCTTACATTTGTATCAAGAGAATCTGATATGTATTCAAGAATGCTGTCATCTATTTCAATCCCTTGTGTCTTTGCCATATTTTTCAAAATCATCATACGAGTTTCGTAGCCTGGGCTTTGAATTTCCACCGTTAAGCCTGACAAGAATCTTGATTCCAGACGTTTTGACAGATTTTTTATTTCCTTTGGCGATTTGTCACTTATCATTATTATCTGTTTCCCCAGTTCCTGAAGTTTATTGAATGTGTGAAAAAACTCTTCTTCCACAGTTCCTTCACCACGTCCAAACACCTTCTCAAAAAACTGTATATCATCTAAAAGAAGCACATCCAAAGCACGGAAAGTATCACGAAAATTCTGAATACGTCCGCTGTTTAAAACTTTAAAAAATTCATTTGCGAATTCTTCTGAAGTTGAGTAATATACACGCTTGCTTGGATTATTTTCCAATATTGCATTTCCCACAGCTTGCATCAAATGGGTTTTACCAAGTCCTGAACTTCCATAGATAAAAAGCGGGTTATAAACTGGCGTTGGATTGTTGACAACTGCAAGACAGGCGTTATATGCAAGTTTACTATTTTCCCCTACAACAAAGTTGTCTAGTCTATGTTTCGGGTTTAAACCTGTGTGGAAAACTTGGATTTTTTCCTTTGTATCTTTTGAAAAACTATGTGTTTCAGGCTTATATGTCATTACATCCTGCTGTTTTACTTCAAAGTTTATAGTAACTTCCTCATCTGTTACAATTTCCACAATATCTTCCATCTGGCTTTTATGCTTTTCCATATTCTGCTGTATCAGCTTTGAATTGCATACAAGTGTAAGTTTTCCATCTTCCAGCTTTCCTACTTCCACATTGTTAAAAAATGCCTCAAATTCTGCCTCGTTTACCCTTTTTTTCATTATTTTTTTTATTTTTTCCCACAATTTCTCAATATCCATTTACTTTTCTCTCCTTTTTAGTTAATTTTAATTATGAATAAAAATTTTTAATTTTCTCGCATTTTGCCTAGTAAACTCGTTTATTAATTTTCCCTTTAAATTTGTACTTTTATTTAATTTTACTATAACATAAATAAAATAAATAATCAAGATTTTAAACAAAAGTTTTCCACAGACTTTTCCACATAAAAAATATAATATTTTTCTGCTGTTTATCAAAAAATTTTACTTTTTAAATTTTTATCCACAAAAATTAATTACATCCATTTTCAGTATCTTTCCACACATTATCCACATACTTTTAATTTATCCACAAATTCTGTTGGTAATTATGTTTACAATTTTGTTGATAATATTTTTCCACAAATTTAGCAAAAGTTTTCCACAGACTTTTATCTGTCAATCCCTTTATTTATCAATGTTCCCATATTTCCACAATGTATAATAATAATATATTTAATTATATATATACTATTATATATTATAGAGTTGTGGATAAAAAATTCTGTATAAAATTTTATAACAAATAAATTAAATAAAATTTACTTTTTGAATAAAGCATTGAACTTGACTTTTTTTTGAATATTGTATATAATGTCTACAAAAGACAATAATTTTTTAAAACTAAGATAGAAAGGAAAAAGAATGACAAAAAGAACATATCAACCAAATAAAAGAAAAAGAAAAAAAGATCATGGATTTAGAAAAAGAATGCAAAATAAAAGCGGAAGAAATGTTTTGAAAAGAAGAAGAGCTAAAGGAAGAGCTAAATTATCAGCATAACCCGGTGTTAAATTCAACACTGGGTTTTTAAAAGCATTAATCTAAATATTAAGAGAGCTTTCTTATACCTAAAACCTCTTTAAAACTGGACACAAAAGTTAAAACTATCCATAAATACATGTTTAGTTGATTTTTTTGTCTAATTTTAAAGAAGTTTAATATATTAAGCTCTCACTCATTTTAACAAAAAGAAGAGAAATATGTCTATTAACAAAATAAAAAAATCAAAGGATTTTTCATTAATATATAACAAATCACAAAAAATGCATACAAAGTATGCTATTATTTTTATAAAGGAAAATGTAAATAACGAACAACGATTTGGCTTTGTAGCAAGTAAAAAAACTGGAAATGCAGTTCAAAGAAATAGAATCAAAAGAATATTTAAAGAATTTGTAAAAATACATAAAGATAAATTTAAAAAAAATACAGATTATATATTTGTAGGCAAATCTGTCTTAAAAGAAAAAATAAAAAAATTAAAATATAAAGATATTGAAAAAGATATAAACAAGGTAATAAAATAATGAAAAAAATATTATTATTTTTAATAAAAATTTATCAAAAGGGTATTTCTCCATATTTAGGAAGACGATGCAGATTTTACCCAACATGCTCAGAATACTCAAAACAGGCAATAATAAAATATGGAGCAGTAAAAGGGAGTTATCTGGCAATCAAAAGAATATTAAAATGTCATCCTTTTCATAAGGGAGGATATGATCCGTTAAAATAAAAAAGTGGAGGAAATAATATATGTTTAAAATACAGGCACTTGTTGATTTTGTCGTACATGTACTAAACGCAATATATGGTGTTGTAGGAAATTATGGTGTAGCAATAATTATTGTTACAATTTTAATGAGAATAATTGTGTTTCCATTGACATTAAAGCAAGAAAAGTCAATGAAAAAAATGAGAGATTTACAACCAGAACTTGATAAAATAAAAGAAAAATACAAAGATAGTCCACAAGAATATCAACAAAAAACGGCTGAACTGTACAGAGAAAATGGGGTAAATCCATTAGGAGGATGTTTGCCACTATTAATTCAAATGCCAATATTTGTGGCACTATATTGGGCTTTTAGCGGAAATGCAATTCCAGCAGATGCTAAATTTTTATGGTTTACACTAAAACAGCCTGACAGATTATTTATGATGGGAAATTTCGCATTTAATTTACTACCTATTTTAAATGTGGGAGTTACATATATTCAGCAAAAAATCATGGCAAGTGCAACTAGTGGACAAGAAAGTAATCAGCAGATGCAGACGATGTTATACATGATGCCAATTATGATGTTATTCATATTTTACAATATGCCATCTGGGGTAACATTGTATTACTTAGTTTCAGGAGCTTTGTCACTGGTTCAGCAGTATTTCATTTTGAAAGGAAGAAGTGATGATGGAAAAGATAGTATTAAAGGCACAAAATGAGGAAGAACTTAAGAATATGGTAAGCCGTTCCTTGACACTAAAGGAAGATGAGACTTATCAGGTAAAAGTTTTAAAACATCCAAAAAAAATATTGTTTATCAATATAAAAGGGGAATATGAAGTTAAGATTATTAAAAAATCAGAACTAAAAACCAATGAAAATAAAACAAAAACACAAAGTGAAAATAATAATGTAAAAAAAGAGACAAAAAAAGAAAATGGAAATAATTATCCAAAAAATAACAATAAAAAAAATTACAAAAACGAAAATTCAGAAAGTAAAGAAAAATCTGTTACAAATCAACCTGATACAAATATAGACAAAATCAGGGCATTTTTTAAAGAGTTTATCGTAAATATAAAAATGGATATACGAATTTTTAATATAAAAAAAGAAAACAACAACAAATACTTGGTTATTCTTGATGGAAAAGATATGAGATTTTTAATTGGCGAAAAAGGAAACACATTAAACAGCTTTGAATACTTGTTAAGCACAACAAGACAGTTTAAAAATATAAAAATAGTTGTGGATTCTAATAACTATAAGGAAAAACGTGAAAAATCATTAAGAGATTTGGCAAGAAAAAAAGGAAAAACAGTTCTTTCAACAGGAAACGCCATAAAATTAAATCCAATGTCAGCACGTGAACGTAAAATCATTCATGAGGAAGTTTCCTTTATGAAGGGATTACAAACTGAAAGTGTTGGGGAAGAGCCAAAAAGATATTTGGTTATTAAAAAATTAGATGAAAAATTTTAAAAAATTGAGTTAGATTGTTTGAAAAAAGATTTTTTAAACAGTTTAGTGTAATATAAAATAAAAATAAAATGATTTTAGAAAATAGAGGGATAAAATGTTGTTTGATACAATTGCGGCGATTTCCACTCCAAAAGGTGAAGGCGGGATTGCCATAATAAGAATATCCGGCGATAAATCATTTGAAATACTGGACAAAATATTTATTAAAAAAAACCCAAATGCTGATTTGGGTTTTTATAAATTAAATTATGGATTTATCAAGGATGGAGAAAAAATAGTAGATGAAGTAATGGCTGTAAGGCTAAAAGCTCCCAAAAGCTATACTTGTGAAGATATTGTGGAAATAAATTGCCACGGTGGAACGCTTGTTTCGGAAAAAGTGCTTGAACTTGTGTTAAGAAATGGAGCAAGACATGCTGAAAGTGGTGAATTTACAAAGCGAGCATTTATGAATGGACGTATAGACTTGTCACAGGCTGAGGCGGTTATGGATATTATTCAGGGAAAAACAGAAAAGAGCGTATCACTGTCGCTCGATCAGTTAAGAGGGGACTTGCGTGATAAAGTTAATGAATTTAAGAAGGCTTTGCTAGATATTACAGCACATGTAAATGTAGTGCTGGATTATCCTGAAGAAGGAATTGACGATCCGTTGCCAGTAGAACTTAGAGATAATCTGGAAAAAGTATATGAAGAAGCAAATCGGTTAATTGACTCGTATGACACAGGAAAAAAAATAAAAGAGGGAATAAAGACTGTTATTGTGGGAAAACCAAATGTCGGAAAATCTACATTGCTAAATGCTTTGCTTCGTGAAGAACGTGCTATTGTAACGCATATTGCTGGAACTACAAGAGATGTTATTGAGGAAATAATCAATATAAAAGGAATTCCATTAGTTCTGGTGGATACAGCAGGAATTAGAAAAACTGATGACATTGTTGAAAATATTGGTGTGGAAAAATCTAAACAGTTTATTGAAAAGGCTGATTTGGTGCTTCTTGTACTGGATGCTTCAAAGGAGCTGGAAAATGAGGATATAGAAGTTATAAATCAGATAAAAGAAAATAAAAAGAAAATTATAGTATTATTAAATAAGATTGATTTAAATAAAAAAATTAATCTTGAAGGGCATAACTTGGAAAATATTGTTGAAATTTCTGCAAAAGACAATATTGGAATTGAAGATATGCAGGAAAAAATCTATTCATACATTGTGGAAGAAGATGTGGAAAACTCATCAGAAAAACTAATAATTACAAATATTCGTCACAAAACAGCACTTGAAAAAACAAAAGACGCAATAAGAAATATTTTTGAAACAATAGATATGGGTCTTCCGATGGACTTGATTTCTGTGGATTTGAAAGAAGCGTTAGACTCGCTTTCGGAAATTACTGGGGAAATATCGTCTGAGGATATTTTAGATCATGTATTTGGGAATTTTTGTGTTGGAAAATAGATTTTATCATATTTTATAAAAAATATGAAAAGTTTTGGATAAAATGGAGGAAATAAATAATGGATAATAATTATGGAGCAGAGGCGATTACTGTTCTGGAAGGGCTGGAAGCAGTTAGAAAACGTCCAGGAATGTATATTGGATCAACTTCAGCACGTGGGCTTCACCATCTAGTATGGGAAATTGTAGATAACAGTGTGGATGAGGCACTTGCTGGAATTTGTGATAAAATTACTGTAAAGATACTTGAAGGAAATATTATCGAAGTATCTGATAATGGACGTGGAATCCCTGTAGGAATGCACAAAACTGGAAAATCAACTTTAGAAGTTGTACTTACTGTACTTCACGCCGGAGGGAAATTTGACAATGATAATTATAAAGTGTCAGGTGGACTTCACGGAGTTGGGGTATCTGTCGTAAATGCTTTGTCAGAATGGCTTGAGGCAACTGTAACACGTGATGGAAAGATTTTTAGACAGACATATCAGCGTGGTGTTCCAACTTCGCCTGTGGAGGAAATTGGCGTGGCAGACGATGGTGCACATGGGACTGTAGTAAGATTTAAAGCTGATGATGAAATATTTGAAACAACAGTTTACGATTATTCTGTATTGGAATCACGTCTAAAAGAATTGGCATATTTGAATAAAGGCTTAAAAATTGAACTGGCTGATGAAAGAAATGCTGAAAATGTAAAAGCTGAAGAATTTTTATTTGAGGGTGGAATAAAGGATTTTTTAAATGAAATTATAGATGAGGAAAAAATAATTGATGATGTAATTTATATGGCTGATACGATGCAAATTGAGGAAGCGAAGGAAGTGGAAGCTGAGGATGAAAACGGAAACCCAGTGATAAAACAGCGAAGTGCAAAATTTGTGGAAGTGGAAATTGCGATGAACTACACGACTTCACAAAGAGAAACTGTTTATTCGTTTGTAAATAATATAAATACTCATGAAGGTGGAACTCATGTCAGCGGATTTAGAACTGCACTTACAAGAACAATTAATGATATTGCAAAACAGATGAACTTAATCAAGGATAAAAATGGGACATTTCAGGGAACAGATGTAAGAGAAGGGCTTGTCTGTGTAATAAGTGTAAAGATACCTGAGCCTCAATTTGAAGGGCAGACAAAAACAAAACTTGGAAACAGTGAAGTTACAGGAATTGTCTCAAATATTGTTGGAAGCAACCTGAAATTTTATTTGGAAGATCATCCCAAAGATGCTGAAAGAGTTATTGAGAAAATGGCAATGTCAAAAAGGGCAAGAGAAGCTGCGAAAAAAGCAAGAGAACTTGTACTTAGAAAAAATACGTTGGAAGTAGGATCATTGCCTGGAAAGTTGGCAGACTGCTCTTCAAAAGATCCAGCTGAATCAGAAATTTTCATAGTCGAAGGAAACTCAGCAGGAGGTTCTGCAAAACAAGGAAGAGATAGAAGATTTCAGGCAATATTGCCTCTTCGTGGAAAAATCTTGAATGTAGAAAAATCAGGAGTGCACAAGGCTCTTGAAAATGCAGAAATTAGAGCAATGATTACAGCCTTTGGAGCTGGATTTGGCGAAGAAATGGACTTAAAAAAACTAAGATACCATAAAATCGTAATTATGACAGATGCTGATGTTGACGGAGCTCACATCAGAACATTAATGCTAACTTTCTTCTACAGACATCTAAGAGAATTAATAAATGAAGGCTACATCTATATCGCACAGCCGCCTTTATATAAAATTCAGGCTGGAAAAGCAATCAGATACGCCTATTCAGACGATCAGATGAAACAAGTGACAAGAGTACTGGAAGGAGAAGGACGAAAATATACAATCCAGCGTTACAAAGGGCTTGGAGAAATGAACCCAGAACAGCTTTGGGAAACAACGCTTGACCCAGAAGTAAGAACATTGTTAAAAGTATCAATGGAAGACGCTTCCTATGCCGATAAGATGTTTAATATTCTGATGGGGGATAAGGTTGAGCCGAGAAGGAAGTTTATTGAGGATAATGCAAACTACGTAAGAAATCTGGATATATAATTTATTTTTTATTTTAAGATATTTTGGTTAATGATTATTTTTTCTTATTTTATTTATATTAATTTTTTTAACACAGAGGTATCAGACGCCATACCTCTGCACACCCGCTTGACGCAAAACTTTCTTATAAAAGAAAAATAGAAGTTACTTAACTCATAAATAGATTCCAAAAGCTCACTTTCACAATAAAAAGTTAAAATGATTCAAATAAATGGTATTTAATGTAAAAATTATGGTGAAAGAAACACATTCGTGTTTAGCTATTTTTCTTCTAACGAAATTTTGTTTGATTTTGATTTAGTTAAATCAACTGTTGTAATTAGATTAAAATTGTCGTGATTTTTTGGAAATAAAAATTTCTGTTTGAGCAAAGCGAGTTTAATTTTTATTTTCAAAAAATGCTTAGATGAGCCAGGGATGCAAGGGAAATGGCGATTGATTTCCCTTGCTTAAAAAAAGAAGAAGATATAGAAATTATAGGAATAACATTTGTTAGCAAAAATTTATTTTATAAAAGATGTTTAATAGATAAATATACAAGTTAGGTTGTGGAATTTTGAGAAGGTGGATTATAAAGTAAAAGAAAAGAAAAGAGGTGCAGGATGTCAGACGATTTTAGAGATGACGATGAAAGAGAAGAAGAGATAACGGAAATGGATGAGAACGATGATAGGGAAATCATTGTGGAAGGATTGCCTAAGGCTACGGATTTATCAAATGAATCTAATGTTTATATTGAGGATGAGATAAAGGCGGCTTATTTGGATTATTCGATGAGTGTAATTGTTAGCCGTGCGTTGCCTGATGTACGTGATGGATTAAAGCCTGTGCATAGAAGAATTTTGTTTTCCATGAGTGAAATGGGAATGAGCCATAAAACTCCATTTAAAAAATCGGCAAGAATTGTCGGGGATGTATTGGGGAAATACCATCCACACGGGGATTCATCAGTTTATGGTGCAATGGTTAGAATGGCACAGGACTTTAATATGAGATATGAACTTATCGACGGACATGGAAACTTTGGTTCGATTGATGGGGATGAAGCGGCGGCAATGCGGTATACAGAAGCTAGAATGGCTAAAATTACTGAAGAATTACTTGCGGATATTGGAAAAGATACGATTGATTACAGAAAGAACTTTGATGAAAGTTTGGATGAGCCGGTTGTATTGCCTGCTAAACTTCCAAATTTATTGCTAAATGGAGCAAACGGTATTGCCGTTGGAATGGCTACAAATATTCCGCCACATAATCTAGGGGAAGTAGTTGATGGAATTATTGCGTTGATTGATAATCCTGAAATTTCGATTGATGAACTGATTACGTATATAAAAGGTCCAGATTTTCCAACTGGAGGTATAATTAACGGAAAACAAGGAATTTATGATGCATATAGAACTGGACGTGGAAAGCTAAGAGTTGCAGGACGTGTGGAAGTTGAAACTTCAAAAACTGGGAAAGAGTCGATTATTGTTACAGAATTACCATATCAGGTAAATAAAGCCAGACTTATTGAAAAAATTGCTGATTTGGTAAGACAGAAGAAAATTACTGGAATATCTGACTTGCGGGATGAAACTGACAGGGATGGTATCAGAATTGTAATTGAGCTGAAAAAAGGTGAAGAAAGTGAATTGATTCTGAACAGCCTTTATAAATTTACTGATTTACAAAATACATTTGGTGTAATTATGCTTGCACTTGTGGATAATGCACCAAGAGTGTTGAATTTAAAGCAGGTTCTTCAGAAATATCTGGAACATAGGTTTGAAGTAATTACAAGAAGAACTGAATTTGAGCTGAAAAAGGCTAAAAATAGGGCTCATATTTTGGAAGGATTCAAAATTGCACTTGATAATATTGAGGAAGTAATTAGAATTATACGTGCTTCAAAGGATGCAAATGTTGCACGAACTGAATTAATTGCAAAATTTGGATTCTCAGAAATTCAAGCAAAAGCTATTCTGGATATGAGATTACAAAGGCTTACTGGACTTGAAAGAGATAAAATTAATCAGGAATATAACGAACTTATGCTATTAATTGAAGAATTAACTGGAATTTTATCTGACGATTCAAAAATATATGGTATAATTAAAGAGGAGGTACTTAAGTTAAAAGAAGATTTTGGTGATGAACGTAGAACTGAAATCAGAAATGCAAGAGCCGAAATTAGTATAGAAGACTTAATTAAGGACGAAGAAGTTGTTGTAACACTTACAGAAAAAGGTTACGTAAAACGTGTAACAATCGACACTTACCGTTCTCAAAAACGTGGTGGAATCGGTGTAAATGCTACAAATACAATAGAAGACGATGTAGTAAAAGATATGTACATAGCAAAAACTCTTGATACATTACTTATTTTCACAACAAAAGGAAAAGTATTCAGCATAAAAGTGTACGAAATCCCTGAAACTGGAAAACAAGCACGTGGAAAACTGATTGGAAACATTATAAATCTAGATACTGATGAAAAAGTTAGCACAATAATAAGAGTTCGGGAATTTGAAAAAAATAAAAACTTATTCTTTGTAACACGAAACGGAGTTGTTAAAAAATCTGAACTGACATTGTTTGACAACATTAAAAAAGCTGGAAAACGTGCAATTAAGTTAAATGATGATGATGAAGTTATGTATATTGGGCTTACAAGCGGAACTGGTGAGGACGAAGTATTTGCCGCTACAAGAAACGGTATTGCGATTAGATTCTCTGAAAAAGATGTAAGAAGCATGGGAACTGGAGCAGCAGGAGTAAAAGGTATAACTCTTAGGGATAAGGACAAAATTGTAGGAGCCGCAATTATTAATTCAGAAATGAATAATGATGAAATGAGAATTCTTACAATTACTGAGGAAGGATATGGAAAACGTACTAAGTTATCAGAATATAGACTTACATCTAGAGGCGGAAAAGGAATTATCAATGCAAAACTTAATGATAAAACTGGGAAAATCGTAGATGTAAAAATTGTTACAGAAAATGATGAAATTATGCTTATTACGTCAGAAGGAACATTGATTAGAACGAGCGTTAATAACGTGTCGGTAATAGGGCGTTCGGCATCTGGTGTACGAATAATGAAAGTTAGAAATAATGAAAAAATTGCTTCAGTGGTAAAAATTACAGAAGAGCCTGAATTGATTGAAGATGAACAATAAATAGGATAAAAAAAATTATCATATAGAAGGAAGTGGTTAAAATGTTACAAAAAAAAGCATTATTTTTAGTTACGGCGGAAAACGAAATACAGCCATTGGTTAATTTTGCAAAAGTTTTCAAGCAAAAATATAACGCTGATGTTGACGTTATTTACATTAAGGATGTCCTGAAATATGAGGTATTTCCTGTTAGCATAGAAGGAATGGGACTAAATATTGGAGCAAATTACGCTTTTAAGGAATACAGGGAACTTGAGGAAAAAACTGTAAAAAAATTAAAAGAAAAAATGACTTCTGATATTTCAAATTTTTATACAAAAGATGGTGAGACATCTGAAATTGTACTGGAAGAGTTAAAAAAATATGATTTGCTCGTTCTTGTAAAAAATGAAAAAGTAACTTCAGTGCTAAAGGAAATTTTAAGAAGTATTTTCAAACCACTAATTATTTTACCAAATGTGGAAGATTTCAAATTGGACAATTTAATGCTGCTTGATGATGGAGCTTATAATGCAAATAAAACATTATTTACTTTCTTCCATATATTTGGAGAGCAAAAAGTGGATGTATTACGTGTAAATGTGGAGGAAGAAGATGAAAATAGCCTAGTTGAACGTTTTGGGGACAATTATAATCTTATTCACAAAAAAGGAGATACATTCAAGACAATTATGAATGAAGCTCAAAACTATGACCTAGTCTTAATGGGTGATTTGAGATACACAGTAATGGTGGAAAGAATTACTGGTAAGCTAGGAGTTAGAATACTAGAAAATCTTCAAAAACCGATTTTTATAGTATAGTAAAACCATTTTAGACCCAAACTCAAAGTTATGATTATATTACTCAAACAGTTTTTATAAATACAAATATAATTTCTGTTTGAGTAAATATATATTAGTTATACTAATATATTTTTGTGATTTTCTTTGTAAAGCATTTGTTTTTGCAATTTTTTTTTAAAAAACTATACCAAAAACATCATAACTTATTTTTTAATTATAAAAATATAGTTAGAATATATAAAAAGCTATATTGGTTAAAAATTTTGGGATAAAAAATCATATAAAAAAAATATTTGAGTATATTATTTTTTTAAACAAAAAATTTTCTATAATCATTTCATTTTTAGAACAAAATAAGTTGTAATTTAAAATAGTTATAAAATTAATATAATTAATTGTGCTATATTTCACAAGCAAAACACGCCTAAATAAAAGGTAAAATAGTATTTTTATGTAGTAATTATAATTTAGATTTTTTAGAAATTCTTAAAAATAAAGAAAATTATAATAAAAATAATATACTTTATAAAATCTTTTGGATTATAATAGAACTGGCATTAACGTAAATGTTGTTTCTTATATATAATATAGAAAATTAGGAATAAATTAAAAAGTGTGTTATAATAAATAATAAATTAATTACTAAAAATATTTGGAGTTTAGGATATTTTGCTAAATTTGTATACTAAAAACTCCTTTAAATTAGACTAAAGATGAATAAACTTTAGGACAAAAATGTAATGTTAAAATATTTATATTATCGTTTTAGAGTATGTTTATCGAAGTTTGATTTTAAAATTAAGTATGTAAAAGTTTTTTTCAATGGAGAAATAAACAAAAAAGGAATATGGAGAGAGGAGATTTAATGAAAGTATTGATTTGTTCCGATAGTCACGGAAGGCTTGATTATTTTCAACAAGTAATCGATCTGGAGCAACCAGAAATTGTAATTTTTGGAGGAGATCACAGTACAGATGCAATTGATATGTCGTTGGTCTACAGAGATGTACTTTTTGCCATTGTAAAAGGTAATACTGATATGGATGATTATGAGTCTAGAGAAACTAAAATATTTGATTTGATGGGAAAAAAGGTGCTATTAACACACGGACATCTATACAGTGTAAAAACGACACTTGAAGAATTAGAAAAAAAAGCTCATTTAGAAAAAGCTGAGATTTGCGTTTTTGGACATACACATAAAGAATTTATGGCAGAAAAAGGTGGAATAATATTTGTAAATCCAGGAGCATTACAAGATAAAAAATATATGGTTTATTATGGTGGTAAAAAGTTTGAGCAAAAAATATTAAAATAATACGAGTTGTTATTGGCTTTAAATGGAATGCAAAAAAGACATAATTATTGATTAAAAATCAACGTTATGTCTTTTTTTGTTTATAAAAAAATCTAATGGAATTTAATCTAATTTTTTAATTAAATAATACTAATATTATGTTATAATAAAGTATACTCGAAATATAAGGTATAAAATTTATAAACTTGAAAGGAGAAGCGGGAATGATTAATTTAATCGTTGCAACACATGGAAAAATGTCAGAAGAAACCGTTAACTTGACAAAAATGGTTTTAGGTGAAAGTGAACTGCTTGATTTTGTAACATTTGTACCAGGAGAAGGACCTGAAGATTTGATTGAGAAATATAATAATATTATCTCAAAATATGATAGTGAAGGTACTTTGTTTTTAGTAGATTTATTTGGTGGAAGTCCTTATAATGCAGCTTGCAGAGTAGTTGCTGAAACAAAAAACACAGATGTAATAACAGGTGTTAATGTACCGATGTTATTGGAAGTTTTAGATGCAAGAGAAGAAATCAGCGATGTTTCTGAATTAGTTCAAGTGGCAAAAAATTCAGGAATTAACGGGATTAAAATTTTTAGTGAATTATTTAGTGCAGAGTTTGTTGATGACAATGATGATTTAGATGAGCTAGATTTATAGAATATAGTAGAAAATCTAAAAAACAAAAAATAAAATCGAAAGGAGAGTTACTGAAAAGTTCTTTATGTTTAATATTATATACAAACTTACTTACAATATTTTCAGTAACAAAATAAAATTATGGAATTAGTTTTAACAAGAATAGATTCAAGATTAATACACGGACAAGTTGCGACTTCATGGGTAAAAGCGACTAAACCAGAAGCAATTTTTGCTGTTAATGATGATGTAGCAGAGGATAAGATAAGAAAATCTCTTTTATTACAAGTGGCACCAGAGGGAGTAAAATCATTTGTAATACCTGTTGAAAAAGCAATAGCTGTTTATAAAAACCCAAAATATGATAAAACAAAAGTAATGTTACTTGTTACTTGTCCTAGAGATGTTGTTAGATTAATTGAAGGTGGAGTAGATATTAAAACTGTGAACGTTGGAGGAATGACTTTTAAAGAAGGGGACAAATTAATTTCAAAAGCGGTTGCGATTAATAAAGAGGATTTAGAAGCATTTAACAAATTAAGAGCCATGGGTGTGGAGCTTGATATGAGACAATTAGTAACTTCTGCAAAAGAAGATATTAACTCTAAATTAGATTCTATATCATTTGACTAAAAAATAAAAACATAGAACAATTAAATATTTAGGAGGACAGAAGTATGAATGTTATTCAGTTAATTTTGTTAGCACTTGTGGCAGCTATAGCTGGTATGGGAAGCGTACTTGATGAAAGACAGACTCATAGACCATTGGTGGCATGTACTTTGGTAGGATTTGTATTAGGAGATTTAAAAACGGGAATTATATTGGGTGGTTCACTTGAGATGATTGCCCTTGGGTGGATGAATGTTGGAGCTGCAATGGCACCAGATGCAGCGTTAGCAAGTGTAATTTCAGCAATTTTAGTAATTGTAGGTAAACAGTCAATTGCAGAAGGAATAGCAGTTGCAGTACCAATTGCAGCAGCAGGACAAGTTCTTACAATTTTCGTTAGAACAATTACAGTGTTCTTTCAGCATAAAGCAGATGAGTATGCAGAACAAGCTAATTTTAGAGGTATTGAAATGTGTCACTTAGCAGGATTGGCTTTACAAGCATTAAGAGTAGCAATTCCAGCTGTATTAGTAGGTATGATTGCGGGAACAAGTGCTGTAGAAGGAGCTTTGAATGCAATTCCTGAAGTAATTACAAGAGGACTTCAAATTGCTGGAGGATTTATAGTAGTTGTTGGATATGCGATGGTAATAAATATGATGGAAGCCAAAGCATTGATGCCATTCTTCTTTCTAGGATTTGTAATAGCCGCGTTTACAGAATTTAACTTGGTTGGTTTAGGAATATTAGGATTATGTCTTGCAATACTGTATATTCAATTAAATCCCAAATATCACGCATCTATTGCTTTACCAAGTGGTGGAAATGGTGGAGCCACGGTTATAGAAGAAGCGGATGATGAACTGGAAGGACTATAGGAGGTAGGAAAAATGGCAGAAAATATAGAAAAAAAATTAACTGATAAAGATTTGAAAAGCATGTACTGGAGATCTACAACTTTACTAGGGTCTTTCAACTTTGAAAGAATGCAGTCAATGGGATTCTGCGTAACAATGATTCCTGCAATAAAAAGGCTTTATTCTAAAAAGGAAGATCAAGCAGCAGCTCTTAAAAGACATTTAGAATTTTTTAATACTCAACCATGGATAGGTTCAACTATAATGGGAGTTACAGCTGCGATGGAACAAGAAAAAGCAAATGGTGTAGATATTGACGATGCAACTATAAGTGGAATAAAAGTAGGACTTATGGGACCACTTGCAGGAGTAGGAGATCCTATTTTCTGGGGAACTTTACGTCCAGTATTAGCAGCGCTTGGAGCTTCACTTGCAATAGCTGGAGGAAATCTATTAGGACCATTTATTTTCTTTTTTGGAATAAATTTGGCAAGAGTGCTTACTAGATGGTATGGTTTAAAATATGGATACGAAAAAGGAACTGAAATAGTTGGAGATATGGAAGGTGGAGTAATTCAAAAATTAACTCAGGGAGCTTCTATATTAGGGCTCTTTGTAATGGGAGCATTAGTTTCGAAATGGACTTCAATAAACGTACCATTAGTATTATCTAAATATACTGATCAAACAGGAAAAGAAGTCGTAACTACAGTTCAAAGTATACTAGATTCACTGTTACCTGGATTATTAGCTTTATTGCTTACATTTGCATGTATGCACTTATTAAAGAGAAAAGTAAATGCAATCTGGATAATTTTTGGATTCTTTGTAATAGGAATATTAGGATACTGGTTAGGAATTTTGGCATAGATGTTTAAAAAAATGATTGAAAAAATGGAAAAATATGTGAAAGTTCCACCAAAAGAAGGGTATATAAAAAACAGTTCTATTTTAGTTACAGCACTTATGATTATTGGAATGATTTTATATCCACTTACTAAAGGATACGGAACGATAATAGCATTGTCAGCGGCATTAATAGTTATGGTCGGGCAAAAACTATTAATAAAACAAGCTAAAAATGATTTTAAGGATATGTATTATGCCAAGGAAATGTATTTAAAGACTAAAAATACAGAATATCTGCATTTTATTATGGCACGTTCAAAACAGATGATTAACGATGTAAAAGTTCTATCTGATAGAGCAAAAAGGGAAATAGCTGAACTTCAGCAGTTTGCTGAAAATTATAAAAAATAAATTTTATAGTTTTTTGTAATATAAATAATTAAAATATGAAAAGAACACCTAAAATTAAGGGTATTCTTTTTTGTTTATAATTTTATTTTGCAATGTCTTAACCTTGTATTAAAAGCCTTTTTTAAATATGCTTATATAAACTTAAATATAATTTTAAATTTTTTTTTGTTATAAAGTATTGACAAAATGAAAAATCATAGTATACTCAATATAGAGCTTATATTACAACGAAGTAATATAAACAAAATAGTAACAATAACAAAATTGCAATTATAAATTAAAATATGGAGTACAATAATATTTTGGAGCAAAGGAGCTTGAAAAATTATTTGATTTTTTAGTTCCTTTTTTATTTTTGCTAATTTAATAATTTATTATATAATTTTAGAGAAGGAGGTGAAATCAAAATTAAATTATTTGTCAAATAAAAAATAATTTTAGGAGGAAAGATATGGCAACATTAAATGCATTAGGAATGATAGAAACAAAAGGATTAGTAGCTGCAATAGAAGCTGCAGATGCAATGGTAAAAGCAGCAAATGTTACATTGATCGGTAAAGAGCATGTAGGTGGAGGATTAGTGACAGTGCTTGTAAGAGGAGATGTAGGAGCTGTTAAGGCTGCTACAGATGCAGGAGCTGCTGCTGCAGAGAGAGTTGGAGAATTGATTTCAATTCATGTAATTCCACGTCCACATGCGGAAGTAGAAACTATTTTGCCAAAAGGAAGAGAATAGTATAAATAATTTTATAAAAAAATAAAACTATTTATAAAAAAATTTAGGAGGTAATAACTATGGCAACATTAAATGCACTAGGAATGATAGAAACAAAAGGATTAGTGGCTGCGATAGAAGCTGCGGATGCAATGGTAAAAGCAGCAAACGTAACATTAATTGGTAAAGAACATGTAGGTGGAGGATTAGTAACAGTTCTTGTAAGAGGAGATGTGGGAGCTGTTAAGGCTGCGACAGATGCAGGAGCTGCTGCTGCAGAAAGAGTTGGAGAATTGATTTCAATTCATGTAATTCCACGTC
The DNA here is from genome assembly GCF_900104625.1 of Leptotrichia massiliensis. Lineage (NCBI taxonomy): Bacteria > Fusobacteriati > Fusobacteriota > Fusobacteriia > Fusobacteriales > Leptotrichiaceae > Leptotrichia > Leptotrichia massiliensis. The sequence continues at coordinate 495,888 of NZ_FNVZ01000004.1, forward strand.
CACATGGGGAAGTAGAAACTATTTTGCCTAGATAAAATAAGTTTTAGAAAGGATTTGTTAAATGGAAGAAGAAAAAAAACAGAGAATGATACAGGAATATGTGCCTGGTAGGCAACTAACATTGGCTCATATAATTGCAAATCCCCAAAGAGATTTATCAAAAAAAATAGGACTTCATGAAAACAAGGTAAATGCTATCGGAATTTTGACAATAACTCCAGGAGAAGCAGCAATAATTGCCGCAGATCTAGCTACGAAAAGTGCTGGAGTTGAAATAGGATTTGTTGACAGATTTACAGGATCCGTTGTAATAAGCGGAGATGTAGGTAGCGTAGATGCTGCTGTAAATGAGGTAGTTTCCTACTTTGCAAATATATTAAAATTTAGCATAACTCAAATAACGAGGTCATAAAATTGAAAAGAATACTTTTAATAGGGAAATCCATGTGCGGTAAAACAACATTAACTCAGAGAATACATGGACTGGATATAAAATATGAAAAAACACAGATGTTAACGTATTCTAACGACATACTTGACACTCCAGGCGAATATATGGAAAATAGAATGCTTTACAAAGCACTAATTGTAAGCTCGTATGATTGTGATGTTATAGGGATGGTACAAGCGTGTGACGAAGAGCATAATGTGTTTCCGCCAGGATTTTCAACAGCTTTTACAAAGCCTGTAATTGGAATTGTAACTAAATCTGATTTGGGCGGAGATGTGAAAAAGGCTTGTGAAATATTGGAAAATGCAGGAGCTGAACAAGTTTTTGTTGTAAGTTCTTATGAAAACGAAGGAATTGAGGAGCTTGTAAAATATTTGGAAGATGCTTCCGAGTAGACAAGAAGGTGATAGATAGATGGATTCATACGGATATGTGGAGACACGGGGGCTTGTAACGGCAATAGAAGCTGCAGATGCCGCCTTGAAGGCAGCTAATGTAACACTTACAAACTGCTATTATGTAAAAGGTGGAATTGTAACCATTGAGGTTATGGGAGATGTAGCTGCTGTAAATGCCGCTGTGGATGCCGCAAGTGAAAGTGCCAAAAGGCTTGGAAATTTCCTGAGCAGTAACGTTATTGCAAGAGTGGCTTCTGAAACAAAGAAAATTCTGATAAGTGATATTGGGAAAAAATCTGATAAACAAACTGAAACTGTGCAAAATGATGAAAAAATTATTGAAGAATTAGACAATGAAAATGAAAAAATCGAAGTTGAAATAGTTCCAGAAGAAGTGGTTGAGCAGGCAGTAGATGAAAATTCAGATATTCAAAATGAAAATCAAGTGACTGAAGAGCAATCTGAAGATATTACGGAAAAAATTGAAACAGAAGAAAAACCAGAAGAAGTAATTCAGGAAATAACAGAAAATGAAGAAGCCCAACAACAAAACGATATTATTCAGGAAAATGAAGAAGTTTCAGTAACAGAAACTTTAAAAAAAAAAGATGAAGAAACAAAAGAAGAGATAAAAAAGGCAAAAAAACATTATCAGGACATGAAGGTGGCAGATTTAAAGACAAAAGTAAACAGTCTTAAACTTGGGTACACTTGGAACCAGATAAAGACAATGCCAAAGAAAAAATTAATAGAAATTTTGATAAAAAATAATCAGGAGGAATAGAGATGGCAACATTAAATGCATTAGGAATGATTGAAACTAAAGGATTAGTAGCGGCAGTAGAAGCTGCAGATGCAATGGTAAAAGCTGCAAATGTTACATTAATTGGAAAAGAACACGTAGGTGGAGGATTAGTAACAGTATTGGTAAGAGGAGATGTAGGAGCTGTTAAGGCTGCAACAGATGCAGGAGCTGCAGCAGCAGAAAGAGTTGGAGAATTAATTTCAATTCATGTGATCCCACGTCCTCATACTGAAATTGAGGCTATATTGCCAAAAGCAAGAATAGTTGAGGGTGAATAAGAGAACTTAAAGTAATCAGACAACAGTGATTATTTATAGAAAGGACAAACTATGGACAAAGATTTACAATCAATACAGGAAGTAAGAGATTTATTAAATAGTGCAAGTAAAGCATTTGAAGAATACAGTCAGTTCTCACAAGCTCAAATTGATGAAATAGTAAAGGAAATAGCTGAAGAAGCTCAAAAGCATGAAGTGGAACTGGCAAAATTAGCTAACGAAGAAACAGGATTTGGACGTTGGGAAGATAAGGTACTAAAAAATAGATTGGCATCAGTTGGTGTATATGAAACTTTGAAAGATCAGAAGACAAAAGGAATAATTTGTGAAGACAAAGAAAATGGAATAACTGAAATAGGAGTTCCAATGGGTATAATCGCGGCTTTAATTCCATCAACAAACCCAACTTCAACAACAATATATAAAATAATGATTTCATTAAAAGCAGGAAACGCAGTAATTGTAAGCCCACACCCAAATGCGAAGGACTGTATAATAAAAACTGCGGAATACTTAATAAGAGCTGCAGAAAGAAAAGGAGCTCCAAAAGGATTAATTGGAGTTATAAAGACTCCTACATTACAAGCAACGCAAGAGCTTATGAAACATAAAAAGACTTCATTGATTTTGGCGACAGGTGGAGAAGCTATGGTAAGAGCTGCTTACAGTTCTGGAACGCCTGCTATAGGAGTAGGACCTGGAAATGGACCTTCATTTATTGAAAGAAGTGCAGACATTAGAAAAGCAGTTAAACGAATAATAGACAGTAAGACTTTTGACAATGGGGTAATCTGTGCGTCAGAACAGTCAATTGTTACAGAAGAAGTAATAAAACATCAAGTTGTTGATGAATTGAAACGACAAGGTGCATATTTCTTGAATAAAGATGAAAGAGAAAAAGTTGGAAAAATTCTAATGAGAGCTAACAACACAATGAATCCGAAAATAGTAGGGAAAACAGCTTTGTATATAGCTGCAATGGCTGGAATAACAGTTCCAACAACTACAAAAGTTCTAATTTCGGAAGAAACAGAAGTTTCTCACTTGAATCCTTATTCAAGAGAAAAATTATGTCCTGTATTAGGATTTTATACAGAAGAAACTTGGGAAAAAGCATGTGAAAAATGTATAGAAATTCTTCAAAATGAAGGAATTGGGCACACAATGTCAATGCATACAAACAACGAAAATATCGTAAGAGAATTTTCATTGAAAAAACCAGTTTCAAGATTACTTGTAAATACACCTGCGGCACTTGGAGGAGTTGGAGCAACAACTAACCTTATACCTGCATTCACATTAGGATGTGGAACAGTTGGAGGAAGTGCAACTTCTGACAATATAGGACCTTTAAATCTAATAAATATTAGAAGAGTAGCTTATGGTACAAAAGAACTGGAAGCATTGAAAAATGAAGATGCTTGTGCTTGTACAGATTCATGTGGACTAAATAATAATGAAAATGATATAGAAAATATCATAAGACAAGTATTGGAAGGAATTTATAAAAAATAGATAGGGTGTGATAAAAAATGCCTGTTATAACAGAAGGAATGCTTAGAAAATTAGATAAGGAAGGGCAGCTTGAAAAAGTACAAATAACTGAAAAAGACATTCTCACACCATCAGCAAGAGAGTTTTTAAATGTAAAAAAAATTGATTTTAGAATCAAAAAATCACAGGAGCAAGTTGTAAATAATGGATCAGATGATGTAAACAAAGTTAAAGACTCTCCCGCTAATACTTCCGAAGAAAAAGTTGTCAAAAAGAGAGAATACAGAGATTATGTGACAGGGGCTATTTATGATAAAAAGCCTGAATTCATGACTCAGCTTTTTGGGGACAATTTAGTTGTAAAAAATCATAAAAGAATCATTTTAAGAGGGAAATTTGATATTTTACAAGCTGAAATAATAAAATATTGGAAAAAGTATGAAAAAAACAAGAAGCTGGAAAGCGACTTTGCACAGACATATAGATTTGTACGGGACTTATTTATAAGCGAAATGACCGATACACCATTTCAGGAAAGAGATGTTCTTGGATACGATATTGACACATTAAAGGATATAACTCACAATACAATAAAATATTATAAAACAGGACATTTGTTTGAAATAAATATAGATTTTGATGAATCGGTTATTGATATAAATTATTTGAGAGCTTTGTCAAGGGAATGTGAGCTTTCCGCAGTAGACGCTTTTTACAAGGAAGGAAAAGTGGAAAGGCTGGATATGCTAAAAGCATTAAATCGTTTGAGCAGTATATTGTACTTGATGATGTTAAAAGCGAATAACGGAGATTATAAATCATAAGCTCCGAATTGGGAGATATTATGTATAGAAATGAATTGGAGAGAATAATAAGAGAAAAATTACAGGAAATAATGGGTGCAGAAAAAGATGATACCTTTATGGTTGAGGCTTCGGGACGACATGTACATCTTACAAAGGAACACGTAGAAGCACTTTTTGGAGAAGGTTATGAATTGACTCCTGTAAAGGATTTATCACAGCCAGGACAATTTGCAGCTAAGGAAAGAGTTAGGGTAATCGGACCAAAAGGCGAATTTTCCAATGTTGCAATATTAGGACCATGCAGAAATTTTTCTCAAGTGGAATTATCACTTACTGACTGCCGTGAAATTGGAGTCAAGGGAGTAATAAGAGAAAGTGGAAAAATCGAAGGAACACCCGGAATATTACTAGGTGTAGGAGATAAATATGTGCATCTGGATAAAGGTGTTATTGTTGCCAAAAGACATATTCATATGACAAGAGAAGATGCAGAAAGATTTTCTGTAAAAGACGGTGAAACTGTAAAAGTAAAAATTCACAGCGACAGACCGTTAATATTTGATGATGTTTTGATAAGAGTAAGGGACAGCTTTAGACTGAGCATGCATATAGACTTTGATGAAGCCAATTCTTGCGGATATATTTCAGGAGTGACTGGAAGTATTGAAAAGTAGCTCTAAAAAATATTGTGAGGAGATGAAATGGATACTCAAAATTTGATAGAAGTGCTTGCAAGGGAAGTGTTAAAGGAAATTGCAAAAAGGGAAAATGAAAAATCATCTAAAAATCATGAGGTAATTTCTAAAAAATCTGTAGTAACAGCTTTTTTGGGAAATGATGAGATTTTGAAGGATGAACTTAAAAATGAAACATCATTTATGGATAATGTAAAGCTAGACAGCACATGGGAAGACGTTAGACAAAATGAAAATAAAAAAGTACTTGTAGTATCAACTCTTGGAATAAATGATTTAATAGATCTTTCACAAGGTAGAAAAAGTATTATGACAGAGTTTCTTTTTAATGATTCACAAGTTATTCTTGTAGAAGAAGGTTTGGAATATAAAAAATATACTAAGCCTGCTGCGTTAATTAATCTTTACGACGAATATCTTGAGAAAGTAAAGGAATTTGGAATAAAGGTTGTGAAAAGAACAGAAGTTAAAAATATTTTTTGTGCAAAAGAAAAGGTTTATTTGAAGGGATTGATAACAGAAAGCAGACTTAGAAAGCTAGGATTAAAAAATCAGATGCTTGAAGTTGATGCAAAATCTAAAGTAACTTCCCTTGCAATGGATTATATAAAAGAAAATAGTATTGAATTATACTATGAAAGAGGACAATAGTATGTTAATTGGAAAAGTTGTGGATAATGTCTGGGCAACAAGGAAGGATGAAAAACTAAAAGGATTAAAACTTATGGTAGTTGAAGTAGAAGGAACTGGCGAAGGGCATGGAAGCAGAAAAATGGTAGCGGCAGATTACATTGGATCTGGACAAGGTGACAAGGTAATAATTGTTACAGGAAGTTCTGCAAGACATATATTTGACGCTGAAACTCCTGTGGATGCAACTATTGTAGGAATAATAGACAGTTTGGAGTCGGAAAAGGAGTAAAAAAATGAAAAAAAGATTGATTACGGTAAAAAATCTTTCTGAATTTGTTCAAAACAAGGAATTAGTGGTTCAGGCTGATATGATTATTACTCCCGGGGCAAAGGACATAATTAGGGAACAGGGAGTCGAAGTAAGATATGAAAAATCTTTCTGTGAATCAAACTGTGAATCAGAAAACAAAGTAAAAAATGAAATAAAAAAAGACTGTGGGGATTTAGAAAGAAAAGTTATTGAAATACTTGTAAAAGATTATAAAATAACAGATTTTGAAACAGTCCAAAAAATATTATCCAAATTAAAAGAATTACGATAAGAAAGGAAGTGGATTCAATGGGGTTATTTCAAATAAAACCGGATATTCATTATGGTGCTAATTCTTTGGATATATTAAGAACGCTGGAAATGGAAAAAGTATTTTTAGTTACAGATGAAAATATGGTAAAACTAAAAGTTACAAATAAAGTTGTTAATATTTTAAAATCACGAGAAATAGAAACTAAAATATATTCGGATGTAAAGCCTGATCCCACTGATGAGGAAATTATAAACGGAATGCTGGAATTAAGTGCATATAATCCTGACTGCATAATAGCACTTGGAGGAGGTTCCCCAATAGATGCCTGCAAATCAATGATTTATTTTACAAATCAGATAAAAAAGGCAATTGGACAAAATAAAAAGCCAAAATTTATTGCAATCCCTACAACGAGCGGAACAGGGTCAGAAGTAACGTCTTATGCAGTTGTTACAACAAAAGATAAAAAAATACCACTAAGTGACAGTGAAATGCTGCCAGATATAGCAATCTTAAATCCAGAATTTATAAAAACTCTTCCACCATCAATAATTGCAGACACTGGAATGGATGTTTTGACACACGCCATAGAAGCATATGTTTCAAGATCTAGAAATCTGTTTACAAATACACTTGCACTAGGAGCAATAAAAACTGTTTTTGCTGATTTGGTAAGCAATTTTGAAAATCCTCAGCTTGAAAGAGAAAGAATTGATTTACAGATTGCTTCGTGCATGGCAGGAGTAGCATTCAGCAATGCAGGATTAGGAATAAATCACAGCATAGCACATTCACTAGGAGCAAGATTTCATAAGCCGCATGGACGGCTTAATGCAGTAATAATGCCAAAAGTTATAAAGTTTAATGCACAAAATAAGAATGCGGCAAGATATTACCGTGAAATTGCTGAAGCGTTGGGATTTACACCTAAAGAAGATGCAGAAGGTGTAGAAATGCTAGCAAAAGCAATCAAAATGAGAGCGGCTAAAATGGGAATACCAAATAATTTAAGAGAACTAGGAATCCCAGAGGAACAATATTTTTCTGAAATGGAAAGTATCATTGATCAGATAGAAAATGATCTGTGTACAGGGGAAAATCCTAGACGATTTAACAGAATTGAAATGAAGCAGTTATTGAAAGATTTATATTAAATTCGAGGAAAAGGAAAAAAAATGAGAAAAATAATAGTTGTAGATGATGAGCCGATAACAAGGATGGATATTTGTGAAATACTTAGAGAAGCCAATTATGATGTAGTTGCGGAGGCAGGTGATGGATTTGATGCAATAGAACAGAGCAAAAAATATAATCCTGATTTTGTAATAATGGATGTCAAGATGCCAATACTGGACGGATTAAAGGCAGCGAAAGTAATAAGAGAACAAAAATTGTCTAGAGGTATTGTTTTACTTACAGCATATTCCAATAAAGAATTTATAGAGGAAGCAAAAAATATAGGAATAATAGGATATATAGTGAAACCCATCGACGAAAAGTCCTTTATTCCTAACCTGGAGATTATATTTAACAAACAGGAAGAATTTGAAAAACTGGAGAAAAAATATTTGAAAACAAGTCAAAAGCTGGAGGATAGAAAAAAAATTGATATAGCCAAAAGTATTTTGATGAAAACAAGGAATTTTACTGAAAATGAAGCATATGAGTACATAAGAACACTTAGTATGAACAAAAGGTGCGATATGGGAAAAATAGCCGATATTATAATTTTATCTGGAGATGAAGATGCTTAGAACGATATGTAAACAATATACGGAGCTTTCAAATAAAGATATTGAAAAGCTGGAGAAAATATGTGAAGGGCTTCCAGTTATGAGCAAGTTATTAAAAGCAGACGTATTTATTGATTGTATGACGGAAAATAGAGATACAGCGATTGTAGTTGCCGAGGCAAATCCAAGGCGAGGTTCGAGCTACACTCAGAGCGTTGTAGGGAAATTTGCCTATAGAAAAAATGAGCCTGCGGTATTAAGAACGCTGGAAACTGGACATCCATCACGAGATTATAAGGCATTGACACAGGAAAATAAAAGCGTAACACAGAATGTAGTGCCTATAAGAAGTGATGAGGAATCTGGAGAAATAATAGCTGTTCTTATAGTCGAAGAGGGCATGAATGAGGAAAATATTAACAAGGAACTGAGTTTTCTTAATAATGCGACTGATGATATTCTTATGAGCTCTGTTGGAATGTTGCGGGAACGTAAAATAATCGACTACATCAATGATGGAATTATAATTTTTAATGAAGAAGGTCTGTGCATATACGCTAATTCCAGAGCTAAATATGTATACAGGAAGATTGGCTATAAGGATTTTTTCCTTGGAGAAAAATTTGATAATATAGTAATTGATGATGTTGAATTTGAGGATGTGCTAAGTGGAAAAGTAAGTGAAAAATCAGATGTAAACATATCAAATATGGTTTTGAGTTTGGAATATATATTGGTAAAGGAAACAAAAGATGTTAAAAATGTCGTTTTATTTATAAAAGATATTACAGAAATTAAAATCAAGGAAAAGGAACTGATTTTAAAATCAGTTGCAATTAAAGAAATTCATCACAGAGTAAAAAATAATTTACAAACCATTGCAAGTTTGCTTCGGATACAGGCAAGAAAAACAGATGATAAAGCTGTAAAAGCGGCATTTAGTGATAGTATAAACAGAATATTAAGCATATCAGTTACTCATGAATTACTTGCTCAGAATGGACTAGATGAATTGGAAATAAAGGAAGTTATAAATAAAATTCTGAAAAATTCGGTAAGAGAAAATTTGGAAGGACATTTAAAACTAAAAATAGATGTAATCGGAGATAATTTTGAAATCAATTCAGACAAGGCAACAACAATTGCACTTATAGTAAATGAACTTGTGGAAAATTGTATAAAGCACGCTTTTAAGGGGCGTAGCAGAGGACATATAACAATTAAAGTAAAAAGTGGAGAGATGAAATCCCGTATTTTCATAAGTGATGATGGGATTGGAATGGACGAAAAGAACTTTGAAAAAGGGAGTATCGGATTGCAGATAGTGAAAAGTCTTGTAAAGGAAAAACTTTATGGGAATCTGGATATAAAGACTGGTAATAAGGGAACTGAAATCAGTTTTGGGTTTGAAAATTGATTTATCTTTATATTAAATATTAATGAAGACAAAGGAGTCTTGTATAATGATAGAAGAAATATTAAGTGTAGGAATAGACATTGGAACTTCTACTACTCAGCTTATTTTCTCAAAAATTTATATAGAAAACAGAGGAACTGCATTTACAGCGCCTCAGCTTAAAATAATAGGAAAAGAAGTTATATATAGAAGTGACATTTATATTACTCCGCTGGAAACTGAAACAAAAATAGATGCAAAAAAGGTTAAGGAAATAATAGAATCTGAATACAAAAAAGCCAATATTCAATACAAAGATGTTTCGACAGGGGCTGTAATAATAACAGGAGATACGGCAAGAAAGGAAAATGCCAAGGAAGTACTGCAAATTCTTAGTGGAATGGCAGGAGATTTCGTTGTTGCGACAGCAGGACCTGATTTGGAGAGCATTATTGCTGGAAAAGGTTCGGGAGCTTACGGATATTCTGATGAGAAAAATACAAGTATCGTAAACTTTGATATTGGAGGAGGAACTACAAACATTGTAGTTTTCAACAGAGGAGAAGTGGAAGATACAACCTGTCTTGACATTGGGGGACGGCTTGTAAAATTTGATGAAAATGGGAATACACGTTATATTTTCAAAAAAATGTACGATATTGCTGCTGATGTAAATGTAAAATTGGAATTAGGCAGAAAAATAAACGAACAGGATTTGAGAAAAATAACGAGAAGAATGGCACAGCTTATTCTTGAAAGTATTGAACTTTTGCCAAAAACAGATTTGTACCATAAAATAGTAACATATAAAGATTTCAGAAAACGTAATGGCAGCATTGAACATTATTCATTTACTGGAGGAGTTGCAGATTTCGTTTATGGAAAAACTGAAAAGGACTTGTACAAATATAATGATATAGGGGTAGTACTTGGAGAGGAACTGGTAAAAGTACTGAAAGAGTTAAATATAGAGCCTCTGAAATTAAGTGAAACAATTGGAGCGACAGTAGTTGGTGCAGGAAGCCATACGACAGAGATAAGTGGAAGTACAATAACTTATACTGAAGGAATTTTTCCAATAAAAAATATTCCTGTACTGAAAATGTCTGAGGCAGATGAGCAGTTGCCAATTAATGAACTAGGAAATATTATTGAAAGTAAACTAAACTGGTTTAACTCTGAAAGTGAAATTGAAAATGTGGCACTTGCCTTTAAAGGTAAACACAATATGGCATATACTGACATAATGGAGCTATCTTCAGTGATTTCAGATGTTATAAAAAGGAAACATGACAAGACTCACCCTGTAATCGTTATAGTTGAAAATGATATGGCAAAAGTATTGGGACAATGTATGAAATTGGAGCTTGATGATTACGATATAATTTGCATAGACAGTGTAAAAGTGAGAGATGGAGATTATATTGATATAGGAGCGCCACTAGGAAATGGAAATGTATTACCTGTTGTAATAAAAACATTGGTATTCAGTTATTAAATAAAAAATTTAGAGAGGTGGCATGTAACAATGGTATTAAAAACTAAATTATTTGGACATACTTATGAATTTAAATCTGTAAAAGATGTACAAAATAAAGCGAGCGAATTTAGATCAGGAGACGAACTTGCAGGAGTAAGTGCAAGCACAGCAGAAGAAAGAGTGGCTGCTAAAGCTGTATTGGCTGAATTGACATTGGCAGATTTAAGAAACAATCCTGCAGTACCTTATGAAGAAGATGAAGTTACAAGAATCATACAGGATGCTGTAAATGAAAAAATTTATGGAGAAATAAAAAACTGGACTGTAAGTGAATTAAGAGAATGGATTTTAGATTCTCATACAAGTGGTGACGACATAAAGAGAATCAGTAAAGGTCTTACAAGTGAAATGGTAGCAGCAGTTGCCAAACTTATGAGTAATATGGATCTTATTCAAGGAGCAAGCAAAATAAGAATTAAAAAATTCTGTAATACTGAAATAGGTGGAGAAGGAATACTTGCCACAAGATTACAGCCTAACCACACTACTGATGATCCAGATGGAATTATGCTTTCAACTTATGAAGGGCTTAGCTTTGGGCAAGGAGATGCATTGCTAGGATTAAACCCAGTTGATGACAGTGTTGACAGTGTTATGAGAGTATTGCACAGATTCCATGAAATAAAAACTAAATGGGAAATTCCTACACAAATATGCGTATTGGCTCACGTAACTACACAAATGGAAGCAGTTAGAAGAGGAGCGCCTACAGACTTGATTTTTCAAAGTATTGCAGGATCTGAAAAAGGAAATGAAGCATTTGGTATAACTGGAGATATGATTCAGGAAGCAAGAGATTTGGCATTAAAACATGGAACAGCGACAGGACCTAACGTAATGTACTTTGAAACAGGACAAGGTTCAGAATTGTCATCAGATGCTCACCATGGTTGCGATCAGGTTACAATGGAAGCAAGATGTTACGGATTTGCGAAAAAATTTGATCCATTTATTGTAAATACGGTTGTTGGATTTATCGGACCAGAATATTTGTATAACAGTAAACAAGTAATAAGAGCTGGACTTGAAGATCATTTCATGGGTAAACTTACTGGAATCTCAATGGGAGTTGACGCTTGCTACACTAACCACATGAAAGCGGATCAAAACGATATTGAAAACTTGAAAGTATTATTAACAGTTGCTGGATGTAACTACTTTATGGCTATTCCTGCGGGAGACGACATCATGCTTAACTATCAAACATCTTCTTATCACGATGATGCTACATTAAGAGATTTATGTAACAGAAGACCTATAAAACCTTTTGAACAATGGTTAGAAAAAATGGGAATAATGAAAGATGGAAAACTTACAGATAGAGCCGGAGACGCTTCAATTTTCTTAAAATAGGGAGGAAAAATCAATGTTATCAGAAAGAGAACTAAAAGATGTAATCGAAAAAATAATAGGTGAAATAAAAGTAAATGAACCAGTAACAGCTGTGGAAGAAAAAGCGCCAGTTGTGAGTACAAGTTCAACTTATATTGAAAGTGGAGATGAGCCACGTGAAAATCCGCATATTGTAAATGGAGAAGTAAGAGATGTTGGACAAATAAATATCAAAGATCAAATGCTTGTGGATAATCCTGAAGACAGAGAAGAATACATGAAATTAAAACAAAAAACATCTGCAAGACTTGGAATTGGAAGAGCTGGAACAAGAATGAGAACAGAAGTTCTTTTAAGATTAAGAGCAGACCACGCTGCAGCGCAAGATGCCGTGTTCAATGATGTGCCTACAGAATTTCTTGATGAGCTTGGATTGTTTGAAGTTACTACTGAATGTGAAAGCAGAGACCAATATATCACACGTCCTGATTTAGGAAGAAGAATTTCTGAAGAAGGAATAAAGACAATAGAAGAAAAATGTAAAAAAAATCCAACAGTTCAAATATTATTGTCAGATGGATTAAGTTCAACTGCAGTTGAAGCAAATGCAAAAAACATAATTCCTGCATTGTTAAATGGGCTTAAAGGATATGGAATTGAGACAGGAACACCATTTTTTATCAAATATGGAAGAGTTGGAGCAGGAGATCACGTTGGAGAAATTTTAAATGCTGATGTAGTTTGTATATTAATAGGAGAACGTCCTGGACTTACAACTGCAGAAAGTATGAGTGCCTACATTACTTACAAGGCTCGTCCTGGAATTTCTGAAGCAAAAAGAACAGTTGTTTCAAATATTCATAAGGATGGAACTCCATCTTCAGAAGCAGGAGCTCACGTTGCTACATTAATTAAGAAAGTAATTGATGCAAAAGCAAGTGGACAAGATTTAAAATTATAAATTAACTTAATAAAAAATAAAAATTAAAAACTTTAGGAGGAACAATGAAAGGCGATAGATTAAAAGCAAATGTACTAGCTGTAAGATTAATTCCAAATGTAGATAATGATATGGCTAAAGAGCTGGAATTACCTGAAGGACATAGAAGTATAGGAATTATAACAGCAGATTGTGATGATGTTACATATACTGCACTTGATGAAGCTACAAAAAAAGCTGTAGTTGATGTAGTTTACGGAAAATCATTCTATGGTGGAGCTGCAAATGCGAATACAAAACTTGCAGGAGAAGTAATAGGAATATTGTCAGGGCCTACTCCTGCGGAAGTAAAAAGTGGACTAGCTGCAGCAGTTGACTTTATTGAAAATGAAGGAGCATTCATAAGTGCAAATGATGATGATAGCATTGCATATTATGCACATTGTGTATCAAGAACAGGAAGTTATTTATCAAAAACAGCAGGAATTGCAGAAGGGGAATCATTAGCATACCTAATAGCACCTCCGCTTGAAGCAATGTACGCTTTAGATGTTGCATTAAAAGCAGCAGATGTAAGTTTAGTTGCATTCTTTGGACCACCTTCAGAAACAAACTTTGGTGGAGCACTTTTAACAGGAAGTCAGTCAGCATGTAAAGCTGCGTGCGATGCTTTCGCTGAAGCAGTAAAATCTGTGGCAGATAATCCATTAAATTATTAATTCAATTTTACTCAAACTTCAAAATAATTTGATTTTTTGGTCATATTTTAATGAAGTTTGAGTACATTAAAATAAACTTCATAAAAAATAGATTTTGGAGGACAAAATGAGTATTAATGAAATTATCATCTATATTATGGTTTTATTCATGGTAATAGGTGGAATAGATAAATGTATTGGAAATAAATTTGGTTATGGTGAAAAATTTGAAGAAGGAATTATGGCAATGGGTTCTCTTGCAGTTGCAATGGTTGGGATTATTTCATTAGCTCCTGTTCTAGGGAAATTGTTAACACCTATTGTTGGACCTATATATTCAGCATTAGGAGCAGACCCTTCAATGTTTGCAACAACATTGCTTGCAAATGATATGGGAGGAGCACCGCTTGCATTAAGTATGGCAAAAGATCCTCAATCAGGATTATTTGCAGCATTTATATTAGGTTCAATGATGGGACCAACTATTGTGTTTACAATTCCTGTTGCTTTGGGAATTATTGAGAAAGAAGATAAGCCATTTCTTGCAAAAGGGATATTATCAGGAATAACAACTATTCCTTTGGGATGTCTAGCTGGAGGGCTTGCAGCAGGATTTCCAATTGGAATGGTACTTAGAAACTTAGTTCCGATTATAATATTTGCAGTATTAATTTGTATAGGATTATGGAAAATACCTGAAAAAATGACAAAAGGATTTTCAATTTTTGGACAAATTGTAGTGACAGTTATTACAATAGGTTTAATTGCGGCAATTATTGAAAAATTGACAGACAAAAAAGTAATTCTAATTCCAGGAATGGATCCGATAGATGAAGGATTTAAAGTAGTAGGTGGAATTGCAATAGTTCTTGCAGGAGCATTCCCGCTGGTACATTTTATAACACAAGTGTTTAAAAAACCATTGACTGCTATAGGAAAAAGTTTAGGAATGAATGAGGCTGGAGCAGCTGGTTTCGTTGCAACTTTGGCTAATAATATTCCAATGTTTGGAATTTTAAAAGATATGGATGCAAATGGAAAAGTTATGAATGTTGCCTTTGCAGTAAGTGCTGCATTTGTATTTGGAGATCATTTAGGATTTACTGCTGGATATAATAAAACAATGGTATTCCCAATGATAGTTGGAAAATTAGTAGCAGGAGTAACAGCGATATTTGTAGCAAAAGTATTATTCTGCAAAAAAGAAACTGCAAAATAAAAAATAAAAAATATACCCGAGGAGATGAAAGATGAAATTTAATGTGAAAAAATTAATTGGATTATTGGCATTTTTAGTTATGGCATTGGCGTTATCAGCTGCCAATTTAGATGAATTAAGATGGGTTCCCAAAAATAGGGCAGCCTTATCAAAACTTATTGATGAAAATAAAAATCAAGGAAATTATGTAGTTTTTGACTGGGATTATACATCAATTTATCAAGATACTCAAGAAAATCTGTTTAGATACCAAATAGATAATTTGAAATTTGAAATGACACCTGCTGCCTTTTCAAAGGCAATTAGAAAAGATATTCCATTAGATAATTTTGACAAGGAATATTCAAATGTGAAGGGGCAAGCTATTAATATTACAAAAATAGCAAATGATTTAGATAAAAGATATACTTTCCTTTATAATAATTATATAAAAGATAAAAAAATGTCTTTGGAAAAAATAAAAGCGACAGAAGAATTTAAAGACTTTAGAGGGAAATTGGCATTTCTTTACGAAGCAATAGGTGGAAGTTTCTCTCATGATATTGCTTATCCATGGGTTCTTTACCTGTTTGACAATATGACTGTAGAAGAAGTGCAAAAATTGGCAAAAGAAGCTAATGATTTTGGAATAGGAAATAAACTTGGAAAATATGTTCTTGAATCAAGTGATAAGTTAACAGGTGAAGCTGGAAAAGTTAGATATGAATATAAGAGTGGATTAAGAACTCAGCCTGAAACAGCTAACTTATTTCATGAATTTGAGAAAAATGGTATAAAAGTGTATATAGTTTCAGCGTCTCTTGAAGATATAGTAAAAGTTTTCGCAAATGATAAATCTTATGGGTATAATTTGAGTGCTGACAGTGTTTACGGAATGCGTCTTGAGATGAATGGAAATAAATATAGAGCTGAGTACAAACATGGTTATCCACAAACACAAACTAAAGGAAAAGTTGAAGTAATAAATAAATACATAAAAGCAAAACATGGTGGAAAAGATCCTATTTTAGTTGCAGGTGACAGTATAGGAGATGCTAATATGCTTTCTGAATATAAAGGTACAAAAATTTTACTTCTTATGAAAAGAAAAGGAAAACTTGACGACTTAGCAAAAGATCCAAGAGCATTAATTCAAATAAGAAGCGAACAAACAGGATTATTCGTTCCTGAAAATTAATATAGTAATTTGGGAGGAAGAACAATGGATTTAAAAAATTTAGACAGAGAAACATTAGAAAAAATACTTAGAAAAGTAGTACAAGAAGAACTAAAGAGAAAAGTCGGAGGATTTGAAAAACATATTGATAAAAGTGGAGTAGGAGTTGTTAAAATTCCTTCAGTAAAACCTGAAAAATTTGATACTGGAAATCCTAACGACAAAGTGTTCTTAACTGATGTATTTACAATAGAAGAAAGTGGAAGATTGAGTTGCGGAGTTATGGAAATGGAAGAATCTGCATTTGATTGGGAACTGAACTATGATGAGATAGATTATGTAATAGATGGAACATTAGAAATCATAGTTGATGGACGTAAAGTTACAGGAAACAGGGGAGATGCCATTTTAATCCCTAAAGGTTCAAAAATAAAATTTAGTGCTCCTAACTTTGCAAGATTTTTATATGTAATTTATCCTGCAAATTGGCAAGATACTTGTAAATAAGATAATAAATACCCCTAAATAAAATAGAGGCTGTTAATCAACTACATTGTGCAAAAGTGATAACAGCCTTTTGTGTTATTTAAAAGGGAAATAAAGATAAGTTTATTGAGTAGTTTCAATAAAATTTACAGCCTTTCCCAAAATACGTTTTATTCGTTCATTTTTTACTATGATAGGAGAATCAAGATTTTCAATAATATCGGCTATCTCTCCATTTTCTATTATAGCTATTTTGTCGCATAGGTAATAGCAGGCTTCAAAATCATGAGAAATAAAAATGTATGTTAAATTCATAGTTTCTTTTAGTGAGCCGAGCAGTTCAAGTATTTGCTCCTGAATGATAGGATCAAGACCGCTCACAGATTCATCAAATATGATTATTTCAGGTTCTAGTATTAATGCTCTTGCAATACAGACCCTTTGTAGCTGTCCTCCGCTTAGTTGAATGGCTTTTTGTGACATAAATTCAGGGTTAAGTCCTACTTTTTCTAAAAAATTTTCTGCACGTTTTTTCATTTCCTCGTATAAAATTTCTTTTTTATAGTGTATTTTTAGAGGTTCAGTCAAGACTTCCTCGACTGTATATTTTGGATTTACTGCACCAAAAGCATTTTGAAAAACTAACTGAATTTTACGATGAATTAAGGATAGTTGCTTTTTATTGATATTTTTGTATGATATTTCATTAAATATGATATTTCCTTCATCAAAAGATTCCAATCCTACAAGCAGTTTTGCTAATGTACTTTTTCCTGATCCGCTTTCTCCCATAATACCAAGACATTCATTTTGTGAAACAGATAAATTTATTTTGGACAAAATGGCTTTTTTATCATAGTATTTGCTTACATTTTCAATTACTAATTTTTTCATATTAAATTCCTTCTTTTTTGTATCTTGTGTAGCGTTTTCTTAATATTAATGATTTGCCGTAGTCGCTTTGAGGATTTTTTAACATATCAAAAGTATTACCTTTTTCAATCAAATTTCCATTTTTCATAATAATTATTTTTCCGTCAAGTTCTTTTGCGAGATTGTAATCATGAGTAATTACTATAAGTGAAGTATTTTGAGATTGCAGATTTTTCAGTAATTCAGTAACTTTTTCGGTATTATAGTAATCAAGGGCTGAAGTAGGTTCATCGGCTATCAGCAGTTCAGGTTCCAGCTGAATCATCATGGAAAACATTATTCTTTGTAACATTCCACCACTTAATTGGAATGGATATTTTTTCATTAGTGCTTCTGGATTTGGAAGATTTAATTTTTTCATTTCTTCAATCATTTTATTTATACATTCTTTTTTTGATAAACCAAGCCTGCTTTGAAACAGCTCCACAGCGTGAGATTCGACATTTTGAAAAGGATTAAAGACAGCCATAGGATTTTGGGAAATGTATGAAATTTTTTTACCTCTGTATTTATTCCATTCCTTTTCTGATATTTTTAATAAATCTTTTTTATCAAAAAATATATTCCCGTTTATATTGGCATTATCAGGCTTTATTCCTATTAATAATCTGGAAAGCATTGTTTTTCCTGAACCGCTTTCACCAATGATAATGAGAGTTTCCCCTTTTGGTAATGTAAATGAAATGTCATTTAGTATCGTTTTGTTATCAATACTGACTTTTAGTGCATTTATATTTAATTTTTCCATAATTTTTTAATTCCTTTATTGTCAAAAGTTTCACCTAACAGGTTAAATGTTAAAACTGTTATGAAGATAGCAAGTCCTGGATACAGCACCAGCCCTGGAATTCGTCTAAAGTAAGGTTTTGCGTCATTTAGCATCATTCCCCATTCGGATATGTTTGGCTGTACTCCTATTCCTAAAAAGGAAAATCCTGAAATCATTAAAATTATATTTCCAATATTCATTAGGGCTGCTATTAGAACAGGCTTGAAAACAAAAGGAAGAATATGTCTTCTTATTATAAAAAAAGGTGAAGCTCCGATTGCCCGTGCTGCCTGAACATACTCCTGCTGTTTGACACTAGAAACTGTATTTCTTAAAATTCTTGCATAGTAAATCCATTCAATAGCACTTACAGCAATTACAATATTTCCTATTCCTTGTCCTAAAATACCGACAAATGCCATTGATAAAAGAAAACTCGGAAAAGCCATAAAGACATTTACAATCCATAAAAATATTTTATCCAGTTTGCCTCCAAACCAGCCTGCCAAAATTCCTACAGGAAAGCTTATACATAATGTAACAACTGTAATTAGACTTGAAATCATAAGTGACAGCCTTGTTCCGTAGATTAACCTTGAAAGAACATCCCTTCCCATATGATCTGTTCCCAGTTTATGGATTTTACTTGGAAGCTGAAGTTTTTGTGAAATATCAGTAAACTGTGGATCATAGGGAGCAAGTAAAGGTGCAAAAATAGCAATGAAAATCAATATACCAAGTAATGATACTGAAAAATAAAATAATTTTCTTTTTTTCATAATTATAATACACCTCCAGCTTTGGATTTTTCTTTTATTCTTAATCTTGGATCCATATATTTCACAAGTGCTTGAGTAAATTCATTTACAATAATAGACATTATTCCAAAAAACAAAAGACAAATTTGAATTAATGGAAAATCTCCAGTTTTTACAGCTGTAGTAAATAATTTTCCAATACCAGGCCAAGCAAAAATTTCTTCAATTAACACACTTCCTGTCAGTAAATACATAATATTTGAACTTAGAACTGTAATAATTGGAATAGATGTATTTCTCAGTAAATGGTTAAGAATTATTCTTTTTTTTGAAACACCTCGAATAATTGCATTTTCAACATGAGCTTTATCCATTTCTTCAAGTATATTTTTTCTTATAAAAAAAGTTGTCTGTGCAATTAAGGGCAGTACAAGTGTTATGCAGGGAAGTATAAAATTTTTCCAGTCGCCTCTTCCCGAAACAGGCAGGATTTTTAATGAAACTGAAAAGAAAATAATTAGTATGTATCCTAGCCAGAAGGTAGGAAGAGATACTCCTGTGTATGATAAAACTTGAACTATATAGTCAAAAACTGTATTTTTTTTGATTGCACTTAGGATTCCCAATAAAGGAGATAATATAATCAAAATTACAAATGAGAAAATCCCAAGCTGAAAAGTCGGAACAATAGCTTCGTTTACAAGTTCTATAACAGGAGCTTTTTTTGTATATGATATTCCAAAATCGCCTTTAAATATATCTGTGAGCCAGTTAAAATATTGAATATATAAAGGTTTGTCTAATCCTAAATTTTTTCTAGCTGCTGTTAATGTTTCAGCAGTTATGCTTACATGAGATGCCCTTAAATAATTTTGGGCAGGATCTCCTGGCGACAGTTTTACAAGGAAAAATGTAATAACTGATATTGCCAGAAAGATTGAAAATAATGATATTAATTTTTTTATCACAAAATCATCCCTTAAAATTGAATATTTTAAACCTCTCCAAAACCAAACTTCTAAAAATTATTTGAATAAATTATCCGTAATTTTTAGATTCAATTTTAAAGAGGCTTCACTATTTTGGTATTTTTAATTTACTTTACTTTTACAGTTGTCCATACAGGAATTCTATTTTCTTCTGGCATAAATTTCACGCCTTTCAGTTCTCCAGTTCTATAAACACTTAGTAAAGCTTGATAGCTGATTGGAATATATACAGCTTGCTCTTGCAAAGTAGTTAATACATATTTATACATTTCATTTAATTTAGTTTCATCAGGTTCAATTAATAAAGCTTTAATAGTTTTATCTAGTTCAGATTTCATTGGTAAACCTAGTTGTGCAGCGTAGGCAGGGTTTGTTCCTTTAACTGAATCATCAGCCATTGCAGTCAGGTAAGCATGTGGATCCCAAGGAGCTCCCCATGAATAGTCAGACATTAAGTCATAATTTTTTGCAGTTGCATTTTCCCAGTATGCTTTTTCTTCCATTGCCTTTAAGTCAACTTGTATACCAATTTTTTTCCATTCTCCTTGAATGTATTCTCCTACATTTTTATCTGTAACTTTAGAACTGATGTAAGGGAAAGATAGAATCATTTTTTTACCATCTTTTTCTCTCATACCGTCAGCACCTTTTTTCCATCCTGCTTCATCAAGCAATGCCTCTGCTTTTGCCAAGTCAAAGTTATATTTTGTAAGTTCTATATTTGTGTGAGGTACATTTGGTGCAAAAATTGTATCAGCAGGTTTTTCGATACCACCAAATATATTTTTTGCGATACTTTGCTTGTCTACAGCGTGACTTAACGCATGTCTTACTTTAAGATCTTTTAAAATAGGGCTTGTAGTATTTAAAAGTATCATTCTTGTAGACATTGGTTCAGAAGTGGCAGTAGTATATTTTTTATCTTGTCTGTATGTTTCAAATCTGTCTAGGCTAATTAAACCGTTTCCATAAATCAAATCAATATCTCCAGCTTCAAATTGAAGAGCAAGTGTTTCGCTATCTGGAATATTTTTAATTACAACTTCTGAAGCGGCAGGTTTTTCTCCCCAGTAATATTCATTTCTTACAAAAACTGCATATTCATTGTTTTTATGCTCCTTTAATACCCAGGCACCTGTTCCTATAGGTTTTTTAATCCCTTTGGAAGTATCTCCGTTTTCAGGAAATCCAGCATCTCCAAGAAAACGTATAGGACGGATCATTGCCAAGTCATATAATGTTGCAGTATAAGCTGTATCTAAAACTATTTCAAATGTATAGTCGTCAACTGCTCTGTATGATTTCAAATGATTAGTAAATGCAAACCATGAGTGATTTGATTTGTTTTGCTTAGAAAAGATAGTGTCAAAGTTTTTTACAACATTTTTTGCATTAAAGTCTGAACCGTCTGAAAATTTTACATTTTTTCTCAATTTAAAAGTGTAAGTTTTTCCATCTTTGGAAATATCCCAAGATTCTGCCAGCATTGGTTTAATTTCTCCATTTTCCCCGTAAGATACAAGTCCGTCGTAAACCATATCCTGTGTAATAAACTGGCTTGGTAAGTATTCGTGAGGATTTAAGTTCCCAGTAGGATCCTGATTAAATGCCAATGTAATTTTACCAGATTTTTCTGTTTTTCCTTTTGCTGCATCTTTTTGCTTTGGCTGGCAAGCAAAAATAAGTCCCATCATCAACATGATGATAATCGTTTTGAATGAATTTCTCATTTTTTCTCTCCTTGATTTTATTTGAATTTTATTATTTTACAAAATGTTTAAAATAACAAATTAAACTTTTTCTCATAAAAAAAACCATTTATAAAGCAAACGGTTAAAATTCTAATCACAGTAATGTATTTTAAACTGAAATTAAAAGTCAAGACTACTTTGTTAGTCTTCTAATTATGTTTAAAGTTTTTAGTTCAATTTTGAAAGAATACGATTAACTTAAAAAATTTCAGGGTTTTAAAATTCATCTAACCATCTGCCGTAGTTAATTAATGAATAATTATTATGGATAGTTATCCGACTTAAAACATAAAAATACAGTTTTTTCACGGTTGCGGGACAGTGTAAGAATTTCACTAACTTTCCTATCTTTCGATTTTTAAAATCAGTCATAATAAATTAATTTTAATATTTATATTTTATTGTAAAAATAATAATTATAAATTTATTGTAATTTTAACATATTTCATATATTTTTTCAACATATTTATTTTTATTTTTAAAAATTTATATAATAAATTCTTTTAAATAAATTAAAAATATGAGATAATGTATTTGTGTTTATTGAATTGAATAATATACTCAAATATGTTTAAATTTTAACTAATAAAATTAAATATGAGGATTTGAATAATTATAAATTTGATTTTAAAGCGATTTTATTGTAAAATAAATTAGAAATTAGTTGATATATAGAAAAGAAGAGGTTCATTATGGAGAAATTTTTTAAATTTTTAAATTCAGACAGGTATCAGTATGCGGAAAGCGAAGTGTATTTAAAAAATAATATGGAAAATCAAATAGCGACTTTTGATGTATTTTTACGTACAGAAAAGGAAAATGATTATGCGATTATATATGGGATAGCGGATGTGCTGGAATTGATAGATGCTCTTTCTAATACTTCTTATGAGAAAAAGAAAAAATATTTGTCAAAAATTTTGGATAATTTAGATTTGATTGAATATATTGCCAATATGAAATTTACAGGCTCAATAAAGGGATTAAGAGATGGAGAAATCGTTTTTTCAAATGAACCAGTTCTTACAATTACAGCCCCACTTATACAAGGAAAAATTCTTGAAACTCCTATTTTAAATATTTTGCATTATCAGACACTTGCAGCAACTGTCACTTCTAAAATTGTGCAGGCAGCAAAGGATAAGGATGTCTTATTTTTTGGAAGCAGGAGAACAGCAGGCTTTGAAGCAGTAATGTCAATAACGAAAGCGGCTTATTTAGGTGGGTGTGTAGCTCATTCTAATTTAATGGGGGAATATCTTTATGATTTGAAAAGTGTAGGAACTATGACACATGGGTTTATTCAAAGTTTTGGTATGGAAAAAGATGCTGAATATAAGGCGTTTGATATGTTTATAAAGACTTATAGAGATAAAAAACAGGCTTTAATAATGCTAATAGATACTTATGATACGCTTAATAGCGGTATAGATAGTGCAGTTAAAGCATTTAAGGAAAATAAAATAAATGATGAGTATGAAGGAAGTTATGGGATTAGGATAGATTCAGGCAATTTGGAAGATTTGTCCCAAAAATGCAGGAAAGTACTGGATAAAAATGGGTTTTATAAGGCAAAAATCATATTAACCAGCGGACTTGATGAGGAAAAAATAGAAACATTAATAAAAAATAAGGCAAAAGTCGATACATTTGGAGTAGGAGATGCCATAGCATTACCCAAAAAGGAAATAAGTACCGTTTATAAAATGGCTAAAATAAATGAAAACGCTGTAATGAAAATTTCTGATGAAAGTAGCAAAACATCATTACCAGAAAATAAGGATTTATATAGGGTTTATGAAAATAATGATTTTTACGATGTTGTAGCACTAGAAGACGAAAAGCTTGAAAATACAGGTAATATTAAAAAATTAACAATTGATTATATTTCAGAGGGTGAAAAAATTGCAGAAAATTATGAATTGCTGGACTTGAAAAAGGCAAAAGAGTATTATGACAGTAATTTGATGCTTGTGAGAAAAGTATACGGAGAGAAGTTAAAATCTGGGAGAGTGAAATTATCAGAAAAATTGGAAGATTTGAAAAATGAACTTTTGAAAGCAAGAAAAAATATCTAAAATTAAGTCTATAGTAAAACCGTTTTAAAACAGAACTCAAAAACTATGATTATTTACTCAAACCTTGAGTTTATATAATTTTTAATAGTTTAATTTTAAACGGGTTCGAGTATAAAATAGAATTTATTTGAATTTCTTAAATTTTTATATTCAAATAATATAAAAAAACTGTTATAATTAATTTAAATTATAGTTAGAAGAAGGAGAAAATAATGAAAAAACTAGTTATTATGGTTATGTTGTTATTAAACATTTTTGTATTTGGAGAAAAGTTCCATAGTGATGGGAATACAAATTTAGAAAAGTTGAAAGGTACTTGGGATAGTAGATTTTGGGAAATTGTTAAAAAGAAAAATGAATGGTATGTAGAAGATCTAGATCCAGCGATGGATATAGATGTTCCATTATTACAAATTAAGCCTTACAAAAATGGTGCTTTGGTTATCGACTATACAAATCTTGGTTCTGATTATGTAGGAGGTCTTGTGTATTTTGGATGGGATACAAAATATAAAACTTTAGTAATTTTAGATGAAAACTTAAATATTGAAAGTAAAGAAGAGAGATATGTGGCTTGTTTACATAATGGAACTTGTAATTAGTATAGTATCTAATACTATTTATTTTAAATAGAAGATTTATTATAAAATTCAAATTAAAAATTTTTAGCAAAGGGGGTAAGCCCCCTTGTTATTAAGAAGATTTTATTTTATTAAATATCATCAAAGTGGTTTAAGCATATCATAAAAATTTTCCAAAATCAGTAAAATTTCTTCCCCATAATCCCTGATTTTCCGTTTTCCCATTCCCTTTAACTGCGAAAGTTCTTCCATATTTTTAGGATTAGTTTTTGCAATATTTGCCAAAAGCTGGTTTGAAGCAATAATATAGGGTGGATAGCCCAAAAGTTGTGCTTCTCCTGCCCGCCATTCCTTTAATATCTTGTACAGCTCCATTTCATCTTCTGTTAAATACTCCATATAATTTAGGTTAGCATCTTTAAATTCTTTTATATCTTGTGAAAAATTATCTTTTCCAGAATTTTTATTAAATTTATCTGCTTTTTCATATTCAACAAAAGCCGTCCAGTAATATTTCCCCTCAATTTTCACCAATTCAGCTTGATATTTCACGATTTGAACATCTTTTAACACTTTTTCCAGCTTTTCCTGCTCAAATTCCTCCATTTTATCATCAAATGGCAATGTTACTATTTTTAACACCTCAATTTCCCCCCTATTTACTTAAACTTTATAAGTTTTATTTGTTCAAATATTTTACAAATTCTTTTTCGCTGCTCCCAATTTCTTTAGTATTTTTATTCACTTCAGCCTTCAAGTAATTATCAATTTCATCTCTAGTAAATTCGGCTATAATTTTATTATTTGAAATATCTTCATATTTCACAAATGATAAATTTTCAATTAAAGCAAATAACACAGCCGAATTTTTAAGAAACTCATTTTTTTCAGGAATTTTTCCAGAATTTATATTTAATTTGACAAGTACTCCATAAGGCTCTTTTTCCGACAAAATTTGTACAGAATTATAACTTGTTTCCTTGGGATATTTTAAATTTGATAAAATATTCATTACTTTAGAATTGTCACCCACATATTTTGTTTTAGATTTATAAATATCTTTTTCTGAATTTTGTGATTTACCACATGCTGTAAAAATAACGCATAATATTAATAAAACTGTTATTTCAAACTTTTTATTTTTCATAGCAATCACCTCTAAATTCAATTTTCTATTGTCTTAAAACCGCACCATAATCCTTCTCAACCTTAGCTACAATTTTATTGGAAATGTCTACAATTTCTTTTTCTTCCAGTGTTTTGCTCTTATCTCTTAGAACTACGCTGATTGCCACACTCTTCATTCCTGGCAGTACTCCTACACCTTGATAAATATCAAATAGTTCCACTTTTTCTATTTTCTTGTCAACTTTCTGGATTGTTTTTAATACATCTCCAACTAGGATTTCTTCCTTCATAACGAATGCAAAATCTCTTGGCACAGCTGGATATTTTACAATTCCTTGATAATTTACCTTTTTACCGATATATTTCTGAATCAAGTCAATGTTAAATTCTCCAACTAGAACTGATGTTTTCCCTAAGTCAAAGTTTTCCAGCACATCTGGATGAATTTCTCCAAAACTTCCAATTAATTCACGTCCCACAAATACATCAACTGAACGTCCAGAATGGAACTGGCTTTGTTCTGAACGTTTTATCATATAGTTATTGAATTTAAGCTGTGTAAAGATTTCTTCTACAATTCCCTTCAAATCGTAAAAATCGTAAGGAACAGGTTTTGGATTCCACAATGTCTTGTCGTTTTCTCCAGCTAGAATTATTCCCAATTTCACTTCTTCTTTTGCCAATTCTTCAGCTTTTTCAAAAGTTCTGCTCACTTCAAAGAATCTGATATTTGAAACATTTCTGTTAATGTTGTCCTTTGCGTTTTTGATAAGGCTGTAAAGCAATGTTGGACGCAGTGTTACAAAGTCTTCTGTTATTGGTTTTAGCACGTCAATCAGTTTTTCCTGTGCAACTGTATATTTTATTTTTTCCATTGCATCTTTTGGCACAAAGCTGTAGTTGATAACTTCCTTAAGTCCTGCATTTGCTGCAATAAGTTTTACTTGCGTAGAAAGTTTTGTTGTGTCAATAACTGGCTGTTCGCTAATATCCAGTTTTGGTAAAATGTTTTCGATATTGTCAAAACCATACATTCTTATAATTTCTTCAAAGTAGTCCTGCTCATTTTCCAAATCGTCACGGTAACTTGGTGCAGTTAATGTCAAAGTTTCCCCATTATCCACAACTTCGATTTCAAGTCTAGTCAAAATTCCAATAACAGTTTCACGAGGAATTACTTTCCCAACGAAACGGTTCAGTCTTTCAAAATTAAGTTCAGCAGATTTTTTCTCATAAGGGACAGGATAATTGTCAACAGTTCCAGCCAAAATTTCTCCACCTGCTACTTCCTGAATCAAATTCGCAAGTCTATTTATCACATTAATCGCATTTTCCTCGTCCACTCTTCTTTCAAATCTATATGAAGAATCGCTTGATAAAGTCAATCTTCTTGACGTTTTTCTCACATTTTGCGAGTTAAAGTTTGCCACTTCCAGAAGGATATTTTTTGTATTTTCAGTAATTTGTGAATTTTCTCCGCCCATTACACCACCAAGTGCTACGGCTTTCACTCCATCCGAAATTACAATATCATCACTATTTAACTCTCTTTCCTGTTCATCAAGCGTAACCAGTTTTTCATTTTCAAGCCCTGCTCTCACAACAATCTTTCCACCTTCAATTTTATCAAGGTCAAAAGCATGATTAGGCTGATTAAGTTCCATCATAACAAAATTTGAAGCATCTACAATATTGTTAATACTTCTGATTCCAATAGATTCCACTCTTTCCTTAAGCCATTTTGGACTGTCCTTAACCGTTACATTTTTAATAATTCTAGCCACATATCTTTTTGCCAAATTGCTGTCTGAAATTTCAACCGAAATATTGTCAGCCGTTTTTTCGCTACTTTCAGTATTTATCACAAAACTAGGATATTTAACTTCCTTCCCGTAATAAGCCCCCAGTTCTCTTGCAATCCCAATATGTGATAGACAATCAGGACGATTTGGCGTAATTTCCAGCTCAAACACAGTATCATTAATTCCCAAATATTCCTTCATTGGTATTCCGGCAGGTGTATCTTGAGGTAAAATCATAATCCCGTCAGAATCCTTACCAATATTCAGTTCTTCTTCTGAACAAAGCATTCCATTTGATTCCACACCTCTTATCTTCCCTTTTTTAATAACAAAGTCTTCAGCTAGTTTTGCTCCAACTTGTGCTAAAACAACCTTATCCCCAGCCTTATGATTAGATGCACCACATACAACCTGCAAAATTTCTTTCCCATTATCCACTTTACAAATCGTCAAATGATCCGAATCAGGATGCATCTCCTTTTCAACAATATGTGCCGTTACAACATTTTCCAAGTTTTCCCCCAGCACTTCAATTTTTTCCACTTCCTGCCCAATCATAGTAAGGGCATTCTCCATTTCATTTATTTCTATTCCATCTAAATCTATATACTGCTTTAACCAGTTTAACGAAATCAGCATTCTTTTTTTCTCCTTATTTAAAATTTTTTAGTTGTAATTATGTTTTTTCAATTTTTATTTTAGATTAATTTTATTAATAATTGTTTTCTATTATTTATTTATATTAGTTTTTTTAACGCAGAGGTATCAGACGCCATACCTCTGCACTCCCGCTTGACGCAAAACTTTCTTTTAGAAAAAAATAGAACTCGCTTTTGAATTTATACTATTCTGATATGAATAACTTTGTATAATTTAAAATTTATTCCAAAAGCTCAAACAGCTATTTTTTTCTAACGAAATTTTGCTTGTTATATGTTGTTATCAAATAAATTTTTCTAATTAGATTAAAATGTCGTGATTTTTTGGAAATAAAATTGATTGTTTGAGCAATAGCGAGTTTCAATTTTGTTTTCAAAAAATTCTTAGACGAGCCAGGGATGCAAGGGAAATGGCGATTGATTTCCCTTGCGTTTAAAAAAAGAAAAAACATAGAATTTATAAAAAGATATAT
Organism: Leptotrichia massiliensis; assembly: GCF_900104625.1. Lineage (NCBI taxonomy): Bacteria > Fusobacteriati > Fusobacteriota > Fusobacteriia > Fusobacteriales > Leptotrichiaceae > Leptotrichia > Leptotrichia massiliensis. Next base: position 524,453 of record NZ_FNVZ01000004.1, read on the forward strand.
ATTAATCAATATTCATACTATAAAATTAAATAAAAATATTTTTTATTATTTTTATAAATAATTCAGGTTTTTCTATATACTTCATATTTTTTGAAAAAACTACTTCTCCAGTTTTCTTCACAATTTGTATATTTTTATTATTCTTATTTTCTAAAACCGTAATTTTTCCAATTTCCTTCCAAAAATAATTTTCTAAAAGTTTTCCATTTTGATTTTCCACTCTAATTCCATCTTTATTTAAAAAAATATGTTTATATATTTTGACTTTTTCCAAGTTTTTATCCATATTTAAACTAAAAATTTTGTCTTTCATTAAATTATTTTCTTCAATAATTCCGAATTTAAAGTTAAAATTATCCTTATTTTTAGTATCTTCATTAAATTCATTCTTTAAAACAAATTCAACATAATTTTTTACAAATAATTTTGAAGCCAATTTGTTTAATTTCAAATTTATTATAATTTTTTCTAAATGATTTTTTATTAAATTTTCTTTATTTTCCACTTCAATAACAAGAAATTCAACATTATCAGAACCATTTTTTAAATTTAAATAAAAATAATTTTTCACATCTTCAAAAAATATTTTTTCCTTTTTCAAGACATTTTCAAAGCCAGTTTCATAAAAAATATATTTCCCAACCGAACTCTCTTCCATTTTCAGCCATAAAAACTGAATTGGTGCAAGTGATATAATAAATATTCCAATCCAGAATAAAAAATCAAAATAACTTTTTCCCCAGTTTACAAGCGACGAAATTACAAGGAAAAATCCCAAAATAATACAAATTGCCATAATAAATGTACTTTTTATAATTAGAACTTGTGAAATTCCAGCTTTTCCAACTGTTTTGCCTAATATTTTTTCCTTCATCTTCTCAAATTATCCTATTTTTGTTTTTAACTGCAATCCCAGTTATAAAGAATTTCTGAAAAATCTTTCTTTTTCAAATTTTCACGATTTATAAAAAAGTTTATTACGCCAGCATCTCCGATACAAACTTTCCAATTTCGAGTATTTTCATCAAATTCGCTATTAAGTTGAAATAATACTGTATCAAATTTTTTATACTCTTCGTTATATTCTCTAGGATCATCTTGAGTAAAAAAGGCAAATCCATCGCATTGTGAATAATAATTTTCTGAATATTGCATAAAGTTCAATAATTTTCTATAAAGCCAGTCTTCTTGTGTTTGTTTTAATCCTTTTTCCTTGCAGATTTTTGTGAATATATGATAAAACATATCTTCAAATCTTTCTTTTTCACTTGTCAATTCAAAGTTCATTTTATAACTTTCGTTATTGTTTGTAATGTAGCTTTCTTCAAAATGATAGGGATTATAAATACTTTTTAACTCATTTTCATCATAAAACTCTTCGATTTTTTTATGATAAATCACACGAAAACTATCTTGAACAGTCTGATTATCAAAATCAAGCCCTAACAATCCATCCTCATCATTTAGAACGAAAAATTGTAAAATCCCTTTTTCTGGAAAATCTGCAAGTCCTTGTAAATCGTCACAGTTAATCTGTGCAATCATCATCATTTTATCGCCATTAGCTGTTTGGGGAATTTCTGCTCCTTTAGGGACATAAGGCAATCCCATAACTTTGCTATCTGTTATTTTTAGTTCATTTTCCGTCAATATAATTTTTGCAAAAGCCTTTGTTTGTGCAGTTTTTTCATATTCAGCCCAAATTTCATCATAAACTTTTTTTGCAAATTCATCATCAATTTTTATTTCTAATTCATTTTCCATTTTTAACCTTCCAATTAAATTAGTAATTTATTATCTAAATTTTTCCATTCTTACAATTCCTTCATCATCTGCTTTGTTTACTCCATTTTTGTAGCTATATCCCATTTTCTTATAAAATGGGACAGCCGTAATGGACGCAGGTACCTTGATTCTTTTAGCTCTTAAAAAATATTCATCTTTTTCCAATGTTTCAATAATTTTTCGTCCTATTCCCTTTCCCTGATATTCAGGCAAGATAAAAATAGTAAATAAAGAACTTTCATCAAATTTATCCCAATATGGTGCAATTGCTCCACACCCAATAATATTGTCCTTTTCTTCGGCAACATAAAAATGTGTCCACGAGGCTCTTTTAAGAACATTTTCGGGGTGGAAATTATTTACATAATTTTCTATTGAATCAGCAGAATAATCTTTTATATTTGTTTTTCGCAATGTTTCCACAATTAATTCAGATACTTTTTTAGCGTCTTTTTCTTCAAATCTGCGTATTTTCATATTTTTCTCCTGAATTACACTAATTAGATCCTAAAATTGATTCAAAAATCTCTCATCATTTTCAAAAAATGCCCTCAAATCATCAATTCCATATTTAAGCATTGTAATTCTCTCAAGCCCTAGACCAAATGCGAAACCTTGATATTTTTTCGGATCGATTCCAACGCCTTCCAGTACTTTTGGATTTACCATTCCGCTTCCTAGAATTTCAAGCCATCCAGTTCCTTTACAAACTCTACATCCAGCTCCTTTACAAACTCCACATTCTACATCCATTTCAGCCGATGGTTCTGTGAATGGGAAAAAATGTGGACGGAATCTTACTTTTCTGTCTTCTCCAAATATTTTTTTCACGATATTTTCCAAAATCGCCTTAAAATTAGCAAAAGAAACATCTTCTCCTACCATAAGCCCTTCCATCTGATGAAACATTGGCGTATGTGACACATCGTAGTCTGGACGGTAAACTTTTCCAATTGAAATCATTCTAAATGGAGGTTTTCTATCTTCCATATATCTAATTTGCATACCAGAAGTCTGTGTTCTTAACACAACATTTTCTTCTTCGATGTAAAATGTATCTGAAATTTCACGTGAAGGATGTGTTTTTGGAATGTTTAATGCATCAAAATTGTATTTCACATATTCCACTTCTGGTCCATCCACAATGTCAAATCCCATTGTAGAAACGATATCCTTTATTTCCATAACCGTCTTTGTAAGCGGATGAAGCGAACCCACGTTAGCCTTTCTTCCTGGCAAAGTCACATCTATAGTTTCATTTTTCAATCTTTGCTGTTTTGCAATTTCCTTTAAATCAGTATTTACTTCTTCAAATCTATTTTGCAGTACATTTTTTATTTCATTCGTAACTTTTCCAAATTCAGCCCGCTTTTCAGCCGCAATATCAGCCATTCCCTTCATAATAGCTGTAAATTCCCCTTTTTTCCCCAATATCTTAACTCTTAGGTCATTCAGCTCCTCAAGATTTTCCACTTCTTTAAGTTTTGCTAACACTTCTTCTTTCAAGTGTGCCAATTTGTCTAACATTTTTCCTCCTGTTTGCTTCACTTTTCTATATTTTATACTATAAAATTTATGTTTTTATTATATCACACTTTAAATATATTAAAAAGTTTAAATTTCCCAAAATGAAAATAGGCATTGAATAAAATTGAAAAAAATGCTATAATAGTTTCATATAAAAAACAATCACGAGGTTTTTAAAAAATGCGAGAAGAAAGTTCTAATCTTTATTGACTAGAACTTTTTTTTTGTGATATAACTTTTAAAGTTAATCAAGATTCGCAACCTTGATTGATAAATCCTCGTGATTGGAGGTGGTAACGATGATTAATCAAGACTGGGCTATTTTGCTGGTTATAATCGTTCTATTTTTGATTTTAAGCCGTCAAGGATAGTCGGCACTTGATAATCTCCTTTCTACCTTATACCCACTGGTTTATATGCTAGCCAGTGGGTTTTATTATTTACTTTCCAAAACAAAACAAAACAACAACAACACAATGGATTTTAATGTTTCTCAATTTTTTCAAAAAAAGAAGCAGAATCTTAAAAATTCCACTTCCAAACACAGCAATTCATTTCACTAAATTTACAAATTAATGAACTCAATTTTCGTACTTATCCTCACAATAGACATTTTCACTAGGATACTTATAACATTTCACAGCTCTTTTATTGCCTGATAAACTTCATCTTTATATTTCTTTTGTCTAGTATAAAAAGGTGTTCCTTATCCTTTTGCTGTCTGTTTCAAAATTTCATCAAATAATCCATCTTCAGTATATTTCTTAGGCTCTATTCCTACTTTTAATCCATATTTTTCAATAGTTTTTGTAGTAACAGGACCAATAGATGCTATAATTTTATTTTTCAGAATTTCTTTTATTTCCTCATTTTCAGTCAAGTTTATGCTATCAGCAAAGGCTTTAAATGTTGATGAGCTTAAGAACATTAAAATGTCGCTTTCTTTTATATATTTTTCAGCTTCTTCCTTTTCCACTTCAACTTTCTGAGTTTTATACACTACAAGTTTTTCATAATTTCTGTTGTATAAATCTGAATATTTTTTTTCATTTACTGGAGAAATGTCAGATACTATAAACAGTATTTTTTCTCCTTCTTTAGTAAAATTCACACTTTCACTAGCCAGTCTTTCTACCGTATATTCTTCTGGATAAAAATCTGGAATTATTTTATATTTTTCAATTTCTTCAGCAGTTTTTTCTCCCACTACACCTATCTTAACATTTCCTAAAGCACGGATATCCTTTACTTTTCTCATAAATCCAATAACAGAATTTATGCTGTTAAATAGAAGGGTGCTGTATTCCTTCAAATCAGGCATTTCAAAATCGACATACTCTATATTAATAAATGGAAGGCTCAAAGCCTGTCCGCCAAGTTCATTTATTTTATTTGATATATTTCCTTGTTTTTCCCTATTTCTTGTAACAAGAATATTTTTCCCAAATAATGGCTTATTCTCAAACCATTTCATTTTTTCCCGTAAATTCACCACTTCTCCAATCAAAATAATGGCAGGCGATTTTACATTATGTTCTTTTACTGTATTTATTATTGTTTTCAATGTTCCTGTGTAAGTTTTCTGTCTTGTCGTTGTTCCATCTTTTATTATTGCAACAGGTGTTTTCGGATTTTTTCCGTTATTTATCAAATTTTCTGCTATTTTTTCAAGATTGCTTAATCCCATTAAAAAGACCAAAGTTCCTTCCAATTTTGCAATAACTGGAAAATCAAGTTCTATTCCATTAAATTGCGTATGTCCAGTAAATACATGAAAGGAAGTATTAATTCCTCTGTGAGTAACAGGAATTCCAGCATAAGCTGGCACAGCGATTGAAGAAGTTATCCCTGGAATTACCTCAAAATCTATATTTTCAGCAACTAAAGCCTCTATTTCCTCTCCTCCTCGTCCAAATACAAAAGGATCTCCTCCTTTTAGTCTTAGAACTTCAAGTCCTTCTTTACCTTTTTCCACTAATTTCTTATTTATTTCTGCCTGCAATTTTCCTCCAGCAGTATTTTCTTTACCCATATAAATCATTTCTACATCAGATTTTGCATATTGTAAGATATTTTCATTTACAAGCCTGTCATAAACAATGCAGTCAGCTTTTTCTATCACGTTTTTCAATTTTAAAGTTATAAGCCCCTCATCTCCACAGCCTGCTCCTGCGATATAAACTTTACCTTTTCTCATTTTTCATCTCCTCTTTTTTTATTTCTTCAGCCAATTTTTGTGCAGTTTCCTTTGGATTTTCCCTATTTCCTTCAACTTCTTTAAATATTCTGATTCCGTTATTATTAAACATTCCCTTTAATTTTAATGTATTTCCTTCAATAACCGATGAACAGCCTATCGGAGTATGGCATCCTCCATCAAAAATTTTTGAAAATTCTCTTTCAGTTTTACACATTATCGTAACTTCATCATCATTTATAATTTTCAGAAGATTTAGTATTTTATTATCATTTTCCCTGCATTGAATACACAAAATCCCTTGTCCTGGTGCTGGCATAAATGAATCTTTATCAAAATATTCAGTAATTCTGTTTTCCAGCCCAACTCTTTTTAATCCAGCCGCAGCCAGCACAATCGCATCATATTCCCCATCATCAAGTTTTTTTAACCTTGTGTGAATATTTCCACGAATTGCTTTTATCTTTACATCATTTCGCAAATTCAAAAGCTCCTTTTCCCGTCTTATGCTTCCTGTCCCAATTACAGAATTTTCATCAAGTTCTTTTAATTTTTTCCCGTTTTTTGAAACAAGCACATCACGGTTGTCTTCCCTCATTGGAAAGCATGCGTTTAAAAGTCCTTCTGGAGTGTTCTGTGGCATATCCTTTAACGAATGTACCGCCAAATCTATTTTATTTTCCAGCATTTCCTTTTCAATTTCCTTCACAAACAAGTCCTTTTGCGTAGTTCCTTTTATTTTTGTAAAGTCCCTTAGGTCTTTATCTCCCTTTGTAACTATAACTTTCAGTTCTATTTCCAGTGGACTTTTTTTCTCAAATCCTTCAATTTCACAAAAATTCTCATTTTCTCTTAATTCATCATATTTTTTAATAAGCATTTCTTTCACTTTTTCCGCTTGTGCAAGTGCCAAAATGCTTCCTCTCGTTCCAATAATTATTTTATTTGATTTCATCTATTTTCACCCATCTCAATATTTTTCTGATTCGTATATTTTCTTCTTTTTTCAAGTTTTTCCGCTATTTTTTTTAACTGCTCCTCAATAATGTAAGAATATTTTTCTACAATTTCATCCCGTTTTTCCACATTTTTATTATATTCATCCCAAATATCCTCCAAATGATAAAGCGAAGCATTTTCAAACTCCCCTATACTTGCTTCAATATCTCTAGGAACGGCTAAATCAAGGAAAAACCGTTTTTTTCCATCATTCAAAATATTTTGAATTTTCGCTGTTTCAAGAATCAAATGTGGTGCAGAAGTGGCACTTATTACAATATCCATATTTTTTATAACATTATATTTCTCGTTAAATTCTGCTGTCTGAACGTCTGGATACACTTTCTGCAATTCAATTGATCGTCGTAAACTTCTATTTGTCATTGTCAAATGGCAATTGTTCATTTTGTGAAGAAGTGCAAGAATTGACTGGCTCAAATCTCCCACTCCAATTACAAATATTTTTTTATTTTCAAGGCTCTCAAATTTTGTTCTTATAAATTTTACAGCTATCGAATCAAGTGAAATATTTTTTTCATTTATCTTGCTTTCCGCCCTAAATCTTTTTCCAGTTTCTATCGCCTGATTAAACATTATATTCAAAAATGAAGATGTAATATTTTTGTCAAGAGCGTCAAAATATGCTTTTTTAAGCTGTACAAGAATCTGATCCTCTCCCTTTATTATTGAATCCAGCCCACAAATCACCCGCAACAAATAATTCACAGCTTCAGCACCTTTATAGTCCTTCATCTTATCAATTCTAAAATCCCTCTTTAAACTCTCAATTTCAAATTCCTTGCTAACATCCAAATAAAGCTCTATCCTAAGGCAAGTTTCGACAGCCACATACCCCTTTATAATCCCTTTTTCCAAATACCCCCTCAAAACATGTCTATACCCCTCTTTTACAAACTTTTCCCTTTCTTCCAAACTCAAATTTTTATAACTAAAACTTAGAATATAAAAATTTTTTACTAAATTTTCCTTCATTTTTTTTCTCTCCAATTTTTATTTTATATAATTTTGTAATTTTTTAAAATAATTTTTCTTAATTTCTATCTCCAAAATGAATATTACTAAATTTAATTTGTTATATGAAATGATGCATAAATTTTAGTATTTTAATTTTTTTATTTTTACTCTTTCTCCTTACAGACGATTATCTATATTCTATTAATTTTTCCATTTTTTGTCAATTCAATTTAATAATAAGATTCTCAAACATTCTAATTGTAAATTTATAACAAAATATATTCAAACCTATTTAAAATTAAACTACTAAAAATTATATATATTTAGGGTTCGAGTAAAATAGTCATAACTTTTGAGTTTAGTTTTAAAGCAGTTTTACTATAAAATAATAGGGAATATCTTATAAATCATAAGAATCCCCATTTAAAATACTAATAAGCATATTTCGCAATCTCATCGACTATATCGTCTGTCATTTCGTCTAACACATATTTTTTCTTAATATTAACAGTTTTCCATTCTTCCTTAGGCTTATTTGCCTTTTCATCAAACATATTTTCGCCAGTAGTAATTTTTACTTTATTAGTAGAAAAATTAATGCTAAATTCCTCTTGATTGCCAGAATTTCTCATATATGAATTATTGTCAAACCCTATGAGTTCAAATTTTTTGTTTTGAAATCTAAAAGTGTATGTATTTTGTGTTACTGACCAGCTTCCTGCACTTAAAAAATAATTAAATTTAATTTTTAAAATATTATTTTTTATGCTGATGTTGTCTAAAGTATCCATAAGAGCTGGATTTTCCTTATCTCCTGCACTTTTGATAAAACCTTTGTCATTCTTGCTTGCCAAAATATAACTTCCATTTTTTTGCTTGAACAAAACCAAAAGTATTCTTGGATTCAAGTTTAAATATTCAGAGCCAAGATTCTCATTTTTTACAATATTTGCTTTATCAGTTTTTTCGATAACAATAACAACATCTTCAAGTTTATCGTTATTCAAATCCCCTTTAGCCGAAAGAATCATTTTCCAGCCTGTCGGAACGAATCCATTTACATTTTTTGCCTTATCTGGAAAGCTTTCTCCAAAAGCAAAAAGAGAGCAAATTAAAAATACTGATAAAATAAATAATAATCCTCTTTTCATAAATAATACACCTTTACTTTCTTTTCCTTTTCTTTTCTTTTCTTTTTTATTCTAACTATTTGTAAAAGTTTAAAAATTTCGATAAATACAGTATTTTTAAATCTTTAATTTTCTTCTTTTTTCTGCTCTCTAACAAGGGGTCTTGACCCCTTGCGATATTAGTTAGTTTACTTTTACAATTGCCTATTTTCTATTCTAAAATTTCTCTCAAAGTCTCAATAACCCTATCATTGCTCTTTCTGTCCTTAATTGCCAGCCTAAAAAATCTTTCATCTAAAAATTTGAAATTGGACGCATCCCTTATCAGAATTCCTTCTTCCATCATTTTTTCCCGCAATTTTTTCACATTCATCCCTTTAGAAATCATTTCATCTTTTATTTTTACGCAAATAAAGTTCACTTCACTCTTATAAGGCTTTATTTTTGAAATTTCATTCAGTCTTTCATACATGTATTTTTTTTCTTCTGTTATCCAGTTTAATGTCTTTTCTATATACCCTGTATCATCAAGTACTGTTATTCCAGCCATTTCAGCGATATTGTTCACGCTCCACGGCTCTTTTTTTTCAGCGATTTTCTTTTCCAAATTTTTGTCAAAATAAATTCCATATCCCAATCGTAATCCTGGAATAGCAAAAAATTTTGTAAATGCACGAGTTACAAACAAATTTTTCTTATTTTCCCCACTGTTTACAACGCTTTCCTTTAATCCATCCTCTAAAAATTCGATAAATGCCTCATCAATAAATAACTTCGTAGCATATCTATTGCATTCTCTCAAAATTTCCTCTGTTTCAGCCATTTTCAAAAATTTTCCAGTCGGATTATTTGGATTGCAAATTATTACTAAATCATATTTTTTCTCAAGTTCCTTTTTTAATTTCCCAATATTAAGTCTAAACTCATCTTTTTCTTCTAATTCAAAATATTCAATTTCAATTTTCTGACTTTCAGAATTTTTGCACGCTCTTACTGCCCTTTCATATTCCCCAAAAGTAGGCGATACAATCAGCGCTTTTTCGGGTTTTATTACTTTTATGAACAAAAATATAGCTTCCGTCGCACCATTTCCCAGCACAATATTTTCCAGCTCAACTTTATTCAGTTGAGCCAATTTTTCACGCAATTCCACATAATCAGGGTCAGGATACCTCTCAAGAATCCCAATATTTTCGATAATCTTCTGCTTTAAACTCTCTGGCACTCCGTAAGGATTGATATTTGAGCTGTAATCCAGTATTTCTGTTATATTTTTTTCCCTAAATATTTTGTAAATATTTCCACCATGAAAATCCATTTCTCCCTCCATTTCAAGAAAATTGTCTTTATACAATCTCTCATCTTATTTTACATTAAAAATCTTTTAAAATCAAATATATATTTAAATATTTATAATTTTTTTTGTTTAGTTCATAGATTGTATAATAGACCTGTTCGATAATTATATATATATTTAGAATTTAATAAAACAAATATTCTAAAGCAAGGGGTCTTGACCCCTTGTGAAAATAAAAAAACTTAGGTTATCGAACACATCTAATATATTGCGACAAACTAAAAAATATAAAAACTTATTGTAATTTTATTTTTTTAATAGGTAAGATATAAAGTGTTTGATTATAGATTCTGACTCATACTAAACCCCATTTGAAAAAAAGAAAAGAGATTTCCTATTTACTTTCTGACAAGGGGTCTTGACCCCTTGCTAAACGGAATTATAAAAACTCCATTGTTTTAATGGGAAATAGTATCAATTCGTTTAATTTTAAAATTAAACTATGTTCAAAAAAAAAAAAAAAAAAACAGAAAAAACAAATGAGAATTAAATCACAATATTTAGAACATAGAGTACAATAATAAAAAAATTAAATTAAAGGAGTTGAATGTCTATGAAAGTAGTATTTAAAATTTTAGCTTTAATTTTACTAGCATTAACAGTTACAAGCTGTGAATTGTTTGATCCAAGAGAGTGGGCAGAACTTAAAAAAGACGACACTCTGACAGGTAGATATTACGATACCAGAACAGGAGAAACCACAATTGAGAGACCTCATTGTCTTTTAGATAGCAATGGACGTAAGAAAGAGTGCCGTAAAACACCTTATGAAAACAAAAGATTTACAGGTTGTAGCGGATCAAATACAGGTATGTGGGGAATGGGAAGAATCTGTACGTACGAAGATTATTAAACAATTACCCCAAATAATAGTTAGGAGAGATTTTTATGAACAAAATATTTAAAATATTAATTATAGGCTTACTAGGATTGACTTTAATCAGTTGTTCAACGCCAGATGTAATGGGATATGATGGAGAAGGATATTATCGTAATTAAGATAAAAAAAGATATTATTTAATTCATAGATTGACTAGACTGCACCCCCAAAATTATATATAATATAAGAGGTGCAGTTTTTTTATTAAGAGAATTTATACTAAACTCTATTTTGATAATGAATTCATTACAAACTTTTCCTATAAATGTTAAATTACGTTTTCATTTTAATCTATTTGATTTCTTGTCCTACCCCATTATTTCATAAACCTTATCAATATCCACATTTTCTCGCAAAATTTGTGCTAATTTATCGTATTCCCTGTTTTTATATTCTTTGAAACTAAAATCTTCATCGACTTTGTCTAGCCCTTTAAGTTTTCTTACTTCGTTCAGAAAATGATTTGTAAATTCAGAATTGTCAAATATTCCGTGAATATAGGTTCCGACAACATTGCCTTTTACAGCGCCTTTTAGCTTTTCATCGTCAAAGATACATTTTATCTTGGTTTTTTCTTCGTGTACAGGATAACTGTAGCCTTGATGTATTTCATAGCCTTTTATTTCAATGCCATCCATTCCAGCGAGTATCCCATCTGCATTTTTTATTTTATTTTCATACTGTGTTGTTGTTTTTGCTGTTTCCATAACTGTTTCTATGTCTAATAAATCTAAACCTGAAATTTCTTTTAGATTAGACTCAATATTTTGAGGATCCATTATTTTTTGTCCCATTATTTGAAAACCACCACAAATTCCAAATACTATTGTTCCTCTTTTTGCAAGCCTTATAATTTCCCTGCTTATATTTTTATCAATTAAATCCTTCATGTCTTCCACAGTGTTTTTAGAGCCAGGAATAATAATAATGTCCTCATCTCCAAGTTCAGAGCTTTTTGTAACATATTTTAAGGAAACATCGTTATAATGGCTAAGTGCGTCAATATCTGTAAAATTCGATATATGTTTTAGTTTAATAACCGAAATCCGAATTTTTCCTTCTTTTTTCACATTATACTTATCGATTCCCAGACTGTCCTCTTCCTCGATTCCCAGTGGGACAAACGGTACTACTCCCAAAACAGGCACATTTGTCAACTCTTCAATCATCTCAATTCCAGGAGTCAAAAGGCTCTTATCCCCCCTAAATTTGTTTATAATTACACCTTTTATACGTTTTTTCTCACTTTCCTCAAGAAGCATAATTGTCCCATAAATTGCCGCAAAAACACCGCCTCTGTCAATATCAGCAACTAAAATAACAGGCGAATCAGCCATTTCAGCCATTCCTGTATTTACAATATCGTCTTCCTTCAAATTAATTTCCGCAGGGCTTCCTGCCCCTTCCAGCACACAAATATCAAAGTTGTCCCTTATGTGATTGTACGCCGCCATTATATCCTTTTTTAAATTATGTTTATAGGCAAAATATTCCCTCGCATCCATATTTTTGTAAACTTTTCCATTCACAATAACCTGTGATTTTCTGTCTGTTGTAGGCTTTAATAATATTGGATTCATAAATGCCTGAGGCTCGATATTAGCCGCTTCAGCCTGCACCACTTGAGCTCTCCCCATCTCTTTTCCATCCTTCGTAATAAACGAATTTAAAGCCATATTCTGTGACTTAAACGGCACCACACTATACCCGTCCTGATAAAATATTCTGCAAAATCCTGCATTGATTATGCTTTTTCCCACATTAGAACCTGTCCCCAGCAACATTATATTTTTATGTTCTTTTCCCATAAATACTGCTCCTATTTTAAATTTATCTAAAAAATTTATTTATTCCCATTAAAATAATTATAACAGATAAAAATGCCATAAGCAAATTGGATTTGTAAAAAAATTTTTATTTTCTTTTGAATTTTATTTTGTCCAATATTTTCTTGACTTTATCGCTATAAAATGCTCCAATTACAAATGAAACATGCGATAATATACAAAATATATATTTTCTCCCATTTGTCAAACTAGACATTATCGAACTATTTTCATCTTCAAAAATAGCCCTAAACACAAAATAAATAAATATTACAATCATTACCAAAATTAATGCTTTTTTATTCATTTTTTTTAGAAATCTTTTGCACAAATATCCTAAGAAGTACATAATTCCCAATATTATTATCAAGCAAAACAACGAAAACACAATTATAAAAATCTTCAAAATCTGCTCTGGAGCTTTCAACAAAACCCCAGTAGAAAATAATGTAAAAATAAACCAAAACAAATATGCCAACACTGGATATATTGCTGACTGAACTAAAAAATAAATTATTGTAAATAAAATTAATCCTAAAGGATTATTCTGTTTCGTCATAAGTTTGTCTGTATTTTTTTTCATTTTTCTTCTCCTTCTTTTATTTTTTTCTTTTAAATTTTATTCTGTCTAATATTTTCTTGACTTTATCGCTATGAAATGCTCCAATTGTATATGAGATATGTGAGATTGTACAAAAAATATATACTGTTGTCTGTCCCGCCTCAAATTCATTATTATTAAAAATTTTATATATAAAGTAAAGTAAAATTATAATCATCACACCACTTATAAATAATTTATTTATTTTTTGAAAAAAATCTTTACTCAAATATCCAAAATAATACACAAATGCAAGCGCTATTATCAAGGGAATCATCAATATTTCAATTGTATTTCCATAAGAAATCATAAAAGCCATTAAAAATAGAAAAAAAGCTGCTGATATAATTTTTTGAAGAAAAATATAAATTATCGTAAATAAAACTAATACTAAAAAACTTTTTGCTTTTGACATAAATTTATTTTCATTTTTTTCCATCCTTTTTTCTCCTTCTAATCTTTATTACTTTTTGTAATTTTTCTATTTTTTATAAACAGATAAATAATTTCTATAAGCAACATTACACTCCAAAATATCAAATAGAACGCTCTGTCTTTTTTATACTTTGTTTCCAATTTCTTGCTTAATTCTGAATTTAAAGAAATATTTTCATCTAAATCTCCTGTTTTATCTAATTGATATTGATATAAGATTTCTTTTTTACTCCCAAATTTATCAACAAAGTACTCAGCATCCTGTAATTTTATTTCTTTTAAACCTAATCTTTTTTCTAAAGTTTTCTCATCTAAGTTATATTCAATTTTATTGTCATTAATGAAAAAATATGTTTCTGGTTTGACACCATATTTTCCTTCGTAAGAATCTGTTTCTTCTATATAACCAACCCAAGTATTATTAATTTTAGCTAATCCATTTAAATACAAAATCAAATCTTCAAGCTTCGTCTTATCAACAAGTTTATAAACTTCATGCTCTGAATCTGAACTCAAAGTTCTTTTTATCAAAAAATTTTGTGATACTTCGAGTTCACTGTTACGGTTAACTGTATCATAGGGAAAACGAAGATACCTAACAAATAATAATGATAAAATTGTAAATGCGATAAGAAAATTAAACTTTCGTTTTGAAACAAAAAACCAGAAAGTTAATAAAATTAATATTGGAATTATAAAAGGGGATAACAAGACAAAGCCCCAAGTTATATTTGTATCTGTAAGCATATTTACTCCTAAATTTCTATATATTTATGACCCTTTTATTTTTCAGAAATACTTTTTAAAAAACTCTCATAAATCTCAAGTTTATCATCAAGATTTTGTAAATATTTTTGCCACTTTTCAATTTCTATATTTACATATTTTTTATGATTTGTCAAAATTTTCATTCTTTCTTTTATCGTTCCGTTCCCTTCATATCGTAAATCTGAATATTTCTTAATTTCACTTAATTTCATTCCCATGTCTTTTAATCTTTTTAACATTTTTATCCATTCAATATCAGTTTCATCATATATTCTTCTATTCTTTTTGTCTCTTTTTACACGAAACAGCTCCTTTTTTTCATAAAACCTTATTGTATATGGAGTTAAGCCTGTTTTTTCTGAAAATTCCTTTATTTGCATTATTTTTTGTTCATTCTTTTTCATTTTATTTTCTCCTTTCAAAAAAGTTATTGACTTATACTATACTCTAACTGCTATCCTTTATTTATCAAATTTATGGAGGTAATAACTATGAAAACCAAATATACTGTTATAACAGGAGCAAGTTCGGGAATAGGAAAGGCTGTGGCTCTAAAATTCGCAGAAAGAAATAAAAATCTTATTCTGATTGCACGAAGAAAGAATTTACTAGAGGATCTAAAAAGCGAAATTTTGAAGAAAAATCCTAATTTGGACGTTCTTGTAATAGATTTTGACTTAACCGATGTCGATAAAATTTCTGAACTATATTCAAAATTAAAAAATTATCACATTGAAACTTTAATAAACAATGCAGGTTTTGGAATGTATGGCAATGTAAAAGAGCAGCCTTTAAATAAAATTTCAGATATGCTTCATCTCAATGTAGAGGCATTAACTTTGCTATCTTCTTTATACGTCCAAGATTACCACAACGAAAAAGGCTCTCAATTAATCAATATCTCCTCAGCAGGAGGCTACACAATCGTTCCAAACGCAATTGTCTACTGTGCCACAAAATTCTACGTAAACGCCTTCACAGAAGGACTTGCACTAGAATTAAAGCAAAACAACGCACAATTAAAAGCAAAAGTCCTAGCACCCGCCGCAACCAAAACTAACTTTGGAAATGTCGCAACTGGTAAGACTAATTTTGATTATGATAAATCTTATCCAAACTATCATACATCCGAAGAAATGGCAGATTTTCTCATTCAACTTTACGAAAGCGACAAAACTGTCGGTTACATCAGCCGTGAAACTTTTGAATTTAATTTATCCGATGGATTTTTTCAAAATGCGTTTAATTCTAAAAATAATGTGAAATTTTAAATATTAGTTTTTATTATTGATTTTCCTAAAAAAATATTATAAAATATACAAAAATTGTTATTTAGGAGTGATTTTATGAAAAAAATTATATTTGCATTGTTTTTACTGACTTTTAGTTTAAGTTTTTCTAATTCTGATATCAATATAATATCCAAAGAACTTTGGAGATGTCCTTATTCTGTTGATAAAACCTTTAAAGGACTTACCTATGTAAAATTTTTAAATGAAGATGGTAAACCTTCTATTTCAATTAGTATATTAGATAATCGTGCAGCACTAAAAACAGGAAAAGTTGCCCTTGAACTTTCACAATTAGATTATGAAGTAAAAGAAGATGAAAAAACCATCTACTTTACAAATTTAAATGAAAAAACGAATGTCTTTTCTAATTACAAGCTATCTTATTCATTTGATAAAAAGAACAGAGTTAAAATGGATTTATATCGTATTTCAGATAACAAGAAACTTTGCAGTCTTATAACAAATTAAATTATCAAAAATACAAAAATAATCAATAATTTTTAAGCAACGATTTCTTAGTAATTTTCGTTGCTTAATTATTATATTAAAAGCAGTTTGATTCTAATTATTCATATTTTCAAAATCATTCAATTTGTTTTTTAACAATTCTTTTGCAATCAATTGAATTATTATTTTTTCTAATTGTCGTACATTATAAAATTTTTGGATATTATCAATTATTGTATTAAAAATTTTACTTTCTTCAATTATTTTCTGTTCTTCTAAATTTAATTTTATTAAATTTTTTTCATACATTTGTTTTGCTATGTTAGCCATATCATTATAATTTATTGTTTTAAATTCAATAAAATCATCAAATCGTGAATAAATCGCTTCGCCTAATTTTTTCTTTATGTCTAGTAGATTTCTATAATTTGAAGTGCATATTATTATACTATTTTTAAGTTTTACTTCATAATTTTTATCAATTAATATCCCTTCATCAAATAATTGATAAAATGCACTATAAAACGTTGATTCTGCTTTATCAAATTCATCAAATAAAATAACATTACTTTCCCTATTTAACAAATCTCGAGCCAAAGAGGAAATTCCATGTTTTTCTCCAAAAACATAGTCAAAAAAAGAATTATTTTGATACATTGAAAATTGTTTTCGAAAGAGTTTTTCCCCTAAAATTTCAGATAAATATTTAGCTGTTTCTGTTTTTCCTACTCCTGATGGACCATAAAACATTAAAATTAAAGGTTTAGTTTTAAGTTTTTTTATATTTGAATACAAATTAATTAGTAATTTTTCTTTTACATTATTTTGACCAATGATTTTTGTATCAAATTTAGAATTTATTTCTAATATAATTTTTTCATCTATATCTTTAAATTCAAAATATTCTATTTTTATTTCTTTTTTTTTATAACTTTTTTTCAACATTTCAAATATTAATTTTGGAGGATTTTGAAAATACATATCCTCTATTTTATATTCCTCAAGTATAGTCACAAAATCATTCAATGCTTCTTCTTTAATCATTGAGTATTCTTCTGATTTTCCTACCAATACTTCTATTTTTTCTTTTTTTTCTTTATCTTCCTTTATTTCATTTAAATAAATAATATTTCTTTTTTTATCACTTTGTCTTATTAATTCCATCAATCCATGAATTTTTTTTGAGTTATTAGGTATAACTTTTTCAAATGCTACTTTTGGACCAAAATATATAGTTATCATAGAAATACCCCCGCTAAAATAACATCATATACTTCTGCAATAAATTCTATATTTTCTTGCTCTTGTTCTATAAAATTATCTATAGAAATTTCATTATTCTGTGGAAGGAACTCATTTTGTATATCTAATAAATCTAAATTTATTTTGCCTACTTTAATTGCATGATATGTTAGATTCATTTTTAATAAATCCGCTAAAGAATAACTATTTTTAAAAGATGAGAGATTAAATCTTAAAACTTTTTTTATTTTATTTCCTTCTAAAATTAATTCATAATATCCTTTAGCTTTTTCTAAAACCAAATCCATATCTGCGATATTTATTTTTAAATTCTCATCTCCAAATTCTCCATCAGTCATTGCCATATATGGAGTTATTAATTTAAAAAAGGCTAAAGAATTAGGATAAATACTTAATTTAATATTCTCAAATTTTTTAATATCATTATCATTTTTAGAAATTTTTAAATAATCTGTCAAGACTGTATTTGAAACTACTTTATTAATTATTTTTTCACTTTCTCTATTGTACTCATAACCAAATTTTCCTACTTTTAAAGGTAATTTCCATTTAGATATATTACCAATTAATTTAAATATTTCCGGTAATTCTGGTTTTATTTCTACTCCTACTTTATGTTGTGAATCCTTTTTATTAGTATGTGTTTCTAAAACTTTACCATCAAATTTTACATACACTAAATCTGTAGCTGAATTCTCGTCAAAATAAATAATTTTTTTTAGTTCTTTATTCATATTTTATACCTCTTTCCATTATTTTTTTGCCCTCACATACTCATTCCCATAAAACGCAATTCCCAATTGCCCCACCATCACAATCCAAATCAGCGGCTCGCAAATCATTACTCCAAAATAGCCTAATTTCGGAACGATAAAAATTACGAAGATTATTTTTCCAAAAAATTCTATTACGCTGGAAACAAGAGGAATCAATTTCTCTCCAAGAGCCTGTAAAGCGTATCGCAAGTTAAAGAGGATTCCTAGTATTGTGAAAAATGGGGAGGCGATTTTTAGGTAGGTTGAGCCGTTGTGGAGGACGATTTCAGATTCAGAGCCTGACACCAGGTGAATCATGTTTTTGGAAAATAAATATACAAAAATTGTGATTCCGATTGCAAAAACTATATCCATCATATTAGCGTAAAATACGCCCTTTCGGATTCTATCTACTTTGTTTGCACCTTTATTTTGGGAAACGAAAGTTGCAAGTGCGAGCGCTATTGTAGTTAGGGGAATGTTGCAAAATCCCATAAGTTTTCTTGCCGAAGTATGCCCAGCGATAATCAAATATCCAAACCCATTTATCGCATACTGTAAAATCAGCGTTCCCATAAGTACAATCGTAATCATAAATCCCATAGAAAGTCCCTGTCCAAGCAGTTCCTTGTACAATTTTTTATCAAATCTGAAATGTTTTTTTCTAGGTATTAAAATCGGCTCTTTTACGTAAATGTAGATAATACTTAAGATAACTGAAATTGCCTGTGCAATAACTGTTGCAATCGCAACTCCGCCAATTCCCATTTTAAGGGAAGTTATAAAATAAATGTCAAGAAAAATATTTAAAATTGAGGCAATTACCAAAAATACAAGCGACATAAAGCTGTTTCCGATTGCACGTAAAAGTCCTGACGACAGGTTGTAGGAAAAAGTTACGCCAATAAACATTGTTATTATGTTTATATATTCAAATGCTTCTTTTATAATATTTTCAGGCGTATGCAAGATTTTTAGCAGCGGCATAAGAATAAATCGTGATAAAATCATTACTCCCACAGTAATCCAAATTCCAATAACAATCGAGCCAGCCACCGATTTCTTTAAAAGATTATTGTTATTTGCCCCATAATTTCTAGCTATAACTATACTAAGCCCATTTCCAATTCCTAACGCAAATCCAAAAATCAGCTCAAAAATAGCCGCCGAAGCCCCAATAGCCTATCTCCCAAAGTATGCCCCACAATAGCAATATCCGCCATATTGTAAAGCTGCTGAAAAATATTCGACACAAGTATCGGTATCGAAAAAATCAGAAGCGACTTGAAAATATTATAATTTATCAAGTCAACAGAAAAATCAAATTTTTTCATTTTTTGTCCTTTCTTTTTGTTTTTCAAATCGTAAATTTTTTATTCTTATTTTAAAAATAGTTTTTTGGAAAAAATATAATTTTTCTATTTTTCCAAAAATTCTTTCATATCCGAAAAAATTGGTATTTCCAGTTCAACTTCCTTTTTGCTTGCAGGATGTGTAAATTTTACCTTATAAGCGTGCAAAAATTGTCTATTTATTCCAAGTTCTTTATTTAAGCCATTTCCGTAAAGTTCGTCTCCTACGATTGTGTGTCCGATGGATTTTAGATGAACTCGAATTTGATGAGTCCGCCCAGTAAACAGTTCACATTCTACTAATGTTGCATTTTTTTGAGGATAAGTTTTCAAGACTTTTACAGCCGTTTTTGCGTATTGCCCCCGCTCATCAATTATCCTTTCCAAATTATCTCCATCCCGAAAAATCCGTCTTTCAATAACTATTTTATTTATTCCATTTTTTTCCAAAATTTCATTATTAAAATCATTTTTATTTTTCAAATTTAAATTATCTTTTGCATTTTTGCTGTTAAAATCTATATTTTCATTTATTGTAAAATTTATATTTTCAAAATTACTTTTATTTTTCAGATTTAAATTATTATTTTCTTTTTTATTGTTAAAATCTGTATTTTCTTCAATTTTATTATCTTTATTTTCAAAAGTTAAATTGTTCTCTATTTTTTCCATTTCATCGTATTTTTTCATTTCTCCAAAATTAACTTTTTCAATTTCAGGTTTCAAATTTTCCTTTTCCAAATCCTGAATCTTATGTTTTTCCACATCTTTTGCAAGTTCTTGATTGATTCTAGCAATTTCCTTATCATCAATAATTCCATTCACAATCGCCAGATATTTTTTCTCAAAAATCGAAAAATTTTGTAAAAATGCCTGTGCAAAACTGTTTTTGGCAATAATAATCAGCCCAGATGTATTCATATCGAGCCTGTTGTAAAATCGTGGCACTCGAACTTCACCATATTTTTCCAAAAAATGATTTACAATTCCGTTCGCAAGTGTAAAATCAGCTTTTTTCTGTGTCGGATGTGTCAGCAAAAATGGCTCTTTATTCACAACCAAAATATCTTCATCTTCAAAAATAATATCAAGTGGCAGTTTAATCGGCTTAATGTCCGTCCCCTTTTTCTTCTCTACAACTCTCAAATTACCATGTGACGGCAATTTCTTAGTCAGTCTTACCTGCTTTCCATTCAAAAAAACTTCCACATTTCTCAAACTTCTCCCCGAATAATTCTGCACTTCCCGTAAATACTGCGAGATTTTCATCCTCTGATGTTCCTTTTCGATTCTAAATTTTTTCATTATCTATACACATCCTTTTTTATTTTTTATTATTATTTGATAATCTGTTTTTTTAATAAACTTTTAGTTTTAAAAATAAGTTGCTAAACAAATCTATTATTATACCATCTTCCCATTTAAATAATAAAGATTAGAAAATTAACGGAATTAAAGATTTTTTACAAGATTTTACTGTTTACAATCTACGGTGCTTATAAAATATCTTTTAATTAAATTTAATCATTAAATATCCATATAAGGGATTTTATTTAGAGTTATGAAAAACTGCTTATTGTTAATAAATGTTTTTTTATAAAGCAAGGGAAATCAATCGCCATTTCCCTTCATTTCGCAATAATAGTTATTCTAACATATTTAAATAATGATATATTAAAGAGAATGGCGAAAGTGCTACGCACTAACCCTGACTCGTCTAAGCATTTTTTTGAAATATTCCCAAATTTTATTTAGGAAAGTGGTCTGAACTTTATTATTTGGATAAACTTGAAGTACTATGAAAACGAAACTTGCTAACGCTCACTTTCGCGAATAAAGATTAGAACAACTCTATAAAATATATTTGATATAAAGGTTCTGGCGAAAGAAACACATAAATGTGTTTGTTGTTTTCATTCCAAAAAAATTACGACATTCCATACTAAATTATAAAGATTATTATACTTAATTACTAAACCCCATTTAAAGAACGAAATTATTACAAACTTTTCTAATAAAGGGTATAAATCTAATATTTTTAAATAATTAAATTTTTCGATCAAATTCTAGTATAAATAACTCGTCGGAGCATTTTTCTGTGCTGGCAAAACTGTCTGAGCATAGCGAGTTTTTTGTCAGTACAGAAAAATGTCGTAGACTAGCCATAGGTTGTAGGATTTGCGGCAATGAGCAATCCTACGAGAATAAAAAGAAAAACCATAATAATATGAAAAAATATTTATTAATTATAATATTTTAAAAATAATAAAAAATAATTTAATTGAATGATTATGAATTAGCTATTAAACAACCCTATTATAAAAATCTTTAAGATGGATACTTAAAAATTAGATTTAATTTTTTTAACAATACTACCAAACTAATTATTATAAAATTTTATTACTATTTTTAAATGAGGGGGGGTTAGTATAAAAGATTTTTATTATTATTTTTCAAAATAATTATCAGTTTCCCATTTTCAAATTCTACGCTAGCCTCATTTTCAAGAATAACATTGCTCACAAGTCTGGAACTTTCCCTTTTCACATCAATTTTATCTGTTTCAAATTTAAAGCCCTTTAAGGTTAATTTTTCAACTTTTTCACTAATTGGAATGATTGAAAATTCATATTCCTTTTTATTTTTTAGGATAAAAGATTTTTCTGCATAAAAAATTTCTTCATTTTCCTCCAAAAAAACGAGATTTTTATACTTTTCCATTATGAATAAGTTGCTCAAAGTCATGTCAATCCGTTTCCCAAGCCCACCAACAACAAATATTTTCTCAACAGAATTCTTATTTTCCGAAATTTTATTAATTTCTTTTAAAATCAACTCAAAATCTGTAAAATCCTTGTCTTTTGGAAATTTTTTTACTAAAATATTTTTACTTTTATAATATTCCAAAACTTTTTTCTCAATCGAATCCAGATCCCCAACAATAACTTCTGGAATTTTCCCATATTTAAAAGCAAAATTTGCTCCACCATCCGCACAAAAGCAAACTGCATTTTCCAAGACAAGTTTATCCATAAATTCCTGCGAATATTTATATTCCCCATTCAAAAAAATTACATATTTTTTCTCCATTTTTCTCCCTTCAGATTAAGAAATACAATAATATTTACATTATACTTTGTTATTAGATTATTTACAAGATAGTGTTTATAATTGTTATTTTAAAATTATTAATTATAAATTTATTATAAAAATATGAAAAACAAAGATTCGAAATGAATATTGTTGATAAATAGGGGATATTTAAAAAATTTATATTTATATATCTAAATCTAAAAATATTAAAAGACTGTAAAAAAACAGTTGCAAAAAAAACAAATAATTATTATAATGTAGGTATGAAGATGAAATAGTTTGATTGCCAAACTTAAACTAATACAACTATATTAGTTTTAGGATTTAGTCAATCTTAATGGGGTTCAGAAGAATTGAGAAATTGAAGCATAAGTAGGTTAGTAGGATTGTTATAATATTGTAGAAAGGAGGTAAAAATTTAGTTTTAGATAAAATGGAAAATTGAAGGTAAAAAATCTATAACTTTAAGAATGAAAGGAAGTGTCTATGGAAAAAGCAGTTTTAGTAACGAGTTTTGGAACATCGCACAAGGATACGAGAGAAAAATGCCTTGATTTGATTGAAAATGAAGTAAGAGCTAAATATGGAAGTGAAAAAGTGGAAAGAGCCTATACATCGGGAGTTATAAGACGAATAGTGGAAAGAAAGGAAGGAATTCACATATTTGATCAGAATGAAGGACTGGAAGCTTTGAAAAATAAAGGTTATGATGAAATTATAACTATGTCATTGCATATTCTTGATGGAATTGAGTATGCTAAACTTAATGATAAATATGGAAAAATTTCAAAACCACTTTTAGTAAATGATGAAGATTTTGAAAAAGTTGTAAACGACGAAGAGTTTAACAGTACAGAAGGCAATGATGCCATTGTGTTTATGGGACATGGTTCCGAAAGTGCAGCAGACAGTACATATCAACGGCTTCAAGAGGAATATCTGAAAGCTGGGAAAGATAATATTTTCATAGCTACTGTTGAAGGGCAAGTGACAATTGAAGATGTTATTCAAAAATTAAAAGGAAGAGGATTTAAAAAAATATTATTAAAGCCATTTATGATAGTAGCTGGAGATCATGCTAAAAATGATATGGCTTCTGATGAGGAAGATTCTTGGAAAACAATTCTTCAAAATGAAGGATATGAAGTAACGCCTTTATTAAAAGGAATGGGAGAATATGAGTTTATACGTAAAATGTTTATGGATAAATTAGAAGAAGTTTATTAATATAACAAAAGAATAATTTTAAATTTATAATTTTATAGGTGTTGCATAAACTTAATAAGGAAACCAGTTGGAATCTGGTACAGCCACCTCTACTGTGATACTGACGAAAGTATTGAAAAACCACTGAAATATCATTATATTTTGGGAAGGGTACGAGTAGGATGAAGTTAGTCAGGAGACTTGCCTATATAATAAAGTTACATTTTTCGGGAAGGGAAAAATTTAATATATAAAGACTGCTGGAAATTTACATAGATACTTTTCATCTGTTTTAATATATAAAATTTGATTCAACTTTCTGAGTTGGATTTTTTAATTTGTACAAAATATAAATTTTGTAAAGGAGGAAATTTTATAAAATAATGGCAAAGAATAAAAAAATAATAAAATACGTTATACAGATATTAGTTGTACTTTTTGGGATAAGCTTTTTTACATTCTGTCTAATGTATATTTCGCCAGGAGATCCTGCTCAAGTTATGCTTACAGAATGCGGACATCTTCCAACACCAGAGCTTTTAGCACAGACAAGAGCTGAACTTGGACTTGATAAGCCTTTTTATATCCAATACTGGAAATGGCTGTTTGGAGTTCTGCAAGGTAATTTTGGGAAGTCCTATTCGTTAAGAATTCCGGTAATTCAAAAGATAGCACAGGCATTTATTCCAACATTGTCCCTTTCATTTATGGCACTGTTTTTAATGTGCGTAATTTCGATACCGACTGGAATACTTGCGGCTGTAAAAGAAAATAAATGGCAGGATTATTTAATAAGAATGTTGACATTCATGGGAATGTCTGTGCCAAGTTTTTGGTTAGGACTAGTATTTTTGAGCATATTTGGAGTACAGCTGGGACTTGTATCAGTTTCAGGCGGAAATGCTGATTTTGGCTCAATGATCTTACCTGCACTAACAATAGCGATAGCAATGTCTGCTAAGTACATACGTCAAATAAGACACATATTTCTTGAAGAACTTGGAAAAAGTTATGTGACAGGGGCTAGAATGAGGGGAATAAAAGAACGTGATATTTTGTGGAAACATGTATTGCCTAATGCAATGTTGCCTATAATAACGCTTCTAGGACTTTCATTAGGAAGCCTTCTGGGAGGAACTGCAGTTGTAGAGATAGTTTATAACTGGCCAGGAATGGGAAGAATGGCAGTAAAAGCAATATCAGCTCAGGATTATCCGCTAATTCAGTCTTATGTGCTAATAATCGCATTCTTGTACCTGATAGTAAATATCGCAGTTGATATTTCGTATAAATATCTAGATGCAAGAGTTGAGGAGGTAATTTAAACTTGAACAAATTGAAATTTATGGGAAAAAATACACAACTGAAAATATTTCTGGTACTTGCGATTATTGTGGTACTAATTGCAATTTTTGCACCATTTATAGTGCCAAATGATCCTTTTAAACAATTAGCGCCAAGTTTGCAACGTCCATCAAAACAGTATATTTTTGGAACGGATCAGCTTGGAAGGGATTTATTCTCAAGAGTTATATATGGTTCAAGATACTCAATATTCATGACTTTGACTTTGATGTTCATAATTTTTGCTGTAGGAACTATACTGGGAGTGCTTGCAGGATATTTTGGAGGAATTGTTGATACGGTAATAATGAGACTTGGAGATATGATGATTGCATTTCCAGGATTAATTCTTGCCATAGCGATAGCTGGACTTTTGAATCCGAGCGTGAAAAATTCAATTATAGCAATAGCGGCAGTTACTTGGACAAAATATGCAAGGCTTGCAAGAAGTATGGTTCTTAAAATAAAACAGGAACTGTATGTAGAAGCGGCAAAAATAACAGGAAGCAGGGATTACTCAATAATATTTAAATATATAATTCCAAATATGATTACAACGATGATAGTAACAGCAGTTTCAGATATGGGAACATTAATGCTGGAAATAGCAGCACTTTCATTTTTAGGATTTGGAGCACAGCCTCCAACACCAGAGTGGGGAGCAATGCTTAACGAAGGTAGAACAACACTTAGCAGAGCTCCTTGGATGATGATGTATCCAGGGCTAGCAATAGTAATTGTTGTAATTATATTCAATATGCTGGGAGATTCAGTAAGAGATTTGGTTGATGTAAAAAGTGAATAATTTAAAAAAATAAAAAAGTAACAAAAAATAAAATATAATAGGGAGAAAAGAATGTTGAAAAATCGTAAAAGTAAATTTTTAATTTTAATTTTGGCAGTGTTGATGCTGCTTGTAGCATGTGGTGGAAAAGGTGGTTCTGGAAAAAGTAAAACTAATCCAGATGAACTTGTAGTTGGAGTAACTTCGTTTGCAGATACGCTTGAGCCTACAGATCAGTATTTTAGCTGGGTTGTAACTCGTTATGGTGTTGGAGAGAACTTGACAATTTTTGATGAAAAAGGTAACTTGCAGCCATTGCTTGCTGAAAACTGGAAATTAAGTGATGATAAATTAGAATGGACTTTCAAGATAAGAGATGGAGTAACTTTCTCAAATGGACATCCATTGACAGCAGAGGCAGTAAAAAAATCAATAGAAAGAGTATTTGCTAAAAATAAAAGAGCAGAATCATTCTTTAAATATGCTTCAATAGAAGCTAGTGGACAAGAATTGAAAATAAAAACAAAAGAGCCTGTAGCAATATTGCCTGAATCATTGGCAGATCCGTTGTTCTTAATAGTTGATACGTCAGTTAATACAGATGAATTTGCTCAAAAAGGGCCAATATCAACAGGACCGTTTGTTGTACAAGAATTTAAGCCTGGTGAACAGACAGTTGTTGTAAGAAATGAAAATTACTGGAATGGAAAAGCAAAATTGGCAAAAGTAACATTTAAAGATATAAATGATCAAAATACAAGAGCATTATCTCTAAAATCAGGAGAAATTGATGTGGCATACAACTTGAAAGTTACTAATAAAGCTGATTTTGAAGGAGATAAAAATATTGTAATAAACGAATTGAAATCATTAAGATCAACTTATGCGTTTATGAATCAAACAAAAGGATTGAAAGACAAAGCATTGAGAGAAGCAATAATAAGAGGTGCAAATAGAGAAAACTATACACAAAACTTACTACAAGGTGGAGCAACTCCAGGAAAAGCACCAGTTCCTCCAACATTGGACTACGGATTTAATGAATTAAAAGATGAAAATGCCTATAACCGTGAAAGTGCTAAGAAAATATTAGCAGATGCAGGATATAAAGATGTAGATGGAGATGGGTTTGTAGAACGTCCTGATGGATCAAAAATTGACTTGAACTTTGTAATTTATACAAGTAGAGAAGAATTGCAAATTTATGCTCAGGCATTTCAAACTGACATGAAAGAAATTGGTATAAAAGTTACGTTAAAACCTGTAAGCTATGAAACAGTTTTGAGCATGAGAGACGATTCAAACTTTGATATGTTAATTTGGAATGTACTTGCTGCAAACACTGGAGATCCTGAAAAATACTTGCATGAAAACTGGTACAGCAAAGCAGAAACAAACAAAACAGGTTATTCAAACCCTGAAGTTGATAAAATGCTTGATGAATTATCAAAAGAATTTGACAAAGCTAAGAGAAAAGATCTTGTTGTAAAAATACAGCAGCTAATAATGAACGATGCGGCGACATTATTCTTTGGATATGAAACTACATTCCTTTACAGCAACAAAGTGGTAACAGGGCTTAAAATGTATCCAATGGATTACTACTGGATAACAAAAGATGTAGCAAAAGCTAATTAAGGAGAATTTATGTTGGAGATAAAAGATTTGACAATTCAGTATGGAGATAAGCTTCCAGTAGTTGAAAATTTTTCTCTTTCATTGAAAAAAGGTGAAATAATAACAATTGTGGGGGAAAGCGGTAGTGGAAAATCTACCGTTCTTTCTTCTATTTTGGGATTATTGCCAAACGGAGGGAAAATAATTTCGGGCGATATAATTTATAATGGGGAATCAATGCTCAATAAAAGCCTTAATCAATGGAGGGAACTGCGAGGGACTGAAATAACTATGATTTCACAGGATTCAGGAGGAACTCTTAATCCAATAAGAAAAATAGGAAAACAGTTTGTTGAATACATTCAGACACATTCCAGAATGTCAGCAAAAGAAGCTGAAGAAAAAGCAAAAGATATGTTTTCCAAAGTAAACTTGCCAGATCCTGAAATCATTATGAAAAGCTATCCACACCAGCTGTCAGGTGGAATGAAACAGCGTGTAGGAATAGCAATGGCACTTACTTTCCATCCAAAAATTATTCTGGCAGATGAGCCTACAAGTGCATTAGATGTTATAACGCAGGCTCAAATAGTGAAGGAAATAATGGGCCTCAGAAAAAAATTTGACACTTCTATCATAATGGTAACTCACAATCTGGGAGTCGCTGCATATATTTCGGATAAAATAATTGTTATGCAGAATGGAAAAATAGTTGATGCAGGTAATAAAAACGAAGTTATAGAAAATCCAAAAAGTGAATATACTAAAAAATTGCTTGAAGCTGTGCCTGAAATTGGAGGTGAAAGGCTTGTCTAATATTAATGATGTAATTCTTGAAACAAAAAACCTTACAAAAATTTATGAAAAATCAAATGATAAAAAAGTAGTGGCTTGTAATAAAGTGAATTTAAAAATTCATAAAGGAAAAACTTTGGGAATAGTTGGAGAATCAGGATCAGGAAAAACAACACTTGTAAATATGCTTATGGACTTGGAAAAGCCAACTTCTGGAGAGATTTTGTATCACGGAAGGGATATAAGCAAGTTTACAAAACAGGAAGTGTGGGAAAATAGACAAAATATCCAGATAGTCTTTCAAGATCCATGGTCAGCTTTTAATCCAAAAATGAACGTTATGCAAATCCTCACAGAGCCATTAATGAACTACGGAAGACTAAAAAGATCAGAAAGAAAGCAAAAAGCTATAGAACTTCTTAAAATGGTTGACTTGCCTGAAGAATTTGTAACAAAGTATCCTCAAAATATGAGCGGTGGGCAAAGGCAAAGGCTTGGAATCGCAAGAGCAATTTCGCTTGAACCTGAGATACTTATATGCGATGAGGCAACTTCTGCGCTTGATGTTTCCATTCAAAAAAATATAGTCGAACTTCTTGTAAGGCTGCAAAAAGAAAAGAACATAACAATGATTTTTATATGCCACGACATTGCACTAATAGAGTCTTTTGCACACGAAATCGTGGTAATGTATCACGGAGATGTGGTGGAAGTAATAGAAGGCGGACAAATTTCTGAAAAAGCAAAACATCCATATACAAAGTCGTTATTGAGCGCAATTTTTCCTGTACGTGGGGAAATGGTGGAAGTTAAGTAGGTTTTTGTGAAAAATTCTTTGTAAATTTTAATGATATAATTATAAAAAGAATCTACTTGTAATGAGGCAAACAAGGCGATATAAAAAATGTATGTAAAATAAAAATTTTGAAGAGCAGAAAAATACTGCTCTTTTTTGTTTTTATTTATTATAATACTAAACTCCATTTAAATAACGAAATTATTACAAACTTTTTTAATAAAGGATATAAATCTAATATTTTCAAATAATTAAAATATAATTTTCATTTTTTGAATAAAGTATAATATAAATAATCTGTCGGAGCATTTTTCTGAACTGGCAAAACTGTTTGAGCATAGCGAGTTTTTTGTCAGTACAGGAAAATGTCGTAGACTAGCCATAGGTTGTAGGATTTGCGGCAATGAGCAATCCTACGGAAATAAAAATAAAAAAATATTTATTAATCAAAATATCTAAAAAATTATTCCTATTTTTAAACGGGATTTAGTATAATATGCTATAATATTTGTGTATTTAATTTATACATTTACATATAGGAGGATTGAATTAATGAGAAATATGAAGTTTTTGTTATTATTTATTACTCAAATTTATTTATTTGGAACTTCTTTAGATTTTCCTTGCACGATGAATCTTACTCCTGAATGGATTTATAAGCCTAAATCTTATTCTGAGAAAAAAATAGAAATAGCTAAAATTAATTCAAAAATTTGTAAAAATTCAAAAGATATTAGCTTTTTTGGAGATTTTGAATTAGACTATATTGAACTAAAAAAGGAAACAAAAGTAGAAAGATTTATAGTTTTACCTTCAAAAATAGAAAAAGAATACGCGTATGTTCCATTATTAGATAGTCAGAAATTTGAAAAAGAACCATTATATGTAACTATATTTACTGGGAATCAAAAAAATAGGCTGTATAATCAAATGGAAAAAGAATACTCACTATTAGATATTCAACAAATGAAAAAAGAACCTTTATATACAACTAAATTTATTCAAAATAAAGAAATAAAATATGAAGTATATAATCAAATAGAAAAAAAGATAAAAGAAATAAATGATAAATTTAAAGCATTAGAAAGTTTTAATAAACTAGAAAATCAAGATGGTTCTTTTGTTTTATCTTATGTATTAAAACCAAGTTATTCTAATTTTGAATATATTGATTCAGAGTATTTAGTAGTTACTATGGAAAAATATTTTTATGTAATTGATTTAAAAAAGATTGAAATTGAACACGATAAAATAGATGAAGATATTTTAGAACTTTTAGAAATGATGAAGAGATTAAAATTTTTTTAAATAAGAAATTGGATTTTGAGCAACTTGGATTATAAAATAAAAGTATAGCATTTATGAAATAGTATAATTTATGAGCGAATTAACTATATAAGAACTTAATGTAATTTACAAAAAAATTTTGAGGAATATTTTGATAAATTATAAAAAAGGATTATAACATTTTGGTGTCAATAATCCTTTTGAATAAAATTCTGTTTTATTTTTTGAGTTTTAAATATAATAGCAGAGATGATAATTTTAACATCTCTATTAACTATAATTAATATTTCTTATTCTTCATTTAATCTAGCAAGAAAATGTTTAAATTGTTTTTCATCCCTATCCAATTTTCCGAAAAAAACTTCATCAATTTGCTCAACTAACGGAACAGCTTTTTGTAATACTTCTTCTCCTTTTTTGCTCAAAATAACTGCTTTTGCCCTTGTATCTTTTGAATGTTCTTTTCTTTTTACAAAATCATTTTTTTCTAATAAACTTAATATTTGAGATATTGTCATAACATCTATTCCTGCGAGTTTTGAAATCATAATTTGTGTGATTTCATTATCGTTTTGCGATAAATAAGCAAGTGAAGCTAAAACAACAAATTGAGGGTGTGTTAAGTTCATTTTCTTTAGTTCTTTTTTTATAATAGAATGCCATTTATTGTATACTCTCATAAATAACAATCCTGTTGATTTTTCCGAATTATCTTTATATTTTGATGTAAACAAGTACCAATCACCTTATCTTTCCAAGAAATTTTTTAGAATAAATATAGATTGAGGGACATCTGAAAAGACTTGGCTTAAAAATTCTAAATGTTTCTCATCTTCACTATCTAAAATTACAGTATGTTTTATATTTACGCTTCCATCATTGTTATCAATTATTTGATGACCAAAAAGAATATCTCCAAGCGGAGTTTCTGTTTTATCCCAAAATTCTTCAAAAGGTTTTACAAGGGTAAGCTTGTATTCCATAGGGGGCATTCCTTCAAGTTCCATAGTTCCATATGAACCTGTCTTAAATTCACCTTTTAATGTTATATTTTTTAAATCTTTTTCCCAATCATACCATTTTTCAATATTTGCATAGTATTCCCACGCATCTTCTTTTTTTGCTTTGATTTTTAAACTAAAACTAAATTCCATTATACTTCCTCCTTATTATTATATGTATACTTATTATAAAATATTTTATAATATTTGTCAATAAAGTTTTTGTATACTCCAATATCATATTAATAAATTATTTAAATTTGAAAAAAATATGCTTTTTTAGGGTTGACAAATATAAAAAAGAGAGTATACTAATAGTAAAGAATTATAGGTGTTT
This sequence comes from Leptotrichia massiliensis, assembly GCF_900104625.1. Classification (NCBI taxonomy): domain Bacteria; kingdom Fusobacteriati; phylum Fusobacteriota; class Fusobacteriia; order Fusobacteriales; family Leptotrichiaceae; genus Leptotrichia; species Leptotrichia massiliensis. Next base: position 556,302 of record NZ_FNVZ01000004.1, read on the forward strand.
TACAAACTTAATAAGGAAATCGGTTAGAATCCGATACAGCCCCCACTACTGTGAAACTGACGAAAGTACACAAAACCACTGAAATATTTTGGATATTTTGGGAAGGGTATGAGTAGGATGAAGTTAGTCAGGAGACTTGCCTAATAATTTTTTATATAAAATTTTCTGGGAAGGGAAGATTTAATATACATCAATGTAAAAATAAATCAACGGTGATTTGTTCCATAAATATACTATGCGATGATGATATAGTTATTGTTGTGGAAGTTTTGACGTGTATTGGCTTCAGCTTTGGCTGATTTTTTTTTGGAACTTGCCGAAGGTTAAATTAAATTTGGAGGAGGAGAGAAAATGAAAAAGAGAACATTATTGTTTTTGGTTTTAACCAGCATGCTGTTAATAGGTGTAAATGGTTACTCAATGCACATTATGGAAGGTTTTTTACCTTTAAATTGGGTTATAGTATGGTTTGCAGTGTGTATTCCGTTTTGGATAATAGGAATAAAGAAGCTTCAATCTGTTTCTAAAGGGAGCGTGCGGGAAAAAATGACGCTTGCATTAGCAGGTGCATTTATATTTGTATTGTCTGCACTAAAAATTCCATCAGTTACAGGAAGTTCGTCACATCCTACAGGAGTAGGGCTATCTGCTATATTATACGGACCTTTTGTAACTTCCATTCTTGGAACAATCGTATTAATATTTCAAGCAGGATTGCTTGCACACGGAGGATTTACAACTTTGGGAGCAAACGCTGTTTCAATGGCAATTGCAGGACCAATTGTATCATATTTAGTGTATAAAGGATTTGAGAAAAAGAATAAGGCGTTAGCGGTATTTTTGGCAGCAGCGTTAGGAGATCTTGCGACTTATGTGGTAACATCAATTCAGCTTGCACTTGCATATCCATCTCCACAAGGTGGAGTAGTTGCTTCATTTATCAAATTTGGAGCGGTATTTGCAGTAACTCAGGTTCCTCTTGCAGTTATCGAAGGGCTACTTACAAACGTGGTGATGAATATACTTGAAAAATATAGCGTAAAAGAGGTGGAAGCTTAATGTCGGAAAATAAAAACAAAAGTGTATTTAAAAAGAATATTATTTTAATAATTGCAATAATTTTAATAGGTGTTATTCCTTTGCTTCTCGTAAAATCTGAATTTGGAGGATCTGATGACAAGGGAGAAGAAGTAATAAAAACTATAAAACCTGATTATGAGCCATGGGCTAAAAATTTAATAGAATTACCAGGAGATGAAACTGAAAGTCTGCTGTTTGCATTACAGGCGGCATTAGGTGCAGGAATTGTAGGGTATGTATTAGGCTATTTCAAAGGTGAAAGAAAAAATGCTAATAGATAAGGTATCTTACACAAATCCCATAAAAAATATAAACCCCGGAGTAAAGTTTATATTGTCAATGACGACATTAGTATTTTTACTTTATACTGGAAGTAAAATAGTATTTGTTTTTAATTTTATACTGTTTAATTTACTTCTTTTGTTTGTCGTAAAAGTGAAAATAGGTGACTTGTTAAAGCTGAACTTTATTCCGGCTTTATTTATTTTAACAACTGTAATTTCCTTGCTGTTTATAAAAGCGGATATATGGACATTTTTGCTACGTTCATTTTCCTCGATAGCTGTAGTTTATTTCCTTATTTGTTCTACTCCAATTATAGATTTGGACTATATATTTGCAAAGCTGAAATTTCCTAAAATATTTAGGGAAATGTTTTTACTAATTTACAGATATATATTTTTATTATTTGAAAATAAGGAAAAATTACATAATGCACAGGAAGTAAGACTAGGATACAGCAGTTTTAAAAATGGGATGAAATCATTTCCAATGCTAGTAGTTGCTATATTAAAAAAAACATACTACTATAATCTGAATTCTATAAAGGCTGTGGAATCAAGAATGGGAAAGGAATTTATTTTTTCTCATAGAAAATATAAAAAAATTGGGTTTGAAATAATATTCGTAATAATAATAGTTATAATAAATTTATATTTGGTGGTAAAATACAATGCTTAGACTTGAAAATATAACTTTTTCATACGACGAAGAAACAGAGGCTCTAAAAGATGTGACTTTGAATATTGAAAAAGGGAAAAAAACATTATTTCTTGGGGAAAATGGCTCAGGAAAATCAACATTATTTTTAATAATGAATGGACTTTTGAAAGCACAAAAGGGAAATATTTATTTTGAAGAGAAAAAAATAGAGCATAAAAAGAAAAATCTCGAAGAATTGAGAAAAAAAGTCGGGATAATTTTTCAGGATCCTGAAATACAGATTTTTGCACCTTTAGTATTTCAGGAAGTAGCTTACGGACCTGAAAATCTTGGATATTCTAAAGAGGAAGTAGAAAAAAATGTAAACAGGGCAATGGAAGAAATCAATATAACAGATTTAAAAGATAGACCTTGTCATCATCTGAGCTATGGACAGAAAAAAAGAGTCTCAATAGCTGCAATTACGGCAATGGAGCCAGAACTTCTTATTCTAGATGAGCCAACTGCATGGCTTGATTCTAAAAATACAAAAAGAGTATCAGAAATTTTAGATAATTTTTCTAAAGCAGGAAAAACAATGGTAGTATCAACGCACGATACAGATTTTGCCTATGAATTTGCTGATTATATTTATGTACTTGAAAAAGGGAAAATTGTACGGCAAGGGAGCAGGGACGAGGTTTTTGAGGATTTTGAATTTTTGAAGAAATTAAATTTGAATATTCCAAATGTACTGAAAATAAAAAGTTATCTCAAGTATAAAAATCTTGATGAAAATGATTATTATAAATTTTTGGAGGAAAAAAACTTGTTATGAAAAAAATACTTGTATCAGGAGCAATGAGCGGTGGCGGAAAAACTACAGTAAGCAGCATATTGATGTCAGCTTTTGAAAATGTGGCACCTTTTAAGGTCGGACCAGACTACATCGATCCTGGTTATCACGAGTTGTTTACGGGGAATAAATCTCGTAATTTAGATGCTTTTATGTTTGATGAAAGTACGTTAAGGCATATATTTGAAACAGGAGCGAAAGGAAGCAATATCGCTATAGTTGAGGGAGTTATGGGGCTTTATGATGGAATTGGGCATGAAAAGGATAATTTTAGTACAGCTCATGTATCAAGAATACTTGATATACCAGTAATTCTTGTAGTTAACGCAAAAGGAATCTCCACAAGCATAGCTGCCGAAGTTTTGGGTTTCAAGCTGTTTGATAAAAATGTTAAAATAAAGGGCATTATTTTAAATAATGTTTCTTCTGAAAAACTATACTTGAACTTGAAGGAAGCGGTAGAAAGATTTACGGGAATAGAATGCGTAGGATATTTGCCGAAAAATGAGAAATTATCGGTGGAAAGCAGACATTTGGGATTAAAACAGGCTTTTGAATTGAAAGGCTCAAAAGAACTTGAGGAAAAGAAACAGCTGTTTAAGGAAATTGCACAAAATTGTTTAGATTTAGAAAAAATTTACGAAATAGCAGAAGAATTTGAAGCAAAAAGCAGTATAGACAGTTTTGAACCAATAACGGACTTAAAGAATAAATATAAAGGGAAACGTGTTGGAGTCGCTAAAGACGGTGCATTTTCATTTTACTACGAGTCAAATCTGGAACTGATGAGATTTTCAGGATTAGAAATAGTAGAATTTAGCCCTGTAAAAGATGAAAAAATACCAGAAAATCTTGATATGATTTATCTTGGCGGAGGTTATCCTGAACTTTACTGGAAAGAATTGTCTGAAAATGTATCTATGAAGGAAAGTATAAAGCAGGCTTATGAAAATGGAGTAAAAATCTACGGAGAATGTGGCGGATTTATCTACTTAACAAATAAACTGAATTTGCTAGATGGAAATAGTGGAGATTTCTGTGGACTGATAGATGTGGAAATTTCTATGAAAAATAGGCTGAATATCGGAAGATTTGGCTATATAAATATAAAAACTGAAAATGGAATTCACACAAAAGGACACGAATTTCATTATTCAGAAATTTCTGTGGATAATGAAAAGGGAAAATTTTATAAAATAGAAAAAAATGATGGAAGAAATTGGACTTGTGGATATAGGAAAAATAGCCTTCTAGCAGGTTATCCACACATTTCTTTTTATTCAAATATAAAATTTTTCAAATATTTAATTGAAAAATTGTAAAAAAAGCTATCTAAAATTTAAAAAATAATATATAATTGTATAGTAAAACTATTTAAAAATCGAACTAATCAAAGTTATAGTCAATCCACTTGAAAATTGTTGTAAAACTGTTAAAAAAGCAATGGATTGACTATAGATACAGCATAAAGATTTATTCTAGTTTTAAACTGGAATTGCTGTATTTAAAATTTAAACTTAAAATATTGTTTGATTTTTTTTAGTTTAAAAACATAAAAAAATATTGGAGGGAATCAATTTATGTCGTATATTAAGGATCCGAAAGGGATAGAAGTAAGAAGTTTTGAAATGATTACGGAAGGATTGGGGAATAAGGTAGACCACTTTGCTGAAAATGAGAAGCCAATTGTGAAAAGACTGGTGCATACTACTGGAGATTTTGGTTATGCAGATATTACAGAGTTTCATAATGATGCGGTAAATTCGGCTATGGAAGCTATAAAATCAGGGTGCAAGATATATTGTGATACAAATATGATTGTTACTGGATTAAATAAAATAGGTCTTGCGAAATTTGGATGTTCAGCATATTGTCTTGTAAATGATGAAGAAGTGGCAAAAGAAGCTAAGGAAAGAGGAATTACAAGATCGATGGTTGGAATTGAAAGAGCAGTGAAAGATAAGGATACAAAAATATTTTTGATTGGAAATGCTCCAACAGCATTATTTAAACTGCTTGAAGAAATAAGCAAGGAAGGGGCAGAAAAGCCTAAACTTATTGCAGGAGTACCAGTAGGATTTGTAGGGTGTCCTGAATCAAAAGCCGCACTTTCAGATTATGATGTGCCATTTATAAGAACTAATGGTACAAAAGGTGGAAGTACAGTAGCTGTAGCAGTATTACATGGAATACTGTATCAAATGTTTGAAAGAGACAGATATTAAAAAAACTACTAACAAAGGGAAGGAAGTAAAAATGGAAGAATACGTATATTTTAACGGTAGAAAACTAAGATATGGCTATACAACGGGAAGTTCTGCAACGGCAGCCACGAAAGCTGCACTTATGTATCTTCTGCAAGACGGAGAACAGGATATACCAGAAGTAACTATCGGACTTCCCTCAGGAAAATCTATAACAATAAAAGTAGATTCATTAAAAAAAGCAGATAACTATGCGCTTGCATCGGTTTTAAAGGATGGGGGAGATGATCCCGACGTTACTCATGGACTTCAGATTTTTTCAAAGGTAAGTTTGCGTGATGATGCAAAAATAAATATTTTTGGTGGGATAGGAGTAGGGAAAGTTACCAAAAAGGGTCTTCCCATCTCTCCTGGAAATTCTGCAATAAATCCTACTCCTTTAAAAATGATAAGAGCGGCGGTGGAAAGTGTTCTTCCAACTGGAAAAGGTGCAGATATAGAAATTTTTGTGCCAAAAGGCGAAGAAACTGCAAAAAAAACATTGAATGCAAAACTTGGAATTATTGGTGGAATTTCAATTCTTGGTACAACGGGAATAGTAAAGCCGATGTCGGAAGACGCATGGAAAGCATCGCTTGCCATTGAATTGAAGATGGCTCTTGAAAATGCTGAAAATGGCGAGGCAATATTTCTATTTGGAAACAGGGGGAAAAAATATTTAACTGACAATTTTGAGGATAATACTTCATTATCTGTTGTAATAAGTAATTTTGTAGGCTATATGTTTGATAGGGCTTGTGAATTTGAAGCAAGAAAAATTTACTTTATTGGTGAACTTGGAAAATTTGTGAAAGTTGCAGGAGGGATATTTCATACACACAGCAGAGTTTCTGACGCAAAAATGGAAATACTCGCTGCAAATGCATTGCTTGTAGGCGAAAGCATGGAAAACCTGAAAAAGATAATGGCTTCCAACACAACCGAAGAAGCTACAAAATACATTGAAAAAACAGAAGTTTACGATCTTCTGGCAAAAAAAGCCAAACAGAAATGTGAAGAATATTGCCGAAGAAACGGTTGGGATCTGGAAGTGGAAACACTTATTATTTCTGCTGAAAGAAAAGAGCTGGGAAGCAGTAAGAACTTTTTTGATAATTTTAAAAGAAAAGGGCTTTAAGGATATAGAAGTTGTTACGGTTGTTGTTAGCAGATTGAAAAAATTAGACTATACTATGATGTTTGGAAAAAATGCTATTTGTATAGTAGACCTGTTAGACAGCCTAAGTTTTTTATTTTCACAAGGGGTTTTAATACCCCTTGTTTCAGAATATTTGTTTTATCAAATTCTAAATGCAAGTTTAATTAAATTTATGAATAAATAAAAGCTGGTAAAACCTCATTGATAATTTTTAAATTATAGGATTGTATTCCTTAAAAAATTAAAATTCCAAAATTCAAGGAATATATTCCTAAAATTATACAAATTTATAAAAAAAAGGATTATATTCCATAAAAATTGATTTTCAAATAAAAAAGGGGTATAATTTAAAAGGAAATGAGGTGTTAAAATGATAAGAATAGATCGAAAAGAATATTTAGATTTTTTAGTAAAATCAAAAGACAGACAGATAATAAAGGTCGTATCTGGTGTAAGAAGATGTGGAAAATCCACTCTCTTTGAGATATATAAAGATTTTCTGCTTGAAAATGGAGTTGCAAAAAATCAGATTATATCTATAAACTTTGAAGATATAGATTATGAAGAACTTACAGATTACAAAAAACTCTATGAATATATAAAATCTAAAATGATTGAAGATAAAAGGAATTACATATTTTTAGATGAAATTCAGCATGTGGATAAATTTGAAAAAGTTGTAGACAGCCTTTTTATAAAAGAAAATACAGATTTATACATAACAGGCTCTAATGCCTATTTTATGTCAAGCGAGCTGGCAACCCTTTTAAGTGGGCGTTATATAGAACTGAAAATGCTACCTTTATCATTTAAGGAGTATTATCAGGCTAAATTAGAATATGAAAAAATGGAGCAAAAGGAAAATAGAATATCAAAAACACTTATACAATATTATAATGAATATATAGTAAACAGTTCGTTTCCTTATACTTTACAGTTAGACAGTGATTTAAAAAATATACATGAATATTTAAGTGGGATATATAACTCTGTGCTTTTAAAAGATATAGTTGCAAGATTGAAAATTTCAGATGTAATGAGACTTGAAAGTGTTGTTAAATATATATTTGATAATATCGGTAATTTGACTTCGCTTTCAAAAATAGCGAATACCTTAACTTCAATGGGAAGAAAAACGGATGCAAAAACCATTGAAAAGTATATTAGAGGGCTTACTGACAGTTTACTTGTGCATGAAGTTAGCAGATACAATATAAAAGGGAAAGAATTTCTATCTACATTATCAAAATATTATGTTGCAGATTTAGGACTCAGACAGATGATTTTAGGTAATAGAAATATAGATATGGAACATATACTGGAAAATATAATTTATCTTGAACTAATTAGAAGAAAAGGCAATGTATATGTTGGGCAGTTTGATAAAAATGAAATTGATTTTGTTGTTATTAATTCAAATGAAATTGAATATTATCAGGTCGCTTTGACTGTCTTAGATGAAAATACTTTAAAAAGGGAATTGGATGCCTTTAAAAATATTAAGGATAACTATCCGAAGTATCTTATAACTTTAGATGATGTAATGGTGAATACTGACTATGACGGAATAAAGGTTGTAAATGCTCTGGAATGGTTGTTGGGAGAATAAAGTAAAACATATTGGAGGAAAATCTATGAAAAAGTACATCTATAGAATTCATTTAAAACCACAAAATGATAAAAAAGAAAATCCATTTAAATTTTGTAAGCAAAAAAGTATAGTTGGTATAGGTTGGCCATTGAATAAAGAAAACCTAGAAAAATTTAAAAAAGAAAGTAATTTTGAAAACTATAAAAAACTAGTCTTAGAACAATATAGTAAAGATACTGGTTTAAAAAAAGCAATAAATTGTTATTCTGAAATTGAGAAAGATGATTTAATATGGGCAAGGGATAGAGATAATATCTTTTATATATGTAGAGTTATAGAAAAATGGCAGTATGATTACAAAGATGATAACGAAAAAAATGATATTTATAGTTATTTTCCTGTTGAATATATTAAAGTTGGAACATTAGAAGAAGTTCCTGGAAAAGTTATAAATTCATTTAGGGCTTCTGCAACCTTACAAAGGGTTCATGGAGAAAATATTGTTGAAATGACAAAAAAAATTTATAACAAAAAATCAAATAATAAGTTATATGAAACTAAAAAAATTGAGGATTTTTTAAATTTTTTATTACCAGAAGATATTGAAGAAATTGTGAGTTTGTATCTTCAATTAGAAAAAAATTATTTGATATATACTAGTACAAATAAAATAGATACAGCTAAATATGAATTTGTTATGATAAGTAGAGATGGAAAAGAAAAATGTTATACACAAGTAAAAACAGGTAACGAAGAATTAAATCCTAAAGATTATGAAAATTTAATTGAAAATAGTAATAAAGTTTATTTGTTCACATTAGCTGAATATATAGGAAAAAACATCAATAACATAATATGTTTAAAAAAAGATGAAATTTTAGATTTTATTATAAAAAATAAAGAGATATTACCTGGTAGGATAAAGTACTGGATGAATGAAATACAAAAAAATTAGGAGATTTATTATGAATTTAAAAATATTCTCATTATTTATATTAATTTTGGGTTCATTTACAGCTTATTCAATGGAGAATAGAAAAGTTTTCAATATTAAAAATGAATGGAGCATAAAATTACCTAAAAATTGGCTAGAAAAAAGAGATGAGGTTGATGGACATCATGTATATTATCCCCCTGGTAACAATTTAATTATTAGAGCATCGAGTTTTTATATCTTTAGAGATTTAGAAAATGGTTCAAAAATAATTGCACCAGTTGATGATTTATATGAAATTTTTGATAAAAGCATTAAAAATATAGACCTAGGAAATAATAAAAAATTAGAAGAAAAGAAATTAAATTTGAATAATTTTAAAATAGAGAATTTTAAACATAAATGCTATGAATATGATTATTATGAAGATAATGAAAAAACTTATTCTATTTCTTGCGGGATTATGACTGAAGGTTATTTATTAATTATTAATTTTTATTCTGCTTCAAGAGATGAAGTTGAAAATGCAATAAAATATATTTATAGTGTAGAAAAAATAAATTAGAGGAGAAAAAATGGCTAGTAAATTAGGTAAATTCTATGGAATAGGAGTAGGAGTAGGAGATCCTGAAAATATAACAGTTAAAGCAGCAAAAAGACTGCATGAAGTAGATGTGATAGTACTGCCTGAGGCAAAAAGCGGAGAAGGAAGTACAGCCTTTAATATTGTAAAAGAATATGTAAAACCAGAAGTAGAGCAGCTATTTTTGGAGTTTCCTATGATAAAGGATGTGGAAGCGAGAAAAGTTTTTAGAAAAAATAATGCGGATGTAATAAGTGCTGAATTGGAAAAAGGTAAAAATGTAGCGTTTTTAACAATAGGTGATCCAATGACTTATAGCACTTATACTTATGTATTGGAACATATTTCAGATGATGTGGAAGTTGAAACTATTGCGGGAATAACTTCATTTAACAGTATTGCAGCAAGGCTTAATATACCGCTGATGATCGGAGATGAAGATTTAAAAGTAGTTTCTGTCAATAGAAAGACTGATGTTTATAAAGAAATTGAAAATAATCAAAATTTAGTATTAATGAAAATTAGCCGAGATTTTGAGAGAATAAGAAAAGCGATTATTGAAACAGGAAATAAAGAAAATATAGTTATTGTTTCAAACTGTGGAAAAGAAAATGAAGAAATTATTACAGATATTGAAAATGTTGAAAGTGTACATTATTTTTCTACATTAATTCTTAAAAAACAGGGAATAGAAGAATGGAAGAGATTTCTAAAAGCGTAAAAAAGTTAAAACCTAAAATAATAATATTTATAGTTTTACAAATTTTATTATTTATGTATTATTTTTGGATTGGAAAATATGATTGGGATTATGGTTTTGATTTGCCATTTCGGTTATTATTTGGTGGAATATTTTCAGCAATAACAGGAATAATTTTTGGATGGATATTTTATTCAATGGGGAAAAGTAAAAATTATGAAAATGACAAAATTTTGAAATTACCGATATTTTTTATAATTTTATCAGTAGTATTATTATTTAGAATAGATATTATTGGAGTTATAAAATTATGTTTTTACAACGGATTATTCATTTTAGGAATATTTAGAAGTAAAATAAAGATTAGAAGTTATCTGTCTAAAGTTTCTAAAATTATATTGTGGTTTGTTACAATGTATTTTTTGATTCCTAGTTTTGCAATTTGTTTTGGAATTCCAATGGAAAATCATGAAGATAGAGTCCCATTTAGTATTTTAATTCCATTTGTTGCAATCAATATTTGTTTTGGATTTTTTATAAAAAAATATTTTGATAAAGAAGAAATTGAAGTTGTAAGAATACTGACAATAGCAGGTTGTCTAGTAATTATGGGAATATTTATTTTTATGGGCTTTAATTGGTATAAAGAAGACTATCACGCAATAATTTATACTTTTCCGTATAAAGTATTGATGTATTTAGAAGAAGCTCAGATTAGTATTGAAAAAGTTGGGATTATAAAGACGTTAGAGTCGAGATACTTTGTTTATGCGATGATTGTTAATATGGGATTTTATTTGGGAACTTTGAAAATAAATAATAAAAATAAAAGGAAAAATTGTGTTGAAAACAAGATTGATGGGGATATTTAATAAGAAGTAGTTAAAATTTAAGAACTAAAAGAAAGAAGGAATTATTATGAAAAAAATATTATTTATTTTGTTACTTGGAGTAGCAATTCAAGGACTAGCAGAAACAATTGTAAAAGGAACTTATGATACAAAGAAAAAAAGATACACGGAATTGAGTCAAACTTTTGAAAAGGAAATAAATTTGAGTTATGTATTGCCAAATGATAAAAAAGGTACAGTAACGTATAAAACTGAAAATTATGATATTTTAGTGAGAAAAAGTGATTTATTGGAATTATACAACAGAAAAAGGGAGAAAAAAGAAAATAATATAAAAGATAATATTTCTGATAAGGATAAAAAATTGGATTATGTTCGTAATTATATTGCTGAATTAGTGGAAAACAACAGGGCAGTTATTTATGAAAGAAAAACAAAAAAAGAAATAAAAAATATTGTAAAAGTAAAATATAATAACGATATTTACTATGATGCGGGAAGAGGTTCAAATTACGATGGTTATAAATTTTATACAGATAAAAGTTTGTCACAGGAAATCATTAGATTTGATATTATAACACAATTTGGAATTGCTCTTCACAGCAGTTTGGGAGATAATCCGTATAATAGGGAATTGACAGAAAAGGAAAAAGAATATAGAGAAAAAAATGGAAATCATTTTGAAGAGTTAAAGGAACTGTATAAGAAAGCCGTTCAAAATCCTAATGTTGAACAAAAAATTAGTTATTAGTAAAAAAAATTTGATAAGTTATTTTTGAAATTTTATACAAACAGTGGGAATAAATGAATAAAATTGAAAAAGGAATTGAGAGTAATATGGAAAAAAATTTTTAAAAGGATTGTCAAAAAAATTGACAAAAGAGTATGAAAAAGGCTTTTCGAGATCTAATTTACAAAATATGAGGCAATTTTATTTGAAGTATCCAATTTGCCAGACACTGTCTGGAAAATTGAGCTAATCCCATTATTGTGAGATTCTGAGTATATCTGATGATAAAGAAAGAGCATTTTATGAGAGAGAATTGACTAGGTGGACTTTCTAATCAGATTTTTGCTTCAAAATACACATTGTATATTCCTAATAAGAAAGTGCTTGAAAATGAAGTGGAAAAAGTTTTGAGGGAGTATAATAAGAAAATAAAATTAAAAAGAATAGAGAATGATAATTATGAATAAAAAAGAATTACCGAAGTGTTCTGTTGAAATAACACTTTCTTTAATTTCTAATAAATGGAAAATACTTATAATAAGGGATTTACTTGATGGAACAAAAAGGTTTGGAGAATTGAGAAAATCTATAAATGGAATTTCTAATAAAGTTTTGACATATAATTTGAGAGAAATGGAGGAGGACAATCTTCTTATAAGAAAAATTTATCCTGAAGTTCCTCCAAAAGTTGAATATTCTCTTACTGAAACAGGGTACAGCTTAAAACCAATACTGGAAAGTATGGACAAATGGGGTGTAAATTACCGAGAAAAAACAAAATATGAATAACTAAGATTGTAGCAAATTAATTATGGTTTTTCGATTTTAAAATTTTCATTGGTATAAGTTTTTAAATCAAAAGTCCTGATTTCTTCTACATTAATATAAAAAAGTTCAAAAATAGGATTGTCAGGAGTTTTAAAAAGTTCTTTTATTGCTGGATATTCATTTAAAACTCTTGTTTTAAGATCAATATCATCAGTAAAATGAATATTTCCATTTACGGATATAAATGATAAATAATCTTTTGAATGAGAGAGAAAAGAAACGTAAGGACATTTTTTTAACTGTTTATAAACGTTTTTATTATTTGTAGTTGCAAGATATACTTTGTTTTTCTCAGAAAACAGATACTGAAAAATTCTTGTTTTAGGTTTGCTATCATCGAGTGTAGCTAAAATCCCGTAAGAGTTTTCTTTTAATATTTTATTATAATCAATCATCTCAATTTCCTCCAAATATAATTTATTTCGAGTTAGCTAACTGTGTTAATTATAATTTAAAATAGAAAAATTGTAAAGAAGGCACAATTTTATTACAAGGTAACAAGATGGTAACTTTAAGAAGGGGAAAATGTTATATTAAATTTTATTTATCAAATAACAATGTTGTATCTTATGAAATATGTAGGAAGTAAATATTTGATATTTGAAAAGTAAAAATAGTTAAAAAATAATAATTTATAATTTGATGAAAAACAAAAAATAGAAAAAATAAATATTGAAGAAGTTGAAAAACTTGATAAAATATCCATTTATCTTGAAAATGGGAAAGTCTGGGAAGCATTTTTTAAGAAAGATAAAAAAATATATTTGAATACAGAAATATCAGTAAGTTTTGAAATAAATGAAATATTATAAAAATAAAAAAATTAAAAAAGAAAGAGGTAATTTTATGAAAAAAGTATACTTCATAGGAGCAGGACCGGGAGATCCTGAATTGATTACAGTAAAAGGGCAAAGAATCGTAAAGGAAGCAGATGTAATAATTTATGCGGGGTCATTGGTTCCAAAAGAGGTTATTGATTGCCATAAGGATGGAGCTGAAATTTATAATTCCGCTTCAATGAATTTGGATGAAGTGATGGAAGTTACGATAAAGGCACAGAAAAAAGGAAAACTGGTAGCAAGGGTGCATACTGGGGATCCGAGCATTTATGGTGCGATAAGGGAACAAATGGATATTCTGGATGAATATGGGATTGAATACGAAGTAATTCCAGGGGTAAGTTCATTTGTAGCTGCTGCTGCTGCAATAAAAAAAGAATTTACCCTGCCTGATGTAAGTCAGACAATAATTTGTACAAGACTGGAAGGAAGAACGCCTGTTCCTGAAGCAGAAAGTCTTGAAAGCCTTGCTTCACATAAATGTTCGATGGCAATATTCCTATCTGTACAAATGATTGATGAAGTTGTAAAAAGATTATTAAAACATTACGATAAAACAACACCAATTGCAATTGTTCAAAGAGCAACTTGGGAAGATCAGAAAATTGTTATGGGAACATTAGAAACAATTGCTGAACTTGTGAAAAAGGAAAAAATTACAAAAACGGCACAAATTCTTGTAGGAAACTTTATGGGAAATGAATATTCTAAGTCTAAACTTTACGACAAGGCATTTACGCATGAGTTTAGAAAAGGAATTGAAGAATAATGAAAAAACTGATAACAATAATTCTATTTATATTTTCCATGCAAATTTTTGCAGGGCAGTATCAAGTAATAAAGCAAAAAAATGTTACTTTGTCAAAAGAGCAGATTGATTTGGAGAATAAGAAAATTGAAGAAACAGTGAGTAAATATCCTAAGAAAGTGTTAAAAGAAATGATTTCATATTATTTTTCTGTAGCAAGTAAAGTAAATAATGAAATGAGCAAAGAAGAAAAAGAGAGTATGCAATTGCTATCAAAAGAATTTTTTGGTTTTTTTTCTGAAATATTTAACTTTAATATAAAAACTGTAAAATATTTATCAAATACAAAGGTTTCTGTTACTTATGAAGTAGTTATTCTTGATTTGGATAAAATTTTAGATGAAAAAGAAATTAAAAAAAGATTTTTTAAAAAATATGGATATGAAATAAAAGACGATGAAGATTTTTTTAGTCTTTCAGAAGTAAAAAAATGGAAAGATATAATGAATGAAATGTTAAGAGAAGGAATGCGAAATCCTAAGAATTATGTGACAGATAAAGTAACGGATGAATTAAATAAAATCGGGAATGAATGGAAATTTAAGGATGCGGAAAAATTTGAAGAAATGTTAAAAAAAATGAAGTGATAAAATACTATTTATTACCTAGGGATTTAAAAAATATGGAAATTATAAAAGTTGAAAATCAGAAAAATGATTCTTTTTTTGAGGCGGAATGTTATTTGCATATTGGGGAAGCAAAAGAAGATAAAAATTATGTGGCATTTGATTTGAGAAGGGAAGATGATCCGCTGTATAGCTGTTCTTATTATGATTTTGAGAAAGAAAAGGGAGATAAAATATTTCATTGTTTTGATGGGCAGGATTATTCGTGGAAATGTTATGAAAATGAAGTTACGAATGATGAAAAATTGAAAAATGAAATTTTAGGAAATTATGATATTTTGAGAAACAGCACAATTAGATATTTGAAAGAAATAATTCATAAAAATAAGGTTGATTTTTCAAAAAAATTAATTGAACTTCTTGAGAAAATAAAAGCGGGAGAAAAAATAAACAAGAAGGAATTTCGGATAGAACTGAAAAAAGTTGGGCTGTATAAATCAATTTGGAAAGAAAAAACAGAAATTTTTGATGATGTTGTAACACGGGAAATTGGTTTTGAGAAGATAATGAAATTTATTGAAGAAAATAATCTGAACAGGGTTATCTTTGAGAATGGCGAGTTTTTAGAAAAGGAAGAAATAAGAAAATATATTAAAGAATACACAATTGTAGAATTTCGTGATTTTAAGCCGATTAAAGATTTTGATATGATAGAAATGACTTTGGAAGAATGGAATAATCTCAAGAAATGGAAAAAATTGGAAGTAGAAAATAATATTATTGAAATTGAAGAAAAAGATTTTGAAAAAGATGTTCCGATTTATAGATTAAACGGGAGAAAAATAAATGCAAAAATAGAAGTTACAGATTTTGTGGAAATAAAAAATAATTTTCTTCGTTATTTTAATAAATGGTTTAGTAAGGGAAAAGATAATAATTTGAGAGAAAAGGCAGTTATAAAAGGTGTTATACGAGATGGGAGAAAGTTTTATAACTGGATTTTTTTTGATAAAAATAATAAGATTGTAACAAGAGAAGAATATGATGAATTTGGGAAAAAGTGTGATTTGAAAAATAAGAGTTAAAAAATATGTAAAATAGTAAAAAAATAACATGATTAAAGAAACTGACAATAGTTTGATAATCATGTTTTTTATTATGTATTAATATTACTCTTTCTGTATTATAAGTTCTTTGTATTGTATCACATAAATTATTTTTTCGTAAGTTTTTGTGTTTTAAAATAATTTTTAATTTTAATATTTTTAAAAAATATGTTATACTTTTATAAGAAAGATAAAAGTTAAAACGAGGAGAGTTTATGAAAAAAATATTATTTGTGTTAATGTTAACAGTAATAGGAAATACGTTCACAGCACCAAAATCACAAAAAACTAAAAATACTAGAATAACAACAAGCAGAATATCAGAAAATGATAGAAAAGAAATTGAAAATACTGTCGAAATGGCAATGCAGCCGTTTATAAATATAGTTAAAAATACTGTAGAGACTGAAATTAATAAACAGTCTTCAAAAATTCCAATAGACAGTTTATTTCCAAAAGATTATGTCATGAGTAGTGCTTTGAAAAAGGAAATTGGGAAAAAATATACAGATGAAATAATAAAAGTTGTAATAAATGGTATGAAACCAAAAATTGCTGTAAAAAAGATTAACTATGTTTCTCAAAATGAAGTTCAAGTAAATTATGAGATGAAAGTCAAAAATTTAGATAAAGTTTGGGATTTACTAGATTTTGATGAACAAATGGAAAAACAATTTTTAACAAAAATAGGAGTCAAAAGTATAGACGAAGCAGAAAAAATTATGAAAAATAAAGGAAATGATGAATTAAAGAAAAAATATTATTATGTAATGCTAGATGAAATGGTAAATTTTGTTAATGAAGAAATAAAAAAGACAAAAGAGGAAGAAATCTGGATAGACGATATGTCAGTTACGGTTAAAAAAATAAATGGGAAATGGCAAGTTCAAGATACAAATAATTAGAAATAAGTTTAATAAAAATAAATTAAAAAATAAGGAGAGTAAAGATGAAAAAAATATTATTTTTGATTATGTTAATAGTTATGGGAAACACTTTTGCAGAAAATAATCAAGTGCAACAAAATGTACCAGTAAAAACAGTAGAAAATGAAGATATGGAAATAAAAAGAGTACTTTCAAGTAGATTACAATCGTTTTTTTTCACAATTGTAAATGCTGGAATACAAGATAATGAGAAAAGACTCGAAAAAGAAGCTTATAATAGATTATTTAAAAAAGACTATATCATAAGTAATACATTAAAATATGAAATTGTAGACAAATATATAAGAACAATTTCAAGAATTACAGCGAGAGAAACCCCATTAAGATTTGACATAAAACAAATAGAATATCTTTCAGATGATGAAGTGGAAGTAGTTTATGATATAAAATCTAAAAATTTGAAAAATGTTTCGGATATGTTGGATTTGGATGAAGAAACAGAAAGACAAATTATGGAAAAAGCTAAAATTAGTAGTGTAAGTGAATTGGAACAAATTATGAAAAATAAGGGAAATGAGCCAATAAAACGAAATTACTACAGTATTGCAATAACTAAAAGAATAAAAATGTTTGAAGCAGAAGTAAAAAAAATAACTGAAGAAGAAATTTTAGTTGAAAATGCACCAGCAACATTGAAAAAAATAAATGGAAAATGGCAAGTTGAAAGTTTAGAAAAAAAATTGAAAGGTGCTAAATAAAGAAATATGAACTACACTTAAAATTTTGCAAACAAGATGGCAAGTGTAGTTTTTTTCTAAAATAATAAAAAAAGTTAAACTAAATACAATAAACCAAAGATTACTTTATTAAACAATTCTTTATATAATTTAAAAAATAATTTTTAAAATTATAAAATAAAGTGTTGACAAAATCGAAATTTTTTTGTATAATGGTTCTTGTCTTAGGAAATAATTGTTGGGCTGTCGCCAAGCGGTAAGGCACTGGACTTTGACTCCAGCATGCAATGGTTCGAATCCATTCAGCCCAGCCATTTTAATTATAAAATATGTGATGTATAACTACTAATTTTTATAGTGGTTTTTTTTATTATAAAAAAGCGAAAAAATTATATAATTTTTAGTAATTCTAGTATAAAATTTTATTAATTTCTGACTGTTGAAAATTAAACAAAAATATGGTATACTCAAATTGTATAGAATAATATATTTTTTAATATATTAAAATTTTTAGGAGGTATTATTAAAATGGCAGTTAAAGTAGCAATTAATGGATTTGGAAGAATCGGAAGATTAGCATTAAGATTATTAGCTGAACAAACAGACAAATTTGAAGTGGTGGCAATTAATGATTTGACAGACGCTAAAATGTTAGCGCACTTATTCAAATATGATTCATCTCAAGGAAGATTCAATGGAACTATCGAAGTTAAAGAAGGAGCTTTCGTAGTAAACGGTAAAGAAATCAAAACTTTCGCAAAAGCTAACCCTGAAGAATTACCTTGGGGAGAATTAGGTGTTGACGTAGTATTGGAAGCTACAGGATTCTTTGCTACAAAAGATAAAGCAGAATTACACGTTAAAGCAGGAGCTAAAAAAGTAGTTATTACTGCACCTGGTGGAAACGATGTTAAAACAGTTGTTTACAATGTAAACCACGAAATTTTAGATGGATCTGAAACAGTTATTTCAGGAGCTTCTTGTACAACTAACTGTTTAGCACCAATGGCTAAAGCATTAAACGATAACTTTGGTGTTGTAACTGGTACAATGACAACTATCCACGCTTACACTGGAGACCAAAATACTTTAGATGCACCTCACAGAAAAGGTGACTTAAGAAGAGCAAGAGCTGCAGCTGTAAACATTGTTCCTAACTCAACAGGAGCTGCAAAAGCAATCGGATTAGTAGTACCTGAATTAAACGGAAAATTAGATGGAGCTGCTCAAAGAGTACCTGTTCCAACTGGTTCATTAACTGAATTAGTATCTATCTTAGAGAAAAAAGTAACTGTAGAAGAAGTAAATGCAGCTATGAAAGCGGCAGCTAACGAATCATTCGGATATACTGAAGAAGAATTAGTATCTTCTGACATCGTTGGAATTCACTTCGGATCATTATTTGATGCAACACAAACAAAAATCGTTCAAAACGGAGATACTCAATTAGTTAAAACAGTATCTTGGTATGACAACGAAATGTCTTATACAGCTCAATTAATCAGAACTTTAGGATACTTCGCAAGCAAAATTGCTAAATAATTGATTTTAAACAGAAATCTTAAAAATTAACTTTGAAAATCGGCTAGAAATAGTCGGTTTTCTTTTTTGTATTATTTGTATTATAAAAAATTAATAAATTTATTTTTAAATTTCTATTTTTTTTAAATATGTGTTATACTACAATAAAATTATTTTAAAACCAAACTCAAAGGTTAGGATTATTTTGTTTAATTCTTGAATTTTTAGCTATTTACAGAGGTTCAAACATACTTTATAAAACTGAAAGGAAATATAGTTTATGGAAAAAGGGATTGTTGTTGCAAGTTATGGAACTGTACATACTGAGACATTAAAAAAAACAATTGAAGTTATAGAAAATAACGTAAAGAAAAAATATGGAGAAAAGAATTTTGAACGTGCATTTACATCTAAAAGAGTATGCCATAAACTGAAAACTGAAAAAAATTATTTAGTCTTTAATCATGAAGAAGCTCTAAATGCTTTAAAAAATAAAGGTTTTAATAATATTGTAACAATGTCACTTCATATTTTGGATGGAGTTGAGTACAAAAAATTGAATAATAAATATGGAAAAATTTCAGAACCGTTATTGTTTGCGGAAGAAGATTATGAAAAAATTGTTGAAAATGAGGAATTTAATGATACAAAAGACAATTATGCAATTATTTTTGTAGGACACGGTTCAGAAGATATTTCGGATAAAAGTTATGAAAAGTTACAGAAAAAATATGAAAAAGCTGGAAAAAACAATATTTTTATTGGAACAATTGAAGGAAAGATTCAAATTTCAGATATTTTAGAGAAATTACAAAATACAGATTATAAAAAAATACTAATAAAACCTTTTTTAATAGTTGCTGGAAAACATGCAAAAAAAGACATTATGTCAGATACTGAAAATTCATGGAAAACAATTTTTGAAAAAAATGGATATATTGTGGAAACAGAATTAGTAGGAATGGGAGAATATCAGTTTATTCAAGAAATGTTTATGAAAAAGCTGGAAAAAATATTATAAATTAAGGAGAGATTTATGGTTAAAATAGAAGTTGCAAAACCGATAAATTTTAATGAGCTTATCACATCTAAGGAAGCCGAAGTTGTAAGCATGAGAATCTTAAATCAGCCAAATAGCTATATTTCTTTATTCTCTTTAGCAAAAGATGAGGAAATAACCGCAGAAGCTATGCTTGGAAACCGTTATTATTACTGCTTTAATGGTAATGGAGAAATTTTTATTGAAAATAATAAAAAAACAATTTCCAATGGAGATTTTCTTGAAATCACAGCAAATCATAATTACTCTATTGAAGCAAGGGATAAATTGAAGTTAATTGAAATTGGAGAAAAGATAGGAGAAGGAAATATGGAAAATAAGACATTAAAAATGCTGGAAAGTGCAAGTGCTTTTAATCTTGCTGAAGTTGTTGATTATCAGGAAGGAAAAATTGTAAGTAAAAATTTGGTAGCAAAACCAAACTTAGTAATGACAATTATGTCTTTTTGGAAAGGTGAGAGCCTTGATCCACATAAAGCACCTGGAGATGCTTTGGTTACTGTGCTTGATGGGGAAGGAAAATATTATGTTGACGGAAAACCATTTGTTGTGAAAAAAGGTGAAAGTGCTGTTCTTCCTGCAAATATACCTCATGCTGTGGAAGCCGAAACAGAAAATTTCAAAATGTTATTAATACTTGTTAAAGAATAAGAATTTTATCAAAAAAAAATATATAAATTAGACGTATTGACCCCAAAAGTTTGGACAAATTTAATTCTTATTTTATAAAATTTGTGATATAATAATCTAAAATTATAACTTTGCTGTTAAATTCAAAAATTTTAAAATTTGGAGAAAATATGAAAAATAAAAAAAACATGAAAAAGTTTTACGATACAATCGCAGAAAAATATGATTTTATTTTTTCGTTTTCAGATGTTCAGAAGAATTTTTTTCAAAAATATATTACAGGGAAAAAAATGCTTGATGTAGGAGCTGCAACAGGCAATTTGTCAAAATTTCTGAAAAATGAAGGATATGATGTAATTTCGATTGATATAAATGAAAAATTGATTGAGCAGGCTAGAGAAAAAAATGTTGATGTAAAAAAATTGGATATGATGAGAATTGATGAATTGAAAAAATTCGACACAATAATAAATGTTGGAAATACATTACCGCATTTGAATAGCAAAGATGAGATTTTTTTATTTTTACAAAAAGCTTATTCACAGCTTGAAAATAATGGGAAACTGATTATTCAACTAATAAATTTTTATAAATTTTTTGAAAATCAAAAATCTGAATCTGATTTTTTGGGAAATTTACCATTGATTGAAAATGAAAATGTGAAATTTGAGCGTTATTATTACAAAAATTCTGATAATAATGTGATTTTTAAAACTATTTTGGATGATAAGTTTGAAAATGATGAAATTTTAACAAATGTTAATTATTTTGATTTTATGAAATTTTTTGAACAGTTAGATATGAACAATGTAAAGGTATTTGGTGGCTTTAATGAATCTGAGTTTATCTTGGAAAAATCACAGCCGTTAATATTTGTGATTACAAAAAATAATTAAATTTAGTTGGAAATATGTTGTAAATGTATGAATTTTTGTAAGAATTAGATAAGATTTTAAATAAAAAAATAGAGCATACGTTCTCTTGAAACAACGTAAATAAACAATAAAGGAGAAATTTGTAATAATTAATGAATGTAATTATTATAAAATAAAAAATAAAAATGATGGAATCTTTTAAAAATTTTATAAAGGTAACTTTGATAGGAGCTCCACTTTTAAACAAAATGATTGGAATATTTCTTATATCAATGCTGCCTATAATTGAGCTTCGTGGTGCAATACCGATTGGAGCGGCTATTGGATTGCCCTGGTACTTAAATATGATTGTTTCGATTGTTGGAAATATGCTTCCTGTACCATTTATTCTGCTGTTTTCAGTAAAAGCCTTTGAATTTATGAAAAAACATAATATTATGGTAAAATTTATTGAAAAAATAGAAAATCGTGCAAAAAAACGGAGTGAAGGGCTTGCAACAGGAGAATTTATTGGTTTAATGCTGTTTGTAGCAATTCCGTTTCCAGGGACAGGTGCTTGGACAGGTGCATTAATTGCGGCGTTGCTTCAATTTAATAGAAAAAGATCATTTTTTTACATTGGATTAGGAGTCGTAATAGCTGCAGCAATAATGACTTTAGCGTCTTATGGTGTAATAAGCCTTTTTGCACCGAAACATTAAAAAAAATTAAAACGGCTGTTGAAAAATAAATGTTTTTGTGATAGAATAACTTAAAAGTTAAAAATAAAATAGTTAAGGGAATGTTTTGGTTTCGACAGGATAAAAAGATTATTATTGGCAAGTAAGCGGGAGCTTTAAAATCCAACTTAAAAATAATCGGAAACGATAATTACGCATTAGCTGCCTAAGATAGCAGCTCATCTCTTTTGGGAATGCCATTTTTCCATTAGATGATGTCATTTTTAATGGCTTACTCAAATGTATGATTATGTCATTTGAGGAAAACTTATAATCTCGCCTTTAGACTTTTGTCTGTTTAATATCTAACGGTTAAAGCGTTAAATAGACTAAACTTGTAGAAGATAGTAAGAACTTTTTATTTTGGACACGGGTTCGATTCCCGTCATTTCCACCAAAACAGAAAATAAAAATCGAATTATTAAATAAACTGTAAGCGAGTTGCATAACTCGTTTTTTCTTTTTTGAAAATACTTTATTGAAAAAAACAAAATATTAATATATAATGGATTCATAAAAAGATTTGGAATTGAAAGGAGAGTGTAATTTTAGGTCAAAGTATTATTTTGAGAATAAAAATTACAATTTATAAATAAAATGAGAAATTATGATGTAATTGTAGTTGGTGCTGGACACGCAGGAATTGAAGCGGCATTGGCATCGGCGAGATTAGGATTGAATACAGCAATTTTTACAATAACATTAGATAATATAGGTGTTATGTCCTGTAACCCGTCAGTTGGAGGACCTGCAAAAAGCCATCTGGCTAAGGAAGTTGACGCATTAGGTGGAGAAATCGGACGAAATATGGACAAAAGCTTTGTACAAATGAGAATTCTGAATACAAAAAAAGGACCGGCAGTTCGTTCGTTAAGGGCTCAGGCGGATAGAAAAATTTATGCAAGGGAAATGAAAAAAACAATAGAAAATCAGCAAAATTTAGATACTGTTCAAGATATTGTCACAGAATTAATTGTAGAAGAAATTGAAATTTTAGAAGGTAATTCTAAAAGAATTGAAAAAGTTATAAAAGGGATAAGAACTAAGACAGGAATGGAGTTTTTTGCAAAGGCAGTTGTACTTGCAACAGGAACATTCTTGAGAGGACTTTTATACATTGGAGATAAAAGGGTGAAAGGTGGAAGAATGGGAGAGTTATCGGCAGATGACCTTACAGATTCCTTAAAATATTTAGGATTTAAAATGGATAGATTCAAGACAGGAACACCTCCTAGACTTGATATTAGAACATTAAATCTGGAAAAATTGGAAGAACAGCCGGGAATAACAGGTATTCCGTTAAAATTTTCAATGAGAACGCCAAATGATGAAGTTTTGGAAAAACCGCAATTATCGTGCTATTTGACAAGAACTAATGAAAATACACATAAAATAATAATGGATAATCTGGATAAAGCGCCAATGTATAATGGAAGTATAAGCAGCACAGGGCCAAGATATTGCCCGTCGATTGAAGATAAAGTTGTAAAATTTAATGATAAAGACAGCCATCATCTGTTTTTGGAGCCAGAAGGATTTGATACGGCGGAAGTCTACATAAGTGGACTTTCCACAAGCTATCCCGCTAGTTTGCAGCAGAAGATAGTAAATACAATTGATGGACTCGAAAATGCCCATATAATGCGATATGGGTATGCGGTAGAATACGATATTGTAGACCCTAGCGAACTTGACTACACTCTTGAAACCCGTAAAGTAAAAGGACTTTATCTGGCTGGACAGCTAAATGGGACAAGCGGTTATGAAGAGGCGGCTGCACAGGGAATTATAGCAGGAATCAATGCAGCTTTAAAAATTAGAGGAGAAGATCCGTTTATTTTGGATAGAGAGAGTTCATACATTGGGACAATGATAGATGATTTAATAAATAAGGAATTGTTTGAGCCATATAGAATGTTTACGGCGAGATCTGAGTTCCGTCTTATTTTACGTGAAGACAACGCTGATATAAGACTTTCTGAAAAGGCTTATAAAATTGGACTTCTTGATAAAAAATATTATGATATTGTACAGGAAAAGAAAAAAAATGTTAAGGAAACAATAGAAATTCTTGAGAATATAAAACTTGGAAGCAGTAACCAAAGGCTTATGGAAATTCTTGATAAATATAACGAAAGTCTAAAAAGTGGAACGACTTTAAAGGAAATTTTACGTCGTCCAAAAGTTACATATCAAGATATAAAATATATAGCTGAAATCATTGAAAATGTTCCAAATCTAAATTTTGACGATGAAACTGAATATCAAATTGAAGTTCAGACAAAATATGAAGGCTATATCGCCAAAGCTATCCAAATTATGGAAAAACAGCAAAAACTGGATGATAAAAAAATTCCTAAAAATTTTGATTATGACAGTATGAAGGGAATTACAAGAGAAGCAAAACAAAGATTAAAAGAAAATAGACCATATAATGTAGGACAGGCATCCAGAATGTCTGGAGTAACGCCAGCAGATATTTCTGTACTGCTCATGTATTTAGATGGAGTTTTAAAATAAAATCTAGCTATAAAAAAACTTTTATATATTAATGGAACGTAAGGAGAAAAAGTGGAAAATATAAACGAAGAAGCCAATTTAAGAGAATATTTCTTAAACTTGCTTTCAAAATCAGAAATTAAAGTATCAGACGAAAAAATTACACAAATGCTTAAATTTTTAGAACTTTTATATAATAAAAATCAAATTATGAATTTAACAGCAATTCGTGAGAAAAAAGGAATGCTGGAAAAACATTTTATAGATTCCTTGCTTTTAACAAAAGTTATAAATGATAACGAAAAATCTTTTATAGATGTGGGAACAGGTGCTGGATTTCCTGGGCTTGTACTTGCCATTTATTACCCAGAGAAAAAGTTTTTGTTAGTAGATTCAGTAAGGAAAAAAATAGAATTCATAAATGAAGGAATAAAAGAATTAAATTTACAGAATGTAACCACAAGTTTTGAACGTGCAGAAGAATTAATAAAAGATAGAAGAGAAAGTTTTGATGTTGCTCTTTGCCGAGGGGTAGCCAATTTAAGAATAATACTGGAGTATATGATTCCATTCATAAAGGTAAATGGACGTTTTTTACCGCAAAAATTAAACCTAAACGAAATAGAAGAATCGAAAAATGCTCTAAAGGTTTTAAATGCAAAAATAAACAAAACTTTTGAATTTAATCTTCCAGAAAGCAAAGATACAAGAATAATATTGGAGATTATAAAACTTCAAAAAACAAAGATAAAATATCCTAGAAAAGTAGGAATACCGGTAAAGAAACCTTTATAACTACAAAAAACACAAATTTTTTGAAAAAAAGTAGTTGACAAATAAATTCAGTTATGATAATATATATCTTGTCGATACGAAATCGTGTCGCAGGACAATTGAGATAAGAATAGAAGAAGCAATAATGTGTAAAAGATAAATAATAGTCAAGAGCTCTTGTTGTAAAACAAGATTCTCGTCAAGATAAAGGTGAAATTTAAATATATGTAAAATATATTGAATGAAGAGTTTGATCCTGGCTCAGGATGAACGCTGACAGAATGCTTAACACATGCAAGTCTTTGGCAAATCTGTGCTTGCACAGCCTAGCCAAGGCGGACGGGTGAGTAACGCGTAAAGAACTTGCCCTGCAGATAGGGATAACAGACGGAAACGACTGATAACACCTGATACAATTGCCGGCACGCATGTGCCTGGCAATGAAAAGAGATGCTGCAGGAGAGCTTTGCGTCCTATTAGCTTGTTGGTGAGGTAACGGCTCACCAAGGCGATGATAGGTAGCCGGCCTGAGAGGGTGAACGGCCACAAGGGGACTGAGATACGGCCCTTACTCCTACGGGAGGCAGCAGTGGGGAATATTGGACAATGGGGGCAACCCTGATCCAGCAATTCTGTGTGCACGAAGAAGGTTTTCGGATTGTAAAGTGCTTTCAGCAGGGAAGAAGAAAGTGACGGTACCTG
>NZ_FNVZ01000005.1:1500000-1669484 GCF_900104625.1 Leptotrichia massiliensis
CTTCTAATTCTATATCATCTAATAAAAATCTTTTAAATTCATCTTTTTCTCTATGAATTACTAGTAAAAATTCTTTTTTTAAATTATAAAATTTATAAAGTGCAAAAAATTTTTCTCCTATCAGCTCATAATCAAATAAAAATTTTTTATATTTAACTATAAGTCTTTTTACCTTTTTTTCTATATCTTTATTTTTTACTTCATACTCTATAATTTTTCTTAAATATTCTTCTTCTATAAAATTATTATCATCATAGATTGTTTTTAATTCCAAGAATTCCTTATTCATTAATATTTCTTCTATAAGTTCTTTTATTTTTGAGGTATTTTTTACTTCTTCAAATGTCAAAATTTTTAACACCTGCTCTATATACATTGAATTTTCAATAATATCAGAACATTCATTTAAGTTATTTTTTAATTCATTTTTAAAAAAATCGTTAACAGAAGGATTTAAAACTGATATTAAAGTCCTGTTATCATGTAATTTTACTGTTATTAGCGAATCTATTAATTTTTTCAATGATTTCTCGAAAAAATTTAAAGTAGTGTCTTTATTTCGAGCTGTTAATCTTTTATTGACTGCATCTTTTAATATTCTTTCTTCTATACCATAATTTGTAAGAGAATATAATGTAAACAAAAAAATTCTATCTTCTTCATTCATTTTTTTAAACTGACTTTTCCAAATTTGACTCGGATTTTCTAAATTTTTCAAAAACTCTTTTATATATTTTTTAGGTTCTTTAAATCTATTATTTATTGTCATATATTCAATAATCCGAGGGTTATAATTTTTATGTTCTATAATTTTAAAATAATTTTCATCTCTTTTTATTTCTTCAAAAAAATCATTTCCCATTCCAGAAAAATATAAATGATTGTATAAAATTTTAGCTTTATCTAAATAAGAAATTTCATTGGTATCTACTAAAATTCTTTTGTTTTCTTCTTCAGTTATAAAATCATTAAATTTATTTTCTTCTTCCTTAGCTTCATTTAAAATTATTATTCTGCTATTTAAAATCATTTTTGTATTTTTATAATTTTTTTTAATATTTTTTACTGTTGAATACACTTCTTTAATTTTTTTATTATCTAATTCCAAATAATGCTGTCCTAAAAAATCATCTAATAAAATTAATTGTTTTTCTTCTTTATTTAACGATAAACTTTGTTTTATTTTTGAAATATCATTAATACTTGAAATTTTTATTTTATAGCCTTCTGCTATATAATTTAATACTAACATCTTAGATAAAGTAGTTTTTCCAGTTCCAGGATTACCAGTAATTATTACTAAATTTTCTTTATTTAATATTTTTAATATTTTTTCATAAAAATCTGTTTTTACAAATTTACGACTCTCCTCTTCAATTTCACACATAAACATTTCTTCATCAAATAAAATATCTCTACTTTGTATTAGCTCAAATACATTAGTAGAAAAAAGCCATAGTTTATAATGTTTTTTTAAAATATCTATATTTTGAGGGTCATCTAAAAACCTATTTATATCTTCATAAGATATTATGTGAGAAATATCTTTCATGAAATTCTCACCTATAATTTCAATTATTTCTATTTTATTATTTTTACTAAGTTTTAAACTTGTTATCAAATAATAATTTTTGGGATTAATATTTTGAACCTTTTCTTTTTCATTATTCATTACTTTTTTTAAATCTGAAAATTTTGATCCTATATAATGTTTAGCTTGTATCATTACTTTAGGACTATCAATTTCTAAACTACAAATATCAATTCCACGATCTTTTCCAGCTTTAAATGTAAAAAGTTCTGTATCTAGCCCTAACTTTTTCTTCATAATATCTCGACACAATAATTCAAAATCATAACTACTTAAATTATTTAAATTAAAGTTCTCCACTTTTTATTCCTTTCAATCTCTTATATAAAGTTTTACTCACTCATGCTGCTTACAACTCATCTCCTCAACCACAAGTTTAAACACACAAACCGCTTTCAACATTTGCTCGTCAAACTCCCATTCTGTTTTTCCAGTATTATGTTTCATCAATTCGAGCAGTGCCTTCATTTTTTCCTGTGAATCTTCAATAATCTCAACTTTCCCATTTCCAATCACACTTTGGAATCTCGTAGTGTAATCACAGGCTTTATCACCTTTTGTGTAAATTTTGTGATTTGTGTCAAGTTCAAATCCTACGTAGTTATTTTGTTTTATTATATCAAGTTTTCTCCCTGTTCTTGCACCGTGAAAGTAAAATGTATAGTTTCCATTTTCTTCGGTAAAGCCAAAATTTAGTGGTACAATGTAGACTTTTCCCTTGTCATTTAAGCCAAGACGGCAACAGTCACAGGCTTTTATAATTTCTTTTATTTTTTCATTGTCTGTAATTTCTCTGTCCCGTCTTCGCATTTTTACTTTTGTATTTCCCATTTTTGTATCCTTTTTCTAAAATAATCCTGAAATTACTCCATTTTCATCAATGTCAATTAACTCTGCCGCTGGCTTTCTCGGTAATCCCGGCATATCTATAATTTCTCCAGCCATTGCTACTAAGAATCCTGCTCCAGCTGATAGTCTTACTTCATTGATTGTAATTGTGAAGCCTGTTGGTCGTCCTAGCAGATTTGGGTTGTCTGACAATGATTTTTGTGTTTTTGAGATACATATTGGCAATTTGTCGTAGCCGTTTTCTACGTATTTTTTAATATTGTTAAGTGCTTTTGGTGCAAAGTTCACTCCATCTGCTCCGTAAATTTCTTTTGCAATTTTTTCAATTTTTTCCTGAATTGACAAGTTCAAATCATAAAGTGGAGTGTATTTTTTATCTGATTTTTCATTCTTTTCAATGGCGTTCATAACTTTTTCCACAAGCTCTTTTCCACCTTCTCCACCTTTTTCCCAGATTTCGCAGTTAGCAACTTCCACGTCCATTTTTGCACAGAAGTCTTTTATCACTTGAATTTCAGCATCAGTATCAGTTATAAATTTGTTAATTGCCACAACAACTGGCAAATTGTACTTTTGCATGCTTTCAATATGTTTTTCAAGGTTTACAAGCCCTTTTGTCAATGTTTCAATATTTTCCGACTTCAAATCCTTGTCTCCGCCGTGATGCTTTAACGCACGAACTGTCGCAACGATTACAATAACATTTGGCTCCAAGTTCCCAAGCCTAGCTTTTATATCCAAAAATTTCTCAGCCCCCAAATCAGCCGCAAATCCAGCTTCCGTAACCACATAGTCAGACAATTTCAATGCCATTTTTGTAGCCAGCAACGAATTACATCCATGTGCAATATTTGCAAAAGGCCCACCATGAATAAATACAGGCGTGTTTTCCAAAGTCTGTACCAAATTAGGCTTTATCGCATCTTTTAGTAGTGCCGCTACTGCTCCTTGAATATTAAGCTGCTTAACTTTGAGCATTTCTCCTTTTCTGTTGTACGCAAAAACTATTTCCCCAATTCTTTCCTTCAAGTCAGTAATAGAGTCAGCAAGACAGAAAATCGCCATAATTTCTGAAGCAACTGTTATCTGAAACGAATTTTCACGAGGCACGCCATTCACTTTTGGTCCAAGCCCAACAACAATACTTCTCAAATTTCTGTCATTCATATCAAGCACACGTTTAAAAGTAATATTATTCACATCAATATCAAGTTCATTTCCAAAATGTATATGATTGTCAATACACGCAGAAATCAAGTTATGTGCAGCCGAAATTGCATGAATATCCCCTGTAAAATGTAAATTTATCTCTTCCATAGGCACCACTTGCGACATTCCACCACCGGCAGCTCCACCTTTCATACCAAACACAGGTCCCAAAGACGGCTCCCTAAGTGCCGCAATCGATTTATACCCAAACTTGTTCAACGCCTGAGTCAATCCAACAGTAACAGTAGACTTCCCTTCCCCCGGAGGCGTAGGAGTAACAGCCGTCATCAAAATCAATTTCCCATCTTTTTTCCCTGCATTTTTCTTCAATACTTCCAAACTAACCTTAGCCTTATACTTCCCGTACGTCTCAAAATCATCCTCTGTAAGTCCAATACTTTCTGCAATCTCACCGATTTTTTTCAATTTCGCATTTTGAGCAATTTCAATATCCGTCATCCTAACATCCTCCTGTATTTTTTATTATTTATATAAAAATCGAAAAAGTCATGTTAATTAAAAGACTTTTCCGATATTCATTTATAATTTGTTCATTTTTTATAACTTTTTCTTTAGAAATTCATATTAGTTCTTAACTTCTACAAGTGAAACTATTTTTCTAAACCAATTTACAATTCTAAATAACATCATCTTCTCGTAAATACATCATATTATATCTTTTTATAATTGTCAATATTGAAAATAGAGATAATTTTGTATTATTTTCTAAAATAATGTCTGCTGATTTGTTGCTGACAAATCCTTTAAACATCCATATTCTTTCATCAGTTCCACAATCGTTTTATTCAATTTTGTACGTTTTACCAAATCTTCGATTGATAAAAAGTCAACTTTTCGTTCAGAAACAATATTTTCAGCAACAGCATCTCCTAGTCCATCCATTGCGATTAATGGCATTCTAATTTTGCCATCCTGTATTGTGAAAAGTTTTGCTTCTGATTTATAGATGTCAATTTGTTCCAGTTCGATTTTACGGTAGTGCATTTCAATTAAAATTTCATATAAAAATAATTCTTGCTTTTCTTTAGCGTTTAAGTTTCCTTTTCTGTCCATTTCCATTTTTGCACGTTTCAATTCTTCTACTGGTCTGAACATTGCTGTCATTTTAAAATCTCCAACTTTTCTATTTAGGAAAGCTGTGTAAAATTCGATTGGATAATGCACTTTAAAATAAGCGATTCTTACTGCCATCATTACGTAAGCAACCGCATGCCCTTTCGGGAACATATATTTTATTTTTTCGCATGAATCAATATACCACTGCTCTACACCGTGTTCTTTCATTGTTTTAGAATATTCCTGCCACTTTTCACGATTTTTAGTAGGCTGTCCTTTTCTGACAAATTCCATTATGGAAAAGGCTAATGATTTATCAAGTCCATCGTCAATCAGCTTATTCATAATGTCATCCCGCACCGTGATAATCTGACTCAAGGTTGCAATTCCACTTCTTACGTAATCCTGTGCATTATTCAGCCAAACGTCCGTTCCGTGTGAAAGTCCAGAAATTCTGACTAATTCTGCAAAAGTTTTTGGACGTGTGTCAACTAACATCTGTTTTACGAAAGATGTTCCAAATTCAGGTATTCCTGATGTACCTGTCGGAGAGCCGATTTCATCTGGAGTTACACCAAGTGCTTCTGTCCCGCTGAATAAACTCATTACTTCCTTATCATCAAGCGGAATCGTATAAATATCAACCCCTGTCAAATCCTGTAAAATTCTAAGCGTTGTCGGATCGTCGTGTCCCAGTATATCCAGTTTTACAAGCTGTTCGTCCATTACGTGATAATCAAAATGGGTTGTCTTGGAAGCTGATTTCATATCATTTGCTGGGCGCTGGATTGGACAGAAATCGTAAATTGACTTGTCCTTTGGAACGACTATCATTCCACCAGGATGCTGTCCAGTTGTTTTTCTAGCCCCTTCACAGCCTTTTGCGATTCTCATAACTTCTGCTTTTCTCTCCTTTATTTCAGGCGTTCCTTCGACTTCTTCAAGATACTTTTTCACATACCCAAAAGCATTCTTTTCAGCAAGTGTAGAAATCGTTCCAGCACGAAAGACATTGTCACTTCCAAACAGCTCTTCTGTATATTTATGAATCTCCCCTTGATATTCTCCAGAAAAGTTCAAGTCAATATCTGGCACTTTATCCCCATTAAATCCCATAAACACTTCAAATGGGATGGCATGTCCATCTTTTATATACTTTGTACCACATTCTGGGCAATTTTTGTCAGGATAGTCAACTCCACTTCCTTCCTCGTTCATAAATTCCGTATGCTTACATTTAGGACATCTGTAATGTGGATAAAGTCCGTTCACTTCGGTAATTCCCATAAGATAGGCAACTATTGAAGATCCAACCGAACCACGTGAACCTACAAGATAACCTGCGTCCACCGATTTATGCACAAGTTTCTGTGCAATCAGATAAAGCACCGCAAATCCATTTTGAATAATCGAATTAAGCTCCTTTTCCACTCTTTCCTTCAGGCTTTCATCAATATTTTCCCCATAAAGTTCCTCAAGTTTCTTGTAAGTCATTTCCCTTACTTCATCTTCTGCCCCATCAATTTTCGGCGGATAGAATCCAGTTGGAATTGGACGCACCTGTTCTATCATATCGCTTATTTTATGCGTATTTTCCACAACGACTTCCTGAGCCACTTCTTCTCCCAGATAATCAAACGCCTCCAACATTTCTTCAGTAGTTTTAAAATACAATTTTCTGTTGAAAAACTCATATCCTCTAACTCCCTCCGAAGTTTCAGTTTTCCACATTGTTCCACTTCCTAAAAGAAGAACATTCCTGTTAATTGCTTCACGCTCTTCAAGATAATGGGTATCTCCTGTCGCAACTACAATTTTATTCTGACTTTTTCCAAGTTCATAAAAATACTTGTTCATTTCCTTTATTATATCGTAACTTTCAATTTCCTTGCTCGTTCTTTTCACCATGTCAGCATAGTTTGTATGTGGGTGAATCTCGATATAATCATAAAATCTCGCTTTTTCCTCAATGTCGTCTTTTTCTGCCCCACGTAAATAAAGATTTACAAGTTCCCCCTTATTTCTTTCAGAAGCCGAAGCCGAACTTGCAATTAAAAGATTTTCCCTCATGCTGTTTAACAAAGTTTTTGGTATTCTAGGTCTTCTCATTCCAAAAAATTCTATGTTGGAACGTGATACAAGCTCGTACAGGTCACGAAGCCCAGGCTGATTTTTTACCAAAATCATCGTGTTCAATGTTTCAGAATTTTGAATATTCGGCTGTAAATCCGTATTAATCTCAATCAATTTCAAAATCCCTTTACTTAAAATCATATTTAAAAATTTCTGAAAAACTTCCGCAGTAGCCTTTGCATCATCAACAGCCCTATGGTGTGTTTCAAGCGTAATCCGGAAATATTTTACTAGATTAGCAAGTCCATATCCTCTCGAATCAGGAAGCAATGTTCTAGCCAAAGGCAATGTATCAATTACGCTCGGAGAATACTCAAGCCCTTGCTCAATAGTTTTTTGCTTGATAAATCCCACGTCAAATTTCGCATTGTGGGCGACTACTGTCGTATCAGTACAAAATTCTAGAAATCTTGGAAGTACAGTTTCTATTTTTTCAGCATTTGCAACCATTTCATCAGTAATTGTTGTAAGTTCTGTTATTTTTGGCGGAATTGGAATTTCAGGATTTACAAATTCAGAAAATTCTCCAATAATCTCCCTTCCACGCATTTTTACAGCCCCAATTTCAATTATCTTGTCATTAAACGGATCAAATCCTGTGGTTTCAATATCGAATACAACATAAATTTCATCTTCAATCATCTTGTCCTTAGGATTTGTAATCAAGTCTTGCTCATCATCGACTACATACGCCTCCATCCCAAAAATAACTTTAAAATCCTCATTTGCTTCCTTAAACGCAAACGGAAATGAATGCACTACTCCGTAATCTGTCACAGCAATCCCACTATGCCCAAATTCTTTAGCTCTTTTTGCATAATCCTTAATCGACATAACTCCGCTCATTTCACTCATATTCGTATGTGCATGAAGTTCTATTCTTTTTTTCGTAGCATTATCTTCTTTTTTTATATCTTTAGATTCAATAGCTTCCACTCTTTGAGTTCTGACATATTTTTCCCCACTATACATATCTGCCTCAAAACTTCCAGTAACCTTTACCCACTCCCCAAGTTTTACCTGAATATCCTCATCTGTATTAAAGAATATTCTACAACTAACAGAATCTGTATAATCTGTAATCATAAAATCACACATTAACTTCCCATTCTTAGTTTCCTTCATATCTACATTAAAAATTTTTCCTTCTAGTGCTACATCATCACCATTGTTCAAAATATCAAGTGTAGAAAATGGCATTGCATCTATATCAGGAATTTTTTTCCATTTGTAATTACCTTTATTGTTGCCTCCATTAGCATTCCCGCCATTTGAATAACCGTTTCCGTTATTTCCGTTATTAAAATTTCCGTTTCCTCCGTAATGATTTCCATTACCATTGCTCATACTAACATTTTCATACTTTGGGAGTTCGCTTGCCTTTACCGAATTTAACTCATTTTGAGCCTTAATTTTAGCCTTCACTTCCTCAAAATCCCCATTTACAAACTCAATTTTTATCGAATTGTCCATACATTCATAAATTTTTCTTGTAAGTTCTTCCTTTGCCTCAGTTCTTTTTGCCTCTTCTATCAAATGGTGCGATGGTAATTTTATAAACACCGTATTTTCAAGACTTTCCACTTCATAACTTGCAAAAATATACTGATACCTCTTGCTCTCATGCTTATAATTCTCAATCGCAAATTTTACAAACCCAACAACATCCTTCTGTATCAGCTCAGGATTAACATCCATCTTAATCTTCAATTTCAACCCATTCTCAAAACTCTTATAAAGCAGCTGCCTCAAGTCCTGTATCTCACTATGTGCAACCAGACTGCTTACCTTTATAAATATCTCCATCTCCTTTTTCCTAGAAAAAAGATTAACGTACTCAATCTCAAAATTTTTAATTCCATATTTTCTAAAAAAATCTTCTGATGGCTTAACCTTCAAATACTTCGTACTCATTTTTCTATCTATTCCCCCTATTTCTTTTTCTATTTTTTATCAAATAACTTTAAATCAACTTCTACTCTCAAATCTTTTCACTAAGTTATTTTCTAAATTTTTTTAGATTTTTTTGATTAATAAATGTTTTTTCGTATTTTATTTAATATTAGTTTTTTTTAACGCAGAGGTATCAGACGCCATACCTCTGCACTCCCGCTACCGAATTTCAATTTTACAGCAAAAGACAAAACTCGCTTTTAACAAAAGTTATTTTAATCTCGCAAAGTTTTATCAATTTAAATATGATAGAAAAGCTCAAACAAGTTGTCTTTTACTGAAAAATTAAAATCTCGAAAAATCATAACAAATATTTTTTTGACAAAATTTTTACTAATTTTTGTTTTAGTTAAATTAACCATTATAATTAAACTAAAAAGTGTCGTGATTTTTTGGAAATAAAATCGACTAAACACATTTATGTGTTTCTTTCGCCATAACTTTTATAGCAAATTTATTTTATACAATTAAATTTAGTCTGTATTTGCGAAAGTGAGCGAAGTTTTACGCAACGAGTTTCGATTTTGTTTTCAAAAAATGCTTAGACAAGCTGAGATTAGTGCGTAGCACTTTCGCCAAAATCTTCAGATGTTATAATTTGAAGAAATTGAAATAACTAATATTGCGAAATAAAAGGGGATGGTGACTAATTCCCTTTACGTAAAAAAATATAAATTAATAGAAAAATCTTTATTAACTAAAATAATCTAAAAAAAAATTTAGAAAATAAATTAATTTACAAAGTAACTTTATTATATAATTTTTACAAAATTTTAGCAACACAATTTTCTCAAATAAAAAAATATAAGGACACAGTAATAATGCCCTTATATTGGGTAAAATGAAAAAATTGGTTATAAAATTATATTAATTAATTTATTTTAAAAATAATTTTTTATTTATCTTCTTTTTTATCCTCTATATTTTTAGTTTCATCACTTTCTGACTCAATTCCAGAAACTGACTTTTTAAATTCTCGAATCATTTTTCCGATGGATTCTCCCAGTTCAGGCAGTCTTTTTGGTCCGAAAATAAGTAATGCCCCAAGTATAAGAACTATTAGTCCTGGCGCTCCTATATCTCT
Source organism: Leptotrichia massiliensis (assembly GCF_900104625.1). Classification (NCBI taxonomy): domain Bacteria; kingdom Fusobacteriati; phylum Fusobacteriota; class Fusobacteriia; order Fusobacteriales; family Leptotrichiaceae; genus Leptotrichia; species Leptotrichia massiliensis. The sequence goes on from NZ_FNVZ01000005.1 coordinate 1,509,897, forward strand.
AAAAATTCCCATTTTTAATCATCCCTCCTTCTTTTATAGACATATTTACAAACAGAAATACTCACTTCATAAAGTAAGATCAATGGTGCCGCCATCGTTAAATCGCTTATAAAATCAGCTGGCGTCAGAACGACTGCGACTACCAGCAAAATAAAATAGCCATATCGCCTATTTTTTATCAAATATTGCGGCGTTAAGATATGCAGCGATGTTAGAAATGCTACAGCAACAGGCAATTCAAATATTACAGCAAGCGGTAATGATGTATGTAATACAAATGTTAAATAATTATTTGCTGTAAGCTGAATATTAAACAAATCATTGCCAAAAGACAGTAAAACATTTAATAACGCAGGTGTTACTATAAAAAATCCAAAAGAAAGTCCTGTAACAAATAATATAAAAGTTGCAGGCACATAAGATAAAATTGCCTTAGCTTCCTTTTCCTTAAGAGCAGGACGGATAAAAGCCCATAGCTGATAACTTGTAAAAGGCAATGTCAAACTAAAAGCACATATTCCAGCCAGCATTAAATAAATGCTCAAAATATCATTAGGCCCAAGAACTGTGAGCTTCTGCTTGAATGAAGCTGTCAGTAATTTGTAAATATCGGAGCAAAATAGCAAACTTACTAAAAAAGCCGCAATAAAAAATATAATTGTAACAATGAGTCTTTTCCTAAATTCGCTCAAATGTTCTACAAGCGTCTGTTCGTCAATTTTAGCCATTCTATTCCTTTCCGATACTTTATCTTTTAAAATGTTATTTATCTTTTCTCTTTTTTATCAATGCGGCAATCACGATAATCACAATTAAAATTAATTGACTAATAAATACTTCCATATTTGCATAAATTCCCAAAATTTCCATTGTAGGTATAAAATGAACTACGTGCAACGGTAAAATCCCAACAACTTGCAGCATGTGAATACTTGTTCCAAGCATTTTAAATGCAAGGAAATAAATTGTCCACGTAAGTACAAAAAACACTTGATGTATTTTTATTTTTGAAGAAGCGTATATTAAAACAAGTGCAATTATAATTAATATCAATATCGCACTTACAATACCGATAATCAAATTCTGCAATGAAATTAATGGTAAAATTCCTACATAAAACAATATTGTTTCTGCCCCTTCTCTAAATACCGCAAGAAAACTAAGTACAAACATTGAAATAAAACTTCCTGTACTTAATACAATATCCATTTTTCTGTCAATATAATCTTGCCAAGATTTCAAGGATGATTTACTATGCAGCCAAAATCCAATCCCAATCATCATTATAACCGCAAAAATTCCTACAAATCCTTCCAGAATTTCACGGTTTGTTCCTGAAGATACGGCAGGAAATAAAGCCTGAAGAGCAAATGCTATTACCACACTTGCCAAAATTCCAGCAGCAGCTCCTGCGTACACCCAACGTAATCCTTTTTTCTGATTTGCAGCTTTTAGACTGCTTACCAATGCCAGAACGATAAGAAGTGCTTCCACACCTTCACGAAGAAGTATAAACATTGCATCAATAAACGTATATTGTGCTTTTGTATCAATTTGTGATAATTCTGTAATTAATCCTTGTAATTGTTCCTGATACTCTTTTTCGCTACCTTTTACCATGATTATTGGAGTCTGCGTTTCCACTTTTGTATATAAAGCCGAATTTCTCGTACTTACATCGCCTTCAACCGTAGGCCATACCTGAATAAACTCTTTCACTTTTGACTGACCTTTAGATTTATTTCCATTTTTAAAGGCTTCCAACGCATCTTTCAACATATCTACAGCTTCTTTTAGTGTAATTGTGCTTGAAACATTATTTTCTATCTTCTTTCCATCTAAATAGTCTCGTATTGTTGATTTCAAGTCATTAAAAGAATTGATTGTGTTGTCATAATCAAATGGCTCCATTTCCATAGAGCTTCTCAAAAACGACATTGCAGTTTCTACTTTTCCATAATAAGCAATGCTTCTACTTCTTATAAAACTTTCATTTCTTGTCCATACGCCATTAAATTTCAGATATTCTTTTTTCATAAGTTCCACATCTTTAGATTGAATTGCCTTTTCCAGGACATCTAAAGCAGGATTCATTCTTGACTGAAATTTTTTCTTTTCCTCATTATCGTCAACAGGATTCTGCTCTTTTTCAAAAGCTAATAGTGCTGTTGTAACTTCTCTCAGATCCTCTTCTGACAATGTGGACTTTTCTTTGTTTAAAAGTTCCTGTACTTTTTTTCCTTTTACTGAATCAGCATTTTTCACCTTTTTAAATTCATCTCTTACTTCGGAAAAAAGTTTTTTTGCTTCATTTTGATTATTGTTTCTTATTGCAGTCGTCGTATCTGTTATTTTTATATAAAGGCTGCTATAACTTTCCTTTGCGATAACATTTGTGAAGAATAATATAAAACACAAAAATAGCAATATATTTATTTTATTCAAATAATTTCTGCCCAATGTATTCTCCTTTCTTTATCCCTCCAAAACACGCAAAAATTCCTGTTCCAATGTGAGTAATGTATTCATTCAGTTTATCTTCATTTCCTAAGCTGTTCTGAATCTTTATAAACTGATCAGGATGTTTTTGGAAACATATAAATAGCAGTCCTGCGTCAAACTGTCCGCTCACTTCATCTATTCCATTAGAATAAGAAAAGGCACGGCGTGCTATTTTAACGTCAGCTTTTTTGGCAAGATAAACATGTGAATCAATAGGAAGAATTGGTTTTCCGTCTGGACCTTTTTTATTTATGTCAATTGTTGCAAATTCATCTGTTTCTCCAAAAGGAGCCCCGCTTTCCTTATACCTTCCAAACGTATTTTCCTGCTCCTGCAAATTAGTTCTATCCCACGTTTCAAGATGCATTTGAATACGTCTTACAATAAGAAAAGTCCCATTTTTCAGCCAATTATCTTTATCATACCAAACAACATTTTTAAAATCATTATCATTTTTCGGATTTTCCGTTCCATCTTTAAATCCAAAAAGATTTCTTGGAGTTTCTTTTCCATTACCAATTGGTAAAAAACCAGCTTGAGTCCATTTTAAAGTAATTAAGGCACGACCTTTACGAACAAGATTTCTCACAGCGTGAAATGCTACCTGTGCATCATCTGCACAAGCCTGAATACAAATATCTCCGCCTTTATACTTGTCCTTTATTTGGTCTCTCGGAAAATGTGGCAAATCCTTAAATTCTTCCATTTTCTTATTATCCATCTTCAATTTATCCAAAAAAGATGGACTTATTCCAAAAGTTATTGTCAAACGGTATGGATTTAATCCCACTGTTTCTCCTGTATCCAGTGGAGGAACTAAATGATTTGCAAGTTCTGGAGCTACAAGTTCACCTTTCATAAGTTTTTCAGAATAATCTGTCCAGTCCTTAAACATCTGCTTTATTTCTTCCCTATCCGTAGAATGTAAATCTAATACCGCAAAATAGACGTTTTTTTGAACAGGAGTAGCAATTCCTGACTGATGTTCCCCATAAAACGAAATCTTTTCATTTCCAACAACCTGATTTGCTTTACCGCTGAACATGTTGGCAAAAATCGCACTAGCTCCACTTGCTCCAATTGCGGCTCCAGCTCCTACCATTCCAGCTTTTTTCAAAAAATCACGACGTGATATTTTTTTGTCAAACCATTTTTTATCATTTTCGTCACTCATTATTTTACCTCTTTTATACTGTAAGTTATTTTAAGATGTATTCGATAATCTAAATGTTAATTTTAACAAGGGGGAATTAACTCCCTATCTAATAATACTTAAACATATTAGTTACCGAATAAGTATATTATTTCTTAGGAGTTGCATCTATTACAATTCCCATTTGTGATAAAGGTTCTCCCAGTTTTGTAACTGCTTCTGCTAGTGCTTTTGTATCCTCAGGCTTCAATTCTGTATATAATTTGTAATGCTTATCATCAGTCATATATTTATCAAGAAGAGCATTTACAGCTTTAAATTCAGTATCTAAAGTTGTTACGAGCTTAGCATCTTTTTGTTCTAATTTAGGTCTGAATAATTCAAAAATTTTCTGAGCTCCTTCGATGTTTGCTCTAAAGTCGTATAAATCAGTGTGCGAGAACACTTCTTCTTCTCCAGTAATTTTTTGAGTCGAAACTTCATTTAACAAGTCAATCGCTCCTGTAACCATTAAATCAGGCGTTACTTCAATTGTGGCAATTTTTGCCTTTAGCTCCTTAATGTCGTTTACAAGATCGTCTGCGTATTTTTCAGTTCCTTTTGTAGTGTTTTGCTCCCATAATATTTTTTCAATTCTATGAAAACCTTTCCATCCTTCTTCATTTTTAAATTCTTCCTTAAAGTCTACAAGACGATAATCTATCTTAATATCAGATTCTCCAAAACTTTCAGCAATAGGTTCAGATCTTTCATAAGCCATACGGATTAATGGATAAACTTTTTTAGCTTCATCCAATTTCCCTTCCTTCAATAATTTTGCAAAGTTTTCTGTATCCTTTAAAAGCATGTCAATCTGACCTTCAACATATTTCTTATATTCAGCAGTTTCTTTGCTCAAATCAGCTTTTCCTTGTTCAGCAGTTTGCCCTGCTGTCGTTCCAGTTTTCCCAGTTTCCTTTGCTCCAGCGTCTTTCCCGCAGCTTACCACCACTAATGCTCCAATGATTAGTAAAATTCCCATTTTTTTCATAAAAAAATTCCTCCTAGTTTATATTTATGATATAATTATACTTTTTATTCTTTTATTTGTAAAGCAAAATTATTTGATTTTCAAAATTTTTTGATTTATTTGAACACTAGACTTAAAAAAATTAAAGTTACATTGCTCAAACTAAAAAAGTTTGATTATATAATAAAATGGATTTAAAACCGAAAGAAAAAGTTATAACTATTTTACTCAATCCCTAAATTTATAAGTTTAATTTTAAATAGGTTTGAGTATATATTATAAAAACATTAGAAACCTTCTATAACACACATGATAATAAAAGGAAAATATATTGAAAAAATGAATACTAAATGATAAAATATGTATATACTTTTTAAAATTAAAATAAATTTTATATAAATAAAATAAGGAGAGAGATTATGAAGAAAAATAGTGTACAACTTTTATTTATCCTTTGCGTATTTTTGGTTTCATTTAATATTTTTGCTAAAAGTACATCATTTAAAGCTGATAGTATTTTATTTACAAAAACAATTCCATTTGAAAAACTGCCAGAAAATATAGAACAAGATATGAAAAATGGAAGTATGAACTATCTCAAAAATCAACAATGCCTTATCTCAACTTACAGAACGTTTTATAAGGATTCCACTCTTGATCACATAAATATTTATGCAACTTGTATGGAAGTAAATCCAGATAAAAAAATAAATTGGGATTATCCTCAAATCCCTAATAATGCTGAAATCAAAACAATTCATGTTTTAGGGAAAAATTATCCAAAATCACTTTTAAATGATTTGAAAAAAGGGAAAAGTACATTTTTTGGAGAAAAATTAGCTTATTACAAACCTTCTCACAAAAATTATAAACAAAATGAATATTTTTATTCTAAATAACTAAAAAAATTTTTTTATTTAAGATTTGTCTATTATTAAACAAAAGGTATAATATAATTTTAACATATTCTCAAACATTATTAAAATTAGACTACTACTTTTTAAAATTCAAAATTATAAAATTAAATAAAATTATGAGTTCTTATTTTTATAGTACTGGCTCATAATTTTTTATTTATATGTAGAAGGTATTTTTGATTAAATTAGTTTTAAAAAATTTAGAAAAACATTCAATAAATCTAATAAAAAATATTTTTTAAGAATTAATGGAAAAAAATCTTTAAAAATGTTACAATAATTCACAAAGATAAAAATTTGAAATGTTGATTTTTGATATTTAATTTTAAATATTTTAATCATAGAAAAAGAGGTTTTATTATGGAAAATTTCGAAAAAAAAGGAAATAATGATAATCTAAATAAAAAAAATAAAGTAAAAAAAGTACGAATTATAAAAAATGGATACGGTAATGAAAAATTGTTAAAAGATTTTTATGATTATTTGGAAAAAAATGATATTCAAGAAGTTTTTGGTGTGGAGAAAGCTGACTTAATAATTTCGCTTGGCGGAGATGGAACAATGCTAATTTCTGCAAAAGAGGCAATTACAAGTGATATTCCAGTTCTTGCAATAAATATGGGATCTCTTGGCTATCTTGCGGAAGTTAATCCAAAAGATGCAGTTAAAATGTTACAAGACTATGAAAACGGTAATTATAAAGTAGAAGAAAGAACTTTTCTTGAAGTAAAGTATCAAGACAATATATTTTATGCTTTAAATGAACTTGTAATAACTAAAGGTGGACACGAAGCACATTTAATACAGGTTGAAGTTTACTCAAATGATATTTTTGTAAACAAGTACAGAGCTGATGGCGTAATAGTAGCAACTCCTACAGGCTCAACAGCCTATTCACTTTCAGCAGGTGGTTCGATCGTTCATCCTGGTTTAAATGCTCTTTCAATAACGCCACTAGCTCCACAAAGCCTAACAGCTCGTCCAATTATTGTAAATGGTTGTGAAGTACTTAGTTTTAAAGCAACTTCAAGAGATGATGCCGTTCATCTAAATATTGATGGAAATCAATGGCTTCAAATACAGCCAAATGATCTAGTATCTGCAAGATTATCAAAGAAAAAAATTCGAATAATAAAACCTACAAATAGTGATTATTACAGTATCTTAAGACAAAAACTAAAATGGGGAGATTCTGTATTATAATTAGTAATCTGAATAATTCAAAAAATAAAGTTATAAAAAATAAAATAGTGAAAGGAAAAAAATGCTAAGGGAATTAAGATTAAATAATCTAGCAATAATAAAAAATTTGGATTTGGAATTTAACGAAAAATTTATTGCATTAACTGGAGAAACAGGAGCTGGGAAATCAATTATTTTGGATGGAATTTCACTATTAATTGGTGAAAGAAGTCACACTGATATGATTAGAAATGGTGAAGAAAGCCTTTTTGCAGAAGGTATTTTTGAATTAAATGAAAACCAAAAGAAAAGGTTGAATGAACTTGGGTTTGAGATTGATGATGATGAACTTATTATAACTAGACATTTTGATAGAAATGCAAAATCAAAAATAACAGTAAATGGAGCAAGACTGACTTTATCTCGACTAAAGGAACTTATGGTAAATATTATTGATTTAGTCGGACAACATGAGCATCAGTTTTTGCTAAATAATGAGTATCATTTACATCTTTTGGACAGATTTTTAGATGATGAAGGAAGGGCACTTTCTAGAAAAATACGAGAAAATGTAAATAAAATAAAAGCATTAAATGCAAAAATAAAAAATATTGAAGATGAAAAAGCCAAAATTGCTGAAAAAAAAGATATTTTAGAATTTCAATTTAATGAAATCGAAAGTTTGGAACTAGAAGAAAATGAGGATGAAGAACTGGAAGAAGAGTACAAAATACTTTTTAATGCTGGAAAAATTAGTGAAAAGTTAGATGAAACATCACAGTTACTAAAAGAAGGTGAATTTTCGATTTTAACAGCACTTGGCAGAGCAAGAAGAAATCTCGAACAACTTTCAGACTTGTCTGAATCATATAGTGAACTGTATGATAAAATTGAGTCAGTTTTGTATGAAGTTGAGGATATTTCCTATTCTGTGGATAATCTAGCTGGAGATGTTGAAATAGATGATGACAGGCTGGAAAAAGTTGTGGAAAGAATTAATGCAATTAATAAGCTAAAATTAAAATATGGCTCTACAATTAAAGAAATTTTGGAACATCGGGACAAAATCGAAAAAGATTTATCACTTGTTGAATTTGAAAATGAGGAACTAAAAAATTTAAAACTTCTAAAAAAAGAACTAGTGAATCAATATTTTATTGATAGTGAAAAACTTAGTGAAATCCGTATGGAAATTTCAGAAAGCCTTCAAAATACGATTGATATTCAGTTGAGCGACTTAAATATGGAAAATGCAAAATTTAAAGTGGAAATTACAAAGACAGAAGAAATTACATCTCATGGAATAAATAATGCAGAATTTATGATTACAACAAATGTTGGAGAAACATTTAAGCCACTTGCCAAAATAGCATCTGGCGGAGAAATTTCACGTATAATGCTAGCTCTTAAAACCGTATTTTCTACAGTTGATAATATTTCTGTACTGATTTTTGATGAAATTGATACTGGAATTTCTGGAGAAACTGTCAGAAGAGTTGCTGAAAAATTACGGGAACTTTCGAGAAATACACAAATTATCTGTGTAACACATTCTCCACAAATTGCTGGAAAAGCACAGCAGCAGTTTTTCATCAAAAAGGAAATTGAAAATAACTTTACAGAAACAAAAGTACGGGAATTAAATACGGAAGAAAGAATAAGGGAAATTGCAAGAATTATTTCAGGAGACAACATTACAGAAGCGTCTGTTAATCATGCTAAGGAGATAATGGGGCTATGGGACAAAAAAGTATTAATTTAAAAAATATGGCAAAAGAAAATTTAAATTTAACTGAACATATTTCCAAAACAGAAGAAAAAAATAATGAAAATAATTCAAAAAGCAAAAGAAAAGTTCAAAAGAAAAAAATATCACGTGAAAATAAAACGCAAATTAGAGAATTTCTTGATTTTCTTGAATTTGAAAAAGGAAGTTCCAAAAATACTATTACTGGATACAATCGTGATTTGCTACAATTTTTTCAGTTTGCTCAAAAAAATTTTTCTGAAATTGAAGAAAAGGATATTTTTGAATATATAGAAAATTTGAATGAAAAATTGAGAAGAAATTCGGTATTGAGAAAAGTTTCAGCCTTAAAGACATTTTATAAATTTTGTTATTTAAATAAAGACGTGGAAAAGGATCCGACAGGAATGATAAAAACTTTGAAACGTGAACAAAGGCTTCCTGAAATTTTAACACTAAAGGAAATGAAACAAATTGTCGATAATTGTCCTCATACGCCTGAAGGAATGCAAAACAAGCTCATTATCAAAATTCTCATTGCAACTGGAGCAAGAATTTCAGAAACCTTAAATCTGGAAATAAAAGATGTGGAAAATCAGGACTATGAATTTATAAAAGTGCTTGGAAAAGGTTCAAAATATCGTATAATACCAATTTATGACAGTCTTGAAAATGAAATAAAAAACTATTTGGCTACTTACAGACCAAAATTAAAAAATTCGAGCGAAAGTTTTAAGATTTTTCCAAATACTCGACGGGAAAAGTTTTGGAAAGATTTAAAAACCATTGCAAAAAATGCAAAAATTGAAAAAAATGTTTATCCTCATATTTTTAGACATTCACTTGCGACAATTTTACTTGGAAATGGTGCAGATGTGCGTATTGTCCAAGAAATATTAGGACACGCCAACATTACAACAACTGAAATTTACACACATGTGGAAAAGTCCAAACTAAAAATGATTTATGATAACATAAAGTTAGGAGATGATTAGACAAAATGAGAGACAATCGTGAATTAAAAAGACATAAAGATGAAAAATTGCGAGTATTATTAATTACAATCGTTACATATTTTGTATTTTTAGTAATAAAAAAAATGGATATAGTAACTCCATATTTGGGAATTACCATGCTAATACTGCTTTATCTATACGCAAACTATAATTTAATAAATATGTTTTTTACAAGCAAAAGAACAACTTTCAAAATTTATGCCTTTCTTTTACTGGAAGTAATTTATTTGTATACATTTAATATTTCTATTGCTGGTGCTATTTTATATGTTATTTTCTTTTCACTTTTATTTTTTTCCATAAGAAAAGATGAAGGAAGAGAAGAAATACCAAAAATAACTAAATTTGTTCAAATATTTCTTATATTTAAAATCGTTTTTGTATTAACTATGTTAATTTTTTAATTTTTTTATACAAAAAATTTTTGAAAACATGCTTATAAGTCCAATGAAAATAGCATTTATAGACTATTTTATTAAAAATACATAAAAGTTAGAAAAAATGGTTGAGAAATGTAAAAAAAAGTAGTATAATGACAAAATGTAATAAATTTTTAAAAATTGAATATTAAATGAATTGGAGAAATAAAATGGCTATTAGCGTTAATAGAAATAATACAGATGACGTTATGAAAAGTATGGAAGAAGCAACAGATAGGGCTGTAAATGCACAGGCTGAAAAAAATTTATTTCTTGGAGAATACAAAGAACGAATTATAAAAGCTCTTACTTTTGATGAAATAAAGGAAAAAGGAATTTATTATGAAATAGAAAAAGCTTTGGATAATAAATATGCGGCTAAAATGGTTATTTCACGTCATGTAAACTTTAATGATATAAAAAAATATATTGAAATAGCTAAAAAGAAAAAAATATCATATAAAATGATAGACAATCTAGCCTGCTCAGGACAAATCGCACTTGTAGTAGTAGCAAAAGATGCAATTATACATGAAGCTGGTGATGAAATTGTGGTAACATCAAAATTAGAAAAGTTTCATCTAAAACACTTGTCAGACGCATATTATGAGGCAATGGAAAATTCCATTTGCAATTTTCATATGGATATTATAAAAAAAGAAATGCCAGAATATGCTCAAAATTATAAGGAATTAACTTTTATGGATAAACTATTTGGATCAAGATGTCCAATATGTCAAAAATTAGGAGGAAAAAAACGTGGTTGATGGATTTAGAATAAAAGGAAAAACACCTTTAAATGGTATAATTAAAGTAAGTGGAGCAAAAAATGCAGCACTACCAATAATTATTGCAACACTTGTTGCCAAGGGAGAATATATTTTAAAAAATGTACCAAATTTACGTGATATTAGAGTTACAATGAGATTACTTGAAGATTTGGGAATGCAGACTGAAAAACTAGATGATAACTCTTATAAAATAATAAACAATGGTTTTAAAAGAAATGAAGCAAGTTATGAAATTGTAAAACAGATGAGAGCATCATTTTTAGTAATGGGACCTATGATTGCCAACTTGGATGAAGCTGTAGTTTCATTACCTGGAGGATGTGCAATTGGTTCACGTCCAGTTGATTTACATTTAAAAGGTTTTGAAATGTTAGGTGCAGAAATTACAAGAGTTCACGGATACATTCATGCAAAATCAGATAATTTAAAAGGTGCAGAAATACCTTTAGGTTTCCCGAGTGTTGGAGCTACACAGAATATTATGATGGCAGCAGTAAAAACACCTGGAAAAACTATTATTTCAAATGCAGCAAGAGAGCCTGAGATTGTTGATTTAGGAAACTTCCTAAACAAAATGGGAGCTAAAATTACAGGACTTGGTACACCTAATATCGAAATTGAAGGTGTTGAAGAACTTCACGCTGTGGAATATTCAATCATGCCAGATAGAATCGAGGCTGGAACTTATGTAATAGCTTCATTAGTTACAGAAGGAGATTTGAAAATACAAGATGCAAGACTTGAAGATTTGGGAGTATTTAAATCTGAATTGGAAACTATGGGAGTAAAATTTGAACAAAACGGTGATATTTTAACTGTAATAGGAAAAGCAAAAGACTTGAAGCCATCAAAAGTAAAAACATTGCCACATCCTGGATTTCCAACAGATATGCAACCTCAAATGATGTTGCTGCAAACTCTTGTAAATGGTGGAAGTTCAATGGAAGAAACGGTGTTTGAAAACAGATTTATGCATGTGCCTGAATTTAATCGGATGGGAGCAGATATTACTATAAAACATGGTATAGCCTTTATAAATGGAGGACTTCCATTAACAGGTGCAGAAGTAATGTCTTCAGACTTGAGAGCGGGAGCGGCACTGGTTTTAGCAGCACTTGCAGCAGATGGTGAAACTATTGTAAATAGAGTTTACCATATTGACAGAGGATATGACAAACTAGAATTAAAATTAAATACAGTTGGTGCTCAAATTGAAAGAATCAAACTAGATGTTTAACAGAATATAATATTTTAAATTATTAAAAGTCCTTAAAGTTAGAGGACTTTTTTTGTTGCTTTGTTACATATTTTTGAAAAAATTTTATAAAAATCAAATTTAAAAATTATGGTTATTTTAGCAAAATTTTACTTCAATTTAAAATAAATATAATATTGGACTTGAAAAATGAAAAAAGTGTAGTATAATTAGAATGAAAATATTTACTAAAAAAAATTGAAAAGAGGTAAAAAAATGGCACAAAGAATTATTTTGAACGAAATTTCGTATCATGGTTTTGGAGCAATAAACCATATCCCAGAGGAAGTTAAGAAAAATAAATTCAAAAAAGCGCTTATATGTACAGATAAAGGGCTTTTAGAATTTGGTGGAGTATCAAAAATTACAGATTTGCTGGATAAGGAAAATTTAGCTTATGAAGTTTTTTCTGATATTCAGCCAAATCCAACTATTGAAAATGTAAAAGATGGTGTTGAAAAGTACAAATCTGCAGGTGCTGACTACATTATCGCAATTGGTGGAGGTTCACCAATGGATACTGCAAAAGCAGTTGCCATTATTATCAACAATCCAGAATTTTCTGATGTAAGAAGCCTTGAAGGTGTTGCAGACACTAAAAATAAATGTGTACCAATTATCGCTGTTGCGACAACAGCTGGAACTGCTGCAGAAGTTACAATTAACTATGTAATCACAGATGTTGAAAAAGACAGAAAATTTGTATGCGTTGATCCACATGATTTACCAATTGTAGCAATTGTTGATCCTGGAATGATGACAAGCATGCCAAAAGAACTTACTGCTGCAACTGGACTAGATGCTTTAACTCATGCAATTGAAGGATTTACAACAAAAGCTGCTTGGGAAATGACTGATATGTTTCATTTAAAAGCCATTGAATTAATTGCAAAATATTTGAGAAGCGCTGTAAATAATGAACCTGAAGGACGTGAAAAAATGGCACTTGCTTCATATTTAGCTGGAATGGGATTCTCAAATGTAGGACTTGGAATTGTACATTCAATGGCACATCCGCTAGGAGCATTTTATGGTACTCCACATGGAATTGCAAATGCAATAATTCTTCCAACTGTAATGGAATACAATGCTGAATTTACTGGAGAAAAATTTAAAGCTATCGCAAAAGCATTTGGTGTAAAACATACAAGAACAATGTCACCAGAAGAATATAGAAAAGCTGCAGTTGATAAAGTAAGAGAATTAGCAAGCGATGTTGGAATTCCAAACAACTTAAAAGGAATTATGGATATAAAAGATTTAGACTTTATTGCTGAATCTGCATTAAATGACGTTTGTACAGGTGGAAATCCACGAGATACAAATTTAGAAGACATAAAAGAATTATATAAGAAATTATTATAATTTTTGAATTATACTAAATTCCATTTAAAATAGTGATAAAATTTTATAATAAATGTATTTGATAATTTCAAAAAATTAAATCTACTCCTTAGTATCCATCTAAATAATTTTTATTTAGATTTTGAAAAAGTGTTTATTATTAATAAATATTTTTTCTATAACTTTTATGTTTTTTCTTTTTATAAAGCAAGGGAAATCAGTCGCCATTTCCCTTGCATCCCTGGCTTGTCTAAGCATTTTTTTGAAATAAAAATGAAACTCGCTAACGCTCAAACAATCATTTTCATTCCAAAAAAATCACGACATTTTTACATTAAATATAAAGATTGTTATGTTTAAATTTCAATTTTTTAATCTGTTAAAAATATAAATAGGAAAATATTTAAATTTAATTTTTTAAATACTAAAAGATGTATTCTAAAATTTTTTTATTTATACAAATTCTCAACATATTCACTTCTTCTTCCATTTTCATCATAAACAAAAATTGGCATTTCAATAGAAAATCCTTTCTTTGCATCTTTTATTGCTTCTAAAAGGCAAATTTTTGAGTTTTCATTCCATTTTGTATAGCAGTTTTTCATTCGTTTTGGCTCTAAATTATATTTTTGTAAAAGTGATAGAACTTCTACTAGACGTTCGCTTCGGAATACAATTGAGAAACTTCCCATATTTTTTAATAAGTAAGAAGAAATTTTTATTATTTCTTCAAGTGTTAAATTAATATTATGTCTTGCGTTTGCCAGTTGTTCCAAATTGTTTGTTTGGGAAATATCGCCAGTAAATTCAAAATATGGGGGATTTGTAACGATAGTGTCAAATTCGTCACGGTTAAAAATATCTTTATAATTTTTTATATCTTCGTTTATTATTTTAACCTGATTTTCAAATTTATTGCCATTAATATTTCTTATGGCAATTTCTGCCATTGTTTCTTGTAATTCTATGCCTGTAATTCGAGCTTTTGACCGCTGTGCCAGAAGTAAAGCGATAATTCCACAGCCAGTCCCAATATCAAGGATTTTTTTAGTTTTTCGATTAATTTTTACAAAGTCTGCAAGCAAGACAGAATCAAGTGTAAAATTTTGAAAGTCATTTCGTTGAATAACTTTCATATTTTTTATTGAGGTAACTGTTTCTTCTCCGTTTTTTTTCATAAAATGTAACTCCTTTTTCTTTTTATACTAATACTATTCCCCATTTAAATAGGGAATATTTAATAAATTTTGTAAAATCTTAATATTGTAATTTATTATAATAAAAAATATGAATTTAGTTTCCTTATAAATAAAAAATAAATGCGGAAAATAATTCCCGCAATTAAAATTTGTAAATTCATAAATATTTATTATAATTCTCCAGCATAGTTATGATGAACTTTTTGAACATCATCGTCATTTTCCAGAGTGTCAATTAATTTTTTAAGTTTTTGCAAATCCTCTTCACCAAGAGTATCAACTTCGATAGAAGGCAAATATTGAATATCTGCTTCCAGCAATGTGTATCCTGCATTTCTTAAAGCATCTGCTACTGCATCAAAGTTAGATGGTTCAGTTGTGATGTAAAAACTGTCTTCCAGAGTTTCCATATCTTCCATTCCAGATTCAAGTGCTACTTCCATTAATGCTTCCTCATCAATATCATCAGTTTTTTCAATAATAATCTCACCTTTTCTTCCAAACATATACGAAACTGATCCAGAAACACCAAGATTTCCGCCATTTCTATCAAAAGCTACTTTTACAGATGAAGCAGTTCTATTTTTATTATCAGTAAGAGCTTCTACAATAATAGCAACTCCTGCTGGTCCGTATCCTTCGTAATTTAACGTTTCAAAAGCTGTCGAACCGTCAGTTCCTGCTCCTTTCTTGATTGCCCTGTTAATATTGTCGTTAGGCATATTAATCGCTTTTGCTTTTTCGATTGCGTGTTTTAGGGCTACGTTAAATTCAGGATTTTCTCCGCCTCTTGCTGCCACTGTTATAAGTCTAACAAGTTTTGTGAATGATGCAGCTCTTTTTTTATCCTGTGCTTCCTTACGCCCTGCTATTGTACCATGTCTTCCCATTTTTTCCTCCTAAATTAATTATATGAAAATTATATCATAAAAAAAAAGTCTAATCAATGGGGAAATTAAAGGAATTTTTTATAATGAATTATTCTAAAGTTTGAATAGTGCAATTATTCATTTTAAATTTGTAAAAAAAAACTCAAAACTTTAATTTTGAGAGTGATTATCGTTATTATTTTTAGTTAATTTATTTAATGGCGCACCTGACAGGAGTTGAACCCATAACCTTCTGATCCGTAGTCAGACGCTCTATCCAATTGAGCTACAGATGCATTTGTTTTTATCGAATTAATTCGTCTATTAAAAAAAAATGGCGGAGAAGGAGGGATTTGAACCCTCGATCCAAGTTTTAGCCCGGATACTCCCTTAGCAGGGGAGCGCATTCGGCCTCTCTGCCACTTCTCCAAAAATATAAATTTTAAATGGCGGGTGAACTGGGATTCGAACCCAGACATCTTGCGATTTCGCCGGTTTTCAAGACCGGTCCCTTAGCCGTTCGGACATCCACCCATACGTTACTCAGTTAGTATATCATATATTTTTATAATTTGTCAATAACTTTTTCATAAATTTTATTAAAATTTGTGTACAGGGGTATAAAATAACCTACACCCCTTATTTCTATTAGTCTACAAATAGTAAATCCGTAATTTTTTCTATAAAAGGAATTTTAAATTCTTTTTTCAAAACTGATGATACTGTTGCGATAATTTGGAAAACAGATAATATTACAAAAATTACGAAAAATAAGATATTTCCCACTACTATAATAATATTTAAAAATGTCGAAATTAACAATAGCACTGTTACTGCCAATGTCTGTTTTGCATAGGCTCTTACAAATCCATTCTCCTGCTCCAGAATTAATGCAATTATTGGTATTAATAGGCTAAATCCCATTGAAAAACTTAATTTTATTGGAAATGAAGCGGCTTCGATTCTAAATCCTGCAAAAAAGCTTAGATTTATAAGAAAAGCTGCAGCATAAGCTCTTAATCCTGCAATTGATTTTTTTTCACCAATATTATTGTCCATATACTCCTCCTAATCTTAATATATTTTTAGATTTTATTTACTTTAATTACTTAAAAGAATTTTAACATAAAAGATATAAAAAATCAAATTGAAAAATTCGTGTATTAGCATTGATAAAAAAAGCAATATGTGATAAAATAAAAGAAAATGTAAAATATTAAATAAATAATGGAGGAGAAACTATGAGAAAAGTAATAGTAGCTGGAAACTGGAAAATGAACAAAACTGCAAAAGAGGCTGCACAATTCTTCAATGAATTAAAACCTTTAGTAGCAGATGTGAAAAATGCAGGAATCGTAATTGGAGCACCTTTCACTGCACTAGAAACAGCAACTAGAGAAACTGCAGGAAGCAACATTAAAATCGCTGCTGAAAATATGAACGCTAAAGAAAGCGGAGCATATACTGGAGAAGTTTCACCATTGATGTTAAAAGATTTAGGTGTAGAATATGTAATTTTAGGACATTCTGAAAGAAGAGAATATTATCACGAAACTGATGAAATCATCAATGAAAAAGTAAAATCAGCATTGGCTCACGATTTAAAACCAATCTTATGTTTCGGAGAAACTTTGGAAGAAAGAGAAGCTGGAACTACTAACGATGTTGTAAAAACTCAAATTACTGGTGGATTAAAAGACGTAACAGCCGCTGAAATGGCAAACGTTGTACTTGCTTACGAACCAGTATGGGCAATTGGAACAGGTAAAACTGCTACTCCAGAACAAGCTCAAGAAGTTCATGCATTCATCAGAGGATTATTAACTGATTTATACGGAAAAGAAGTTGCAGAAAACGTAACAGTTCAATATGGTGGATCAATGAACGATGCAAATGCAGCTGACTTAATCGCTCAAACAGACATTGACGGCGGATTAGTAGGAGGAGCAAGTTTAATTCCTGAAAAATTCGCTGTAATAATAAAAGCCGGAGATACAGCAGCTAAATAATTATTTTGCAATAAAAATTAATTGGCTATTCTCTTGTTTTGTAAATTATAGGAGGAAGTAATAACGTGTTAGAAAATTTATTAATTATAGCTCTAGTAATTTTATCAATCATCATGATAAGCGTAATTTTACTACAGCCAGACAGAAGCCAAGGTTTAGCAAAAAGTTCTGCTAACATATTGGATGAAGAAAAAGAAGGAATTGAAAAATTTACAGAAGTAGTTGCAACATTATTTCTAGTTGTTGCAATCTTATTCCAAATTGTAAGATAATTTTTAAAAAGTAAATTTTTTGGATTTTTTATAAAAATATAAAAATCACAGTTGAAAACATTGGCTGTGATTTTTTCTAAAAAAATTTTTTTAAAGTTATTGACAATGTGTTGAATACGTGTTATAATGAATTTATAAGTTGAAAATGATTTTTTGTAAAACTTTTCGACTCTCCCTAATTTTCAAATACTTTCTATTAGAAGTTATTATTAACGTTATTTTAGAAGGGAATGATATTTATGTCATATAGAAAAATCGAAAAAAGATTTAGAAAATTAGGTGGAAAAGTTGTACGTATAAAAGGAAGTCATTATCAATGGATGATCCCAGGTGTAAAAGGTGTGGTCACAGTACCATATTCAAAAGATATACCTGTAGGAACATTAAAAAGTATTGAAAAACAAGTCGGGATTAAACTCTAGTCCCTTCTTGCTTTCATCAAAAATTATTATCCCATAATTTGGATGGGATTTAGAGCACCCCAAAAATGAAGGGGACTAAAACAAAAATATTTCTTATTATGAACATCTTTAAATGATTTAGAGCACCTCAAAAATGAAGGGGACTAAAACTCAATTTTAATTATTTGTCCGGGATATATCGGATTTAGAGAACCCCAAAAGTAAGGAAAATTTGTAATTAGGTAAGGAGTATTAAAAAAATGTAATTTTAAAAAAATTGAAGAAATTAAATGAAAAATTGTACAAGTAAAAAAGAATCACTAACAATGAGTGATTAAGGAATAGAAAAATTTGAAAAAATTGTTTTATTTTAGCAGAGATGCTAAAAAATTTTATAAATATTTTTAAATACGTGTTTAACACGTGATATAGATTGGAGATAATTAAAATGGATGTATTTTATCCAGCAGTGATAACTAAGGAAGATGGAATTTATTATAGTTGTCTTGTTGATTTTGACAAGTTTGAAGATGGAAGTATAAATTATTATGCTACATTTGGAGATAATATGGAGAGAGCTGTTTCTAATTTAAGGGAAACATTGGGTTTGCATCTGGCTGATTTACTGGATGTAAGAAAAAATTTTCCTGAACCTTCAAGAGTAGAAGATATAAAATTGAAAGAAAATCAGTATTTGTATATTATTTCTGTTGATCCAGTGTATGAAGTGGCAAAAGTTACAAATGCACTTAAAAAGAAAACTTTAACAATTCCTGTTTGGTTAGATATATTGGCACAGGAAAAAAATCTGAATTTTTCACAAATTTTACAAAAAGCATTGAAAAAAGAATTAGGTATTGAGTAGTAAAGAAAATATTAGGAGGTTTTTTGTATATGAAAATCACAAAAATTGATGGAATTTCACATAAAAAATATATTAAAGAAGGAAAATTGGTAAAAAGTACGAGTGAAGAAAATAAGACTGATGAAAGATTGTCAGAACTTTTAACTATAAGACTTGATACGTATATAAAAAATCCTGATAATGCAAGTGAAGAAGAAAATAGAATAAGAAGAGAAAATTTAAAAGAATTTTTTTCAAATAAAGTATTGTATTTAAAAGATGGTATTCTGTATTTAAAGGATAGGAGAGAAAAAAATCAATTACAGAATAAAAATTATTCTGAAGAAGATATTTCAGAATATGATTTAAAAAACAAAAATAATTTTTTGGTTTTAAAGAAAATACTGTTAAATGAAGATATAAATTCTGAAGAATTAGAAATATTTAGAAACGATTTTGAGAAAAAATTGGATAAGATAAATTCTTTAAAATATTCACTTGAAGAAAATAAAGCTAATTATCAAAAGATTAATGAAAATAATATAAAAAAAGTTGAAGGAAAAAGCAAAAGAAACATTTTTTACAATTATTACAAAGACTCAGCAAAACGTAATGATTATATAAATAATATACAAGAAGCATTTGATAAATTATACAAAAAAGAAGATATTGAGAATTTATTTTTTTTAATAGAAAATTCAAAAAAACATGAAAAATATAAAATAAGGGAATGCTATCACAAAATAATTGGAAGAAAAAATGATAAAGAAAATTTTGCAACAATTATTTATGAAGAAATACAGAATGTAAATAATATGAAAGAATTAATTGAGAAAGTTCCAAATGTAAGCGAATTAAAAAAATCTCAAGTATTTTATAAATATTATTTGAATAAAGAGAAACTTAATGATGAAAATATAAAATATGTTTTTTGTCATTTTGTAGAAATTGAAATGAGTAAACTTCTGAAAAATTATGTGTATAAAAAACCAAGTAATATAAGTAATGATAAAGTGAAAAGAATATTTGAATATCAGAGTTTAAAAAAATTAATAGAAAATAAATTACTAAATAAATTGGATACTTATGTAAGAAATTGTGGAAAATACAGTTTTTATTTACAGGATGGAGAAATTGCGACAAGTGATTTTATTGTTGGGAATAGACAAAATGAAGCATTTTTACGAAATATAATTGGGGTTTCTTCTACTGCATATTTTTCATTGAGAAATATTCTTGAAACTGAAAATGAGAATGATATTACAGGAAGAATGAGAGGAAAGACTGTAAAAAATAATAAGGGCGAAGAAAAATATATTTCTGGAGAAATTGATAAATTATATGATAATAATAAACAAAATGAAGTGAAAAAAAATTTAAAAATGTTCTATAGTTATGATTTTAATATGAATAGCAAAAAGGAAATTGAAGATTTTTTTTCAAATATTGATGAAGCTATTAGCAGTATTAGACATGGGATTGTGCATTTTAATTTGGAATTAGAAGGGAAAGATATATTTACATTTAAAAATATAGTTCCTTCTCAAATTTCAAAAAAAATGTTTCACGATGAAATAAATGAGAAAAAATTGAAATTGAAGATATTTAAGCAGTTAAATAGTGCAAATGTATTTAGATATTTGGAAAAATATAAAATATTAAATTATTTAAATAGAACACGATTTGAGTTTGTTAATAAAAATATTCCATTTGTTCCGTCATTTACAAAATTGTACAGCAGGATAGATGATTTAAAAAATAGTCTAGGTATTTATTGGAAAACTCCGAAAACAAATGATGATAATAAAACTAAAGAAATTACAGATGCTCAGATATATCTTTTAAAAAATATTTATTATGGTGAATTTTTAAATTATTTTATGAGCAATAATGGGAATTTTTTTGAGATAACCAAAGAAATAATTGAGTTAAATAAAAATGATAAAAGAAATTTAAAAACTGGATTTTATAAACTTCAAAAATTTGAAAATCTTCAAGAAAAAACTCCTAAAGAATATCTTGCAAATATACAAAGCCTTTATATGATTAATGCTGGAAATCAGGATGAAGAGGAAAAAGATACATATATTGACTTTATACAAAAAATATTTTTAAAAGGATTTATGACTTACTTAGCAAATAACGGAAGATTAAGCCTTATATATATTGGAAGCGATGAAGAAACAAATACTTCTTTAGCAGAAAAAAAACAAGAGTTTGATAAATTCTTGAAAAAATATGAACAAAATAATAATATTGAAATTCCATATGAAATAAATGAATTTGTAAGAGAGATAAAATTAGGAAAGATATTAAAATACACTGAAAGATTGAATATGTTTTATCTAATTCTAAAATTACTTAATCATAAAGAATTGACTAATTTGAAAGGAAGTCTTGAAAAATATCAGAGTGCAAATAAAGAAGAGGCTTTTTCAGATCAACTTGAACTTATAAATCTTTTAAACTTAGATAATAATAGAGTAACAGAAGATTTTGAATTAGAAGCGGATGAAATTGGGAAGTTTTTAGATTTTAATGGAAATAAGGTAAAAGATAATAAAGAATTGAAGAAATTTGACACAAATAAAATATATTTTGATGGAGAAAATATTATAAAGCATAGAGCTTTTTATAATATAAAAAAATACGGGATGTTAAATTTACTTGAGAAAATATCTGATGAGGCAAAGTACAAAATAAGTATTGAAGAATTAAAAAATTACAGTAAGAAAAAAAATGAAATAGAAGAAAATCATACAACCCAGGAAAATTTACATAGAAAATATGCAAGACCTAGAAAAGATGAAAAATTTACTGATGAAGATTATAAAAAATATGAGAAGGCAATCAGAAATATACAGCAATATACTCATTTGAAAAATAAAGTTGAATTTAATGAATTAAATTTATTGCAAAGTTTACTATTAAGAATACTTCATAGGCTTGTAGGATATACTTCAATTTGGGAAAGGGATCTAAGATTTAGATTAAAAGGTGAATTTCCTGAAAATCAGTATATTGAAGAAATATTTAATTTTGATAATAGCAAGAATGTAAAATATAAAAATGGGCAGATTGTTGAAAAGTATATAAATTTTTATAAAGAATTATATAAAGACGATACAGAAAAAATAAGTATCTATTCTGATAAAAAAGTAAAAGAATTAAAAAAAGAGAAAAAAGATTTGTATATAAGAAATTATATAGCACATTTTAACTATATTCCGAATGCTGAAATTTCACTTTTAGAAATGTTGGAAAATCTAAGAAAACTACTTTCTTATGACAGAAAACTTAAAAATGCAATTATGAAATCAATAGTGGATATATTGAAAGAATATGGTTTTGTGGTAACATTTAAGATAGAAAAGGATAAAAAGATAAGAATAGAAAGTTTAAAATCAGAAGAAGTTGTACATTTGAAAAAACTGAAACTAAAAGATAATGATAAAAAGAAAGAACCGATAAAAACCTATAGAAATTCAAAAGAATTGTGTAAACTTGTGAAAGTTATGTTTGAGTATAAAATGAAAGAAAAAAAATCTGAAAACTAAAAAATGTAAAGTAATTTAGTTCAAAAAAGAAAATCATATCCGGAGAAATAAGTATCAGAGAAAAAATCATAAGAAAAGAAGCAAAAATTTTGGAATATTAGTTTGCATTATCAAAAAAATATGATAAAATAAATTAACGGGGTAATCTAAATCGCTAGAGTGTGTCTGGAAACTATTAAAATACATTTAATTTTTTCAGACACACTCTAAATAAACAAGTAAATAAAATATAAAATATTATCCCATAATTCGATGGGATTTAGAGTACCCCAAAAATGAAGGGGACTAAAACAATAAGAACTAACATTATCAAAGGACCTTAAGATTTAGAGTACCCCAAAAATGAAGGGGACTAAAACCCGAGAAAAATTTTTCTCTATTAAAATATTTTGATTTAGAGTACCCCAAAAATGAAGGGGACTAAAACTCAATATCTCTCTCCATGTAAGGAGCTAATTTGATTTAGAGTACCCCAAAAATGAAGGGGACTAAAACTCAACAACTCTACCATTATATTGTTTTATAATGATTTAGAGTACCCCAAAAATGAAGGGGACTAAAACACTAGGAATTCAATTTGACATCCTCGAGTCTTGATTTAGACTACCCCAAAAATGAAAAGTACTGAAATATATATAGGTTTCTAAATTTAATGTTGTCTAAGTTTGTTAACAAAATAAAAATATTGATTTTAATAAAGAGCTTTACAGCTCTTTTTTGTTTAACTTTTCAATAAAAAATTTTTTAAATAAGTATTTTTCCCGTATTTAATACGTGCTAAAATTGTTTTGTAATTTAGAAGTTGCACAATAAAAACAGATATAGAAGTTTATAAAAATTGATTTTTTAACTTTTTAGATGATTTTGGTATGCTTTTACAATTTTTTAGAAAAAATGTTATAATAATAATAAATCTTCAATTTAAGGAGAAAGAATATTATGAAAATTAGTTATAAAGGGATTGGCTCTGATTTAAAGAATATATTGTTTAAAGAGTTTGAAAAGAATGAAAATACGCTTTTTGTCTTTGAAAATATGGCTTCGTTTTTTGAGATAAAAAGGGAATTTTTACAGAATGAGGAAATACAGCAGGAATTAGGGATTTTTCAGAATTTTAAGATGATGAATAGTTATGATTTTTATGAGAATGTATTTGTTACTGATAAAATTGTGGTAAAAGAAGAGAAACAGGTTGTGCTGTTTTACAATGCTTTGACTGAGAAGCTGAAAAGGGATATGAAGGTTAATAATTATTATGATATTATTGATGTTGCCTATAATTACTACAATTTATTTGCAGAATTGCAGGAATATAAGATTGATTTGGAAAAAATTGAGCTGGAGAAATGGCAAGTTGAAACTTTTGGAACTTTGGTTGAGATTGATAATGAGATGAAAAAAGTTGTGCACCAGAAAGGGCTTATTTTGCCGTATATGCTTAGAAATGTAGAAAATATTTCGGACAATTTTTTGAATAAATTTTCTAAAATTTGCTTTGTGAATAAAGTTAAAATTACTCCATTTGAAAAGGAGTTAATTGGAGAAATTGAAAATAGAGGGATTACTGTTGAAAATATTTTGCAGCTTTCGGAAAATGATTTTAATGAGGAAAAGTTGAAAATAAAGGACAGTTTTTCATTGCCCGCAAGAGAGATTTTTGAGTCAAAAAATATAAATGTGGAAATTCATGAATTTAGCAGTAAATTTGGAGAATTATTAGGATTAGTGAAAAAATTAGAACAAGTTGAGAAGGATAGTAAAAAGGCAAGTAAGAAAAATGAAGATGCGAGAGAAAATTATAGAATTTTTGAGGCTAAGGAAAATTCTGAAGAGGTAAAAAGTGATTATCAGCTTTTAAAACAGAAAAAAATTTCTTCAAATTTAGAAATAACTATGAAAGATACGAAAATATACAAAATACTGAATTTAATTTACAATTTGCTAGACAATCTGAGGGAAATCGATAGAAAAGACAAGGAAAAACTGTTTCTGTTTAGAACGAAAGACTTTTATGACGCATACAAATCCAATGATTTACTTAATATTTTTAATTTGAAAGAAAGCTATCAGATTTTTCAAGATTTGGTTTCAAAAGATTATAAATACATTTCACGAGAGGAATTGGAACGAATTAATCAAGAAGATTTGAAAAAATTGGAAAAAGAAACTCAAAAAGCGAAATTTAAAGAAATTTATAAGCAAAGAATGACTGCTATCAGTAAAATTATTGAATTTGTCAAAGAGCTGGAAAAGATTTATGAATACACGACATTGGCGGAATATAGCGATTATTTGGAAAAAATCTATCTAAATAACGAAAGGAAAGTAAAAGAAGATAAAAATGTGAAAGATAAATACTTTGAAGCTTTATCCGAAATGCTCGTGTTAGAAGATTTTAGCTTTGATAATTTGTGGGATAAATTTTTTAACGAAAATATTTCAGCCAATTTGTTGAAATTATTTTTGAAATATTTGGATAAAAAATCGATTGGACTGAATTTGGAGGACAGTGCAGAAGAAGATTTGGAAAACAGATTTGCAATAAACTCATTTGAAAATATTTCAGAAACAACCAAGGAAAATATAATTATTTTAAATTTACAGGATTCATTTCCAAAAATAAAAATGAATAATTTTTTATTCTCAAAAATTCAACGTTCAAAAATGGGACTTCCAACAAGTGATGACAAGAAGCTGATTGGAATGTTTAAAATTTACCAAAATATACTTAGTGCAAAAAATGTATATTTAGCCTATATTAAAGACTTGGAAAACAATATTGATTCAGCAAGTGTTATCGAGGAATTGAAACTGAAGTATGGAATTGGAGTTATAAAAGGTGAAATAAGCGAGGCTGAAGAACTTTATTTTGTAAAAAAATATTTTTTAAAAGATAGAAAAGAAAAATGGGAAAAAAGGGAAATTGGAGATTTTATTCCGTCAAAACTGGAAAAAGATCTTAATAAAATAAAAAATGAAAAATTGAAATTGGGGTATTATTCATTTCAAGAAATGAGAGACTGTGAGTACGGATATTATCTGAAAAAATCAATTGGAGAGCAGGAAGTTGAAGAGATTGAAGATGAAATAAATGTTAAAATATTTGGAACAATAATTCACTCTTTTTATGAAAATGTCGTTATGAAAAACAAAGCAGACTTGGAGAATAAAACTTTCAAAATTGATAGAAACCAGCTGGCAGAAATTTTGGAAAAAGTGCTTAATTCATTTGATTATAAAGTTCCTAAAGAATATTTGGAGTTTTATAAAAAAGTGTCGTTTGAGGAAATTTTAAAATCAGCAGAAAAATATTTTGATGAATTAATTAAGAAACTGGAAACAGAAAACGATATTGAAATTTACTTTGAGGAAAGAATAAAATTATCTTCAGAAAAAGAACTGTTTGAAAATGTGTCTATTAATGGAGTTACAGATTTGCATATAAAAACGAGTAATAAAAATTACTTATTTGATTATAAGTCAGGGAAATTGAGAGATGGACAAAAGGGTTATAAAACTGATAAAGTTTATAAAGCAATGGAACAGCTGGATTATTATTCATTAATGCTAGAAAATGACAATAATGAAAATATTGAAAAAATTATTGTAGATACTTGGGAAGGTAAGTTAGTGCCAGACGAGAGATCGGATGATAAAATACTAACTTCAAAAGATGTTGAAGATGTGATTTATAAATATCGAAATGAAGAATTTTATGATTTAGGTAATATCAAAAACCAAAAAAATTATCTTTACAAAGAATACATAAATATTTGTAGAGGGGAGGATGAATTAAGCGATGATGAATAATATAATTTTGAAAGCTAGTGCAGGAACTGGAAAAACATACAGACTATCGCTAGAGTTTATAGCTAATCTGATACGAGGTGTTAATTACAAAAACATAGTTGTAATGACTTTTACAAAAAAAGCTACAGCTGAAATTAAAGAGAGAATTTTTGATTTTTTATATCAAATCGCTTTTGATAAAGGAAATAGCACAGAATTAGAAAAAAATTTAAAAGAAATTTATAAATTTGATAATTTGAATAAAAAAGAATTACAAAATATTTATTTTGAAATGATAAAAAATAAAGAGGACATTCGGATTTCTACCATTGACCGTTTTACTAACCAAATCTTTAAAAATGCGATAGCACCGTATTTTAATATTTACAATTATGAGATTTTTGAGAAGGAAACAGATGAATTTTATTCAAAAGTTTTGATAAAAATAATTGAAAATGAAGAAGTTTTTCAAAAATTCAAATTTATTTTTGATGAAAAAAAAGAGAAAAAAAATATCGCAGTCTATATAAAAATTATTGAAGAAATATTGGAAATGCATCCAAAATTTGTTTTGGCAGGGGACTTAAATAAAATAGAAGAAAATACAGAAAAAGTATCGTATAATTTTTTAAATAGTTTAGATGATATTGTAGAAACATTAGAAGAGGCCTCTAATAAAAAAGAAAGTAAAAGCATCTATAAAAAAGAATATGAAACTTTTTTTCTTGAATATACAAAAGTTTTAAAAAATCAAGAGTTTAATGAAAATGAAAAATTAAAAGAAAAATTAGAATTGGTTCAACAAAATAAAGATCTATTAATAATGATTAAAGAGGACGAGACATATTGGAAAAAGGCGGTTGTAAACGATACTAAAAAAATAGATATGTCAGCAGAGAGAGAAAGTGTTGAAAAAAGTAAAGAGCAACTTAAAGAAAGATTATCTAAATACATCTATTTGACGGAAGTACTGCCATTAGACAAAAAATTAAAAAATATTGCTCAAATTATATTTAATATTGCTCAAAAAATCAAAATTTCTTCAAAAAGATTTACTTACAACGATATTTTGGTGTACACGTATGAATTTATTTTCAATAAAGAACTAAAATTTGTGGAAAATGATAAAGTTACAGAAGAATTTCTTGAATTAATCGGCGGGAAAATAGACACAATCATGATTGATGAATTTCAAGATACGAGCATTTTGCAGTGGAAAATTTTGAAATTAATGATGAATACTTCGGAAAATATTATTTGTGTTGGTGATGAAAAACAGAGCATTTATAATTGGCGTGGTGGAGAAAAGGAATTATTTGAAAAATTAGAAACAATGATTCAAGGAAATATTCAAACTCTAGATAAATCGTATAGAAGTTACAAGCAAATTATCGAGAATGTTAATAAAATATTTAATGGCTATGATTCTAATTGGAATTATACAGATTCTGGCTATAGGGAAGATGAAGAGTATCAAAGAGGATATTTTGGATATTTTATTCAAGATACAAAGGAAGACAAAGAAAAAATTTATACAAAAATTATTGACATGATAAAAGATGGTCAAATAAAAAATCTGGGAAAGAGTGCAATTATCTGTCGTAAAAATATTCATTTAAAAGAAATTGCGACAGCGTTGAATGAGGCAAAAATTCCGTATACACTTGAAAGTAAGGCAACTATTTTGGAGTACAAGCCTATTGTTCCAATGTATCAACTAATTAAATTTTTTGCATTTGATAATTTTAAATATTTGTTAGAATTTGTGAGAAGTGACTTAGTTGGTGGATTAAATAGCCATGTAAAATATCTGCTAGAAAATAAAAATGAGATTATGAAGTATATTGCCGGAAATTCTAAAATAAATAGCTTTGAAGAGTTTATTAATATTCAAAAAGATGATAAGATAAAAGAAAAACTTTTAGAATATAAAAAAGTTAATACTTTAGAAAGAAATGGACTAATTTTTGAGGAAATTATCAATAAAATTAGGGATTTGAAAGTCTTGTCAATAAACTTAAATGATAAATATCAAAAAGAAAATTTTTCAAGAAAACTTGTTGAGAAATTTGAAATAACAAAATTTTATTCAACAAACAGTGATTTGAAAAACATTTTTATATTTTTTAACATTTTGAAAAAATACAGTAATTTATATGAATTTATAACATTTGCCGAAGAAGAAAAGGAAAATTTGAAACAGGTTAGCAGCAAGGATATAAATGCGATAAATTTGCTGACGATTCATGCTTCAAAAGGATTAGAATTTGATACGGTATTTTATTATAAAAGAGAAACAAATAAGGGGCGTACAGATAAAGATAATTTTAAAAGCTATTTAGATTTTGATGAAAAATTTAATATTGTAAAAAAATTTATTGTGCTTTTTACAGATTATAATAAAAAAATGTTTGAGAATGAATTGAGTGAAATGAGAGATAATAATTCTCAAAAAGAAATGATGGAAGAAATTAACAATGATTATGTTGCATTGACTCGTGCTAAAAAAAATCTGATATTATTATTTGACGCTGAAATAACAAAAGACAAACGATATGCTGATTCTTTAGTGAAAAGAGTGGTTGATGTTTATGAAGATGAAAACAGATATGAAATAGGTGAAATTGTAGAATCGGAAATTCCTGAAGAAACAACAGATACTTCAGATGTAAAAGTGAGCAATAATTTATTTGAAACGTATTTTGATGATGATAAATTTGTTGTAAAAAAATCTTCAAATACATTGGAAAATGAGTTTAAACGTAAAAAAGGGCTTGCAATGCACTACTACTTTGAACATATTTCAAATAATCTGGAAAATGATAAATTAATTGCAAAATCTGCACTTTTGAGCCGATATGGAAATATGCTTGGGAAAAAGATTGTAGAAGAATTAATTGTCAGAATGGAAAAATTCATTGAAAAAAATAGCGATATTTATGATGAGAAATACAAAGTTTATACAGAATTTGAAATTTATGATTCTGAAGGGAAAAAACGTATCATTGATAGAATTAACATTGATGAAAATAACAAGAAAATCTATATTTATGATTATAAGACTGGATTTGAGCCTGAAACAAATGAGAAATATCAGGAACAGATTAATGAATATAGGGATATTTTAAGCAAAAAAGTTTCGGCAGATTATGAAATTGATGTTCAATTGTTAGAAGTTTAAAGTGATTTTTGAAAAAAACGGATTTTTCTATTTCAAAAATAAGATTAATAGGTTATAATAATATGAAATGATTAAAATTTAGGAGGAAAAAATATGTCAATATTAGTTTTTGGACACAAAAATCCAGATACAGATACAATTTGTTCAGCAATTACTTATGCGGAACTGAAAAATAAATTAGGAAAAGATGTTAAGGCTGTAAGACTTGGGGAAATTAATGAGGAAACTAAGTATGCCTTGAACTATTTTAAAGTTGAAAAGCCTGAATTAGTGGAAAATGTGGCTGGAAAAGAAATAATTCTGGTAGATCACAATGAGAGAACTCAAACTGCTGAAGGATTTGAAGAAGCAAAAGTTCTGGAACTAATTGATCATCACAGAATTTCAAACTTCAATGTGGATGAGCCTTTATATGCAAGATTAGAGCCTGTTGGATGTACTGCGACAATTATCTTAAAATTATTTAAGGAAAACAATCTTGTACCAAGTAAGGAAACTGCGGGACTTATGTTAAGCGCCATTATTTCAGATACATTATTGTTCAAATCGCCAACTTGTACAGAATGTGATGTGAAGGCTGGTAAGGAACTGGCTGAAATCGCTGGAGTAAATGCGGATGAGTATGGGCTTGAAATGTTAAAGGCTGGAACTGCACTTGGAGATAAATCTGAAGCAGAACTGTTAAATATGGATATGAAAATCTTTGAAATTGATGGTGCAAAAATCGGTGTTGCACAAGTTAATACTGTAAATGAAGCAGAAGTTTTGGAAAGAAAAGAAAAATTACTTGCTGAAATTGATAATATTATTACAAAAGAAGGATTAAAATTCTTTACGTTTGCAATTACAAATATTTTATCAAATGATTCTGTGGCTCTAGTTTCAGGAGATGGAAATGATATTATTGAAAAAGCATTTGGAGAAAAAGTCGACAGCAACTTAGTAACTTTGAAAGGTGTTGTTTCAAGAAAGAAACAAATTATTCCGCCATTGACAAAAGCAATTCAAGGGTAAATTTATAAAAATAAAAAATAAGGATTTGAAAAATGGCAATAGTAAAATTTAAGAAAAGAGAAGAATTAAAAATATTATTTGCAATAAAACTGCCTCCAATAATTTCTGAACTTTATAAGGAAGTTAGAAGTAAAAAGACAGCGAATGAAATAATAAGAAATTCTCTTAATATGAAAAAAAATCGTGTAATTAACACGCTAGAGCTTGTGGATGGCTTTGGAAACCAATTTTCTGTACTTGTTATTTATGATAATATTATGGAAGAAAAGGAGCTTTTAAAATACAATATGGAAATTGAAGATATTGATTTTAGAATTCTGGAATTTGATTTTAATGGCAAAATGGAAATTGAAGAAATGATAATGCACGTAAAACGATTGTACAATAAATAGTTATATAATTTGGTACAATTTATTTGAGTAATAAATTTTTATATTTTGACTAAAATTATAACTTAATGTAAAGCGAGGAATGTTTATGAAGAAAAAAATGGTAATATTGGTTAGTATTTTGATGTTGTTAATGGCAACTGTTGTAAATGCTAAAGGAAAAAAATCAAAAGAAGAAAAAAAATTTGAAAAGGCAATGCAAGGTTTTCAATTGGAAGCAGTAATAAAAACAACAAAAGGAGAGATTTCATTTTATCTATATCCTGAAGCTGCTCCCAAAAACGTTGCAAGCTTTGTATTTTTAGCAAAAAATGATTTCTACAATGGATTAACTTTCTTTAGAGTTGTTCCAAATGCACTTGTTCAAGGTGGGGATCCTTCTGGAAATGGAACTGGTACTGCTGGGTATTTTCTATCAGATGAATTTACAAAGTGGCTTACTTTTGATGTTGAAGGAATATTGGCAATGGCAAATTCAGGCCCAAACACAAACAGCAGCCAATTTTTTATAACTATGCAAGCAATGCCAAACTTAAATGGAAAACACACAATTATCGGTGGAACAAAAAATCGTGAAGATTTAAGTATATTAAGAACTTTACGACAAGATGATAAAATATTAAACATCGACATTAAAGGAAAAAAAGTTGATAAATTTCTAGATTATTTCCCAGAAGAAGTTATTGAATGGGAATCTAAACTACAAAAACCTGAAAATAAGTAAGCAAAAAAACTCTCAATTTATGGTTGGGAGTTTTTCTTTTTTGTATTACTTGTAAAACTTGTAAACTTAGTTCACAACTCCCAGTAAAAATGATATAATATTACATAACTTAAATTAAAGAAATGAGGAAACCAATGCATAAGGAATTTGCCGAAATTTATGATATTTTTATGAAACATGTAGATTACGATAAATGGTATGAATTTTTGAAAATGTTTATTAAAAAAAAAGGAACTGTCTTGGATTTGGGATGTGGAACTGGAGAATTTTTATGGCGGTTCTTAAAAGATGGATTTTCTGTAGTTGGAGTAGATTTATCCAAAAAAATGTTGGAAATATCTGAAAAAAAATTATTAAAAAATAATTTAGTAAATAATTACAAATTAGTAAAAGAAAATATTATAAATTATGATAATATAAATAAAAAGAATGAAATTCAAGAAGTTGATTATATTATTTGTAATTTTGACACAGTAAATTATTTAAAAAATGAAAAAGAATTTTTAAAATTTATTGAAAAATCTAACCAAAATTTGAAAAAAGATGGTTATTTGATTTTTGATGCTGTGACGGTGGATATTTTTGAGGAAATATTTGAAAATGATATTTTTCTAGACGAAGAGCCTGAATATACAAGTATTTGGCGACATGAGCAATTAAGTGAAAATAAACATTTGATCGAAATTGATTTATTTATCCGTGAGAATGAAAATGATAATTTATTTAGAAAATATAACGAAGTTCAGCATAAATTTATTTATGAGCCTGAGTGGATTGTGGAAACTGTTCAAAATAATGGTTTTGAAATATTTGATACTGCTTCTAATCCTGAATTTGGAGAAAGTAGAATATTTTTTGTACTAAAAAAATTGTAATTATCGTTAAATCAAATTGATAAAAATTTAAAAAGGAAGTAATTTTATGGAACTTGAAAAGGAAAAGGAAAAAGAAACTTTAGAAAATGAAATAACTGAAGAAGTCAAAATTGCACAACTAGAAGAAGAAAAGCGAAAACAGAGACTTTTTGAAATAGAAAAGAAGTTGGGTAGACATAACAACGAAAAAGAATTACGAAATAGAAAAAACAACAAATTAATGAAGTATTTTGCACTTGCAACAAATATGGTTTATATTCTAGCATTACCGATATTGCTTATGTTAGGATTTTATTTGCTTTTGAAAAAATATCTTTTTAAAACCGATCAACCACTTGTTTTAATTATTTTCTTAATAATCGGAGCTATTTCTGGATACTGGTCGCTTATAAAACAAGTAAATAACATAAAATAACTAAAAATTTCAAAAATGATTTTAGAAAGGGAAAAAAGAAAAATGTTTGAAAAGATGCCAGAAGAAATAAAAAAAGCATACATCATTTCTATTTTTACAATGATACTACTTTCTATTTTAGGAATAATTTTTAACTGTGTCGAGCTTTATTTTGGGTACTTGATTGGTGCCATAATTTCTACTATAAATATAAATTTACTTGTGACTGGAGTACACAACATTTTATATTTTCAAGACAAGGGAAAATTGCGTGGAAATTTTGAATATTTGAAAAGAATGATAATATTTTGTGTGGGAATGTTTATTGTTGGAAAAGTAAGCCAGAAATATTTTGAAAATCATGTTTTAACAAATATTCTGGCAACTGGAATTGGAGCATTAAATTTTAAAATTTCATATTTTTTATATCATTGGACTAAAAAATTATTTATACAAAAAAAATAATTTACTTTAAAACAGCATATTTACAAAAAAATATGTTACAAAATATGCAACTGAATTAAAAACACCATTAAACATACCGTTTATAAGTAAATGTATTATAGAAAAACAGAATATCGCTACAAAACTTGTAACATACATCAATAATATATTTTTTTTAATATCTTCTAATCTAAATTCCTTTATCTTATCTCCTATTGTGGGCTTTTCCACTTCTTTCCCAAAATATGAAACTTTTCCACCAAACTGAACTCCCAATGCTCCCGCTACTGCACTTTCTGAATGTCCTGAATTTGGACTCGCATGATTTTTTCTATCTCTTTTAAATATTTTCCATGCATTTTTGTAATTGTATCTTAAAATATAGCTTGCTGCTGTTATAAAAATCCCAGAAATTCTAGCTGGAATAAAGTTTACCACATCGTCTAATTTTGCTGAAAATGTACCAAACTTTGCATATTTCTCATTTTTGTACCCAACCATTGAATCAAGTGTATTTATTGCCTTATAGGCCATTGCAAGTGGAAGTCCACCTACAAACATATAAAACATCGGTGCAATCACGCCATCCACCATATTTTCAGAAATTGTTTCCATTGTACTTCTAATAATCATAACTTTATCCATCTTTTCAGTATCTCTTGAAACCAAATAAGACAATTTTTCCCTTGCCACTTTCAGATTTCCTAATTTTAAAATCTTATAAACCCTTTTTCCTTCACGAGCCAATGATTTTACTGAAAATATCGTATACATCAAATAAATTTCAAAAATCTGCAGAACTTTTACAATTTTTGTTAATTTGACAAATCCGTACATTACTAAAAATGTACTTATAACTACTAAAATACCTAAAACTGCTCCACCAACAAAGCTTCCCTTTTTCCCATATAATTTTTTCTCTAAAAATGTAATCATTTTACCAATAATCTGGACTGGATGTGTAATTTTTTCTGGATCTCCAAAAATCAAGTCCAAAATAAATGCAATCCATATTTTTATTAAAAAATTCATTATTATCTCCTATTTTATTTAAAATTATTTTTTTAATAAGCTATATCGTCTGTTGCTTTTGTCCCTATTTTTTCCATAATTTCTATCATTCCCGCATCATTTTCATCATTTTTATTCCAAAAATCTTTACTGTAAAAACGTTTCCATTCTCCATTTATTGTATCATAAACAATCAGGTAAGCCATAAATTCTTCTTTATTTTCTGGACTATAAATATACATTCTATATTTATAATATTCTGGAGAATTGCTGTATTCTAATTCTGTTAAGTTTTTCCAAGGGTATAATTTGTTTACATCATTTTCAAATTTATCAATATAATCAGCAATTTCAATATACGTAATATCTGCTTTACTTCCCCCTTTATTATAAACTAACCCGATTTCCAAAGAACTTACGTTTTCTTTGTCTACTGTTTCATATACCATTTTATTTTTTTCTATATCACAATAAATTTTATTTGTTAATTTTGCAGTTTTTACTAATTCTACCATTTTATTTGCATATCCTGTATTGTTTTCATACCAATTACAATTAGAAGAAAAACCTATTGTTCC
Organism: Leptotrichia massiliensis; assembly: GCF_900104625.1. NCBI lineage: Bacteria > Fusobacteriati > Fusobacteriota > Fusobacteriia > Fusobacteriales > Leptotrichiaceae > Leptotrichia > Leptotrichia massiliensis. The sequence continues at coordinate 1,544,782 of NZ_FNVZ01000005.1, forward strand.
CACTACTAAAAATATTAAAAATAAAACTTTTCTCATAATTTCATTTCCTTTCTTTTTTGTTGTTTTTTTATTTAAAACTAATCATAGCCGTAGCCCTTCCAGCATTTTTGCCTTCCCTTCTATAAGAATGAAATTTCTCATCAAATGTACTTTCAGTTGCTACAATCAAATTTTTCTGTTTTATCCCAAGTTTGAGTGCCATAAGTTCATTAAATTTTGTATTGTCAAAATGATATTTTTCTGTTTTATCATTAAACCAAAATGATTTTTCCACAATTTCTCTGTTACTTTTCCCAAATTTTTCGACAAACTTATCATAAAATTCATTTCCAACTTCGTAGTCCTTCTGACCAATTCCAATTCCTAATGCCATTACTACATTCTCAACTTGCGTCCCATAATTTTTCTGCATTTCTAAAAGCCCTGACTTCATCATTTCTTTAAATGTCCCCGGCCATCCTGAATGCCACACTCCTATAACCTGATTTTCCTTATCGTATACAAAAATCGGCAAACAATCCGCATAAAATGTAAAAATTGTAATATCTTTCCTTTTTGTCAGAAATCCATCAATATCTTCCTCTTTTTCATAATAATATTTTGTTGTATCTTTATCAATAATTTTGACATTGTTAGAATGTGTCTGAAATGCCATCACTTCTTGTTTATCTGTTAAATTCAACTCTTCTAGCAACTTTTCACGATTTTTTTTCTGGATACCTTCTATTTGATTTTCAATTGGGCAATAATCAGACATATTTCCAGCGATTTTTTTTGTATAGACCGCTGTAATACCATATTTTTCAAACTCTTCAATATAAAAATAATTTTTCTTTTCTATAAACATAGTTATCATCCTTACCTATTTTTTACATACTGTTTTCTAAATTTGACAACACCGCTTCCACCATCTTTATTTGTTCATCTAGATTTTTTACATGCCAAGTATTATTTACTTTATGCATACCAACAGTTATAGTCATTTCCATATAATTTTCTTCTTTTTTTAATTCATCTTCTATAACTCTACTTATAGCATCCATAATTTTAGAAAAAGCTTCTTTTTTCTCCATTTTTTTCATTTGAGCCATCATATCGTCTGCATCTTTATATTGTAGTTTTTTTAAAATAAGTTTAAAAACTTCATATTCATTTTCAAATTTTGAATCACTCTCTTTACTACCAAAAACTTTTACTTTTTGAGTAACTTGTCCTTCTTCATCATTAAAAAATCTAATTTCTTCTATTTTATTTTTTTGATGCTCAATACTTTTTTCTAACATACTAACCATCATTTGTTTCATTGCCTGAGCACCGAATATTTCATCTCCACTAAATGATTGCTTTGATATCGCATTTTCTATAAAGTTTTTAATAATGGCTTTTACTTTATTTTTGTATTTTTTATTGTCCGCTTCAAAACCTTTTTTTACTTCTAAAGACTCTTTTTTCATTTTTTGTTCAGAAATTTTATAGTTTTCACTTCTTGTAACATTGTAGTCCAATTTAGACTCAAACCCAAACATTTGTAAAGATAATGTCACTAATAATGTCATCACTAATTTTTTTATTTTCATAGTACCTCATTTCCTTGTAATTATTTTTGATCTTTTTACAAAAACATCATTATCATATACCCTGAAATTATCGAAAAAATCCAGAGAGTAACACCATACAAAAGATTTTTCCCAGTCATTTTTTTAATAGTCTGAATATTTAATGAAGTTCCAATCATATAAAGTGCAAGGGACAGCATCATTTTTCCTATTTGAGTAAGCAAACTATAAATTGCTGGCAAATTTATTATTGTTGCAACAATTGAAGCTAAAATGAAAAATAATATAAAAATCGGAAATTTAATCTTCTTATTTTCAGATTTATTTAAAAAGCTAAGAACAATAACTATCGGAATAATCCAAAGTGTTCTTGTAAGTTTCATAATTGTGGCTATTTTCAAGGCTTCTGTGCTGTGAAAAGCTGCAGCTGATACTACTGAACTTGTATCGTGTATGCTTAATGCAGTCCATATTCCAGTTTGTTCAGCATTTAACTTAAAATAATTTATAAAAAATGCAAAAAGAAACAATGCAACTGTGTTTAAAATAAATACTATCCCCGTAGACAAGGCAATATCCTCATCAGAAGCCTCAATTACTGGAGAAGTTGCTGCAATGGCACTTCCACCACAAATTGCAGTTCCAAACACAATTAATTGTGATAATTTTTTTTCCATTTTAAAAATTTTTGCCAAAATTAAACCAATACTTATCACTAAAATTAAACTGATTGCAGTCTGAAAAATTCCTTTGCTACCAACAGCAACAACCTTGCTTATGCTAAGTCCAAATCCAAAAAATACAACAGCTGAATTTAATGTAAATTTTCGTATTTTTCCTAAATTTTTCGGAACCAGAATTAAACTAAAACTTGCTAGAATAATTCCCATAAGAAGAGATATTCCCGAAGCAAACGCATGAACACTTTTAATTAATGGAAATATTAACGCAATTAAGCACCCCACATAAAATATAATTTTTTTATTCATTTTCACCCCTAATTTCTAAAAAATCGTCAAAAGTCTTTTATTATTTTTTTCTATTCCCAAAATAATCAGTTAATTCCAAAAATAATTGATTGCCCTCAAACTCATCTTCAATAATCTTTTTTGCTTTTTCCAAGTATTCCTGAAGTAATTTTTTGCTTTTTTCAAGTCCAAAAATACTAGGATAAGTCGTCTTTTCATTTTGGACATCATTGGATTTTTTACCAATTTCCTCAAAATTGCCTTCAATATCCAAAATATCATCCTTAATCTGAAAGGCAATTCCTAATAATTTTGAATATTCTACCATTTTTTCACGCTTTTTACCTTCAATATCCAAAGCAATCATCGGCAATTCTATTGCAGCAGTCAGCAATTTCCCAGTCTTATGAGCGTGAATATACTTTAATGTGTCAATTTCCACTTTCTTATTTTCAGACTCCATATCCACAAACTGACCTCCGACCATTCCAAAAAATCCTGCATATTCAGACAATTTTGAAATAATTTCAACCTTATTTTTATCTCCTAAACTTTTAGAATTTGCAATTATTCCAAAGGCTTCTGTTAAAAGAACATCTCCCACAAGAACTCCGATTGCTTCATTGTATTTTTTATGAACTGTAAGTTTACCGCGTCTGTAATCATCATTGTCCATCGCCGGCAAATCATCATGAACGAGTGAATAGCAATGTATAAACTCAAGTGCAATGGCAATTTCCCTTACTTTATAATAATTTTCAGAATTATTTTTTTCAAACAAATCACAAATCATATACATTAAAACAGGACGTATTCGTTTTCCTCCGTTCATAACCGCATATTCCATTGCTTCCGCCAATTTTTCAGGATATTTATTTCTGTAATTCCCAAGCAATTCTATCAGACTTTCTTCCACAATCTTCTTTTTCTCTTCCAAATATTCCCGTAACATTTTATCCCCCGTCACTCAAATTTTTATTTTCATTAACTTTTCTATTCCAAGAATCTCCTAAAAATTCATCGCCTTTATCAATTATTAACAATTCATTTTTTCAAATATATTTCTTTTGCTGCTTTAGCTGCTATGAATTTTACCTATAATAATCTCTAAAGGAATTATATAGGATTATACTGTTTTTATTTTAAAAATTATCCAAAATAGAATGCTATTTTTTTATAACACATCTATTCTAGTACAGAATAATCAGTTATTCCAAATCTATTTCCAAACGGATCTTCAAACTCAACAGCATATCCTGTTCTTATTCTGAAAGGTTCCGATAAAAATTTAATTCCGCTTTCTTTCATTTGCTGATACTTACGATTTACATTATCTACTTCAAACCATATTGTCTGTTTCAAGTCTTTAAATTTGTTTTTATCTTTTAATATTATTGCCGCTTCTTCACCATCAATACTGAATGCTACCATTCCCATATCCGAAAAGTCAAACTTTACTTTTAATCCTAAGTTATTTTTATAATATTTTTTTGCTATTTCTAAATCATCAACTGGAACAAAAAAGTTATCGTATTTTTTCATCTTAAATCTCCTCATTTTAATTTTGAACAAAATTTACTTCAAAACTAAACTCAAATATTTTAAATATCCTGCTTCTATTCACTTGAAAATCTATCTTTAATCTTTATTCAAACTCTTCCATTTCCACTTTTCCATTTTTTTCAAGCACCTTCATAACTTTCCCTTCTCCGACTTCAAGTAATTTCTCCGAATCTTTAATAAGTTTAATCGCCTTCTCGTATTCAGAAATTGAATCATCTAGCGATAATTCCTCACTTTCCAATTTTTCCAAAATTTCATCAATTTGTGCAATATTTTCTTCATAACTTTGTTTTTTTACTGCCATTTTTATTTTTCTCCTTTATTTTTTTATTTATCCTTCAAACCTATAAAAACTAACTACCTTCTTATTATAATCTCTTTCATCATATTTCACAAAATCACCTATTTTATCCGCCATTTTCTCATACGTGCTGTGTTCTGAAATTATAATTCCATCTCGTTCCAAAAGATTTTCTTCTGATATTTTTTCAATCGTTGTTGTTGAGATATTTTCCTTGTAAGGCGGATCCAAAAATATTATATCAAATGTTTCATTTTTTCTTGAAAGGATTTCTATCGCTCGAAAAACATCATTTTTATAGGCACGACATTTTTCTTCCACTCCAAGATGATTCACATTTTCAATAATTACTCTTAGCGCCTCTTTATCTTCCTCAATCATAATCGCTCTTTTTGAACCACGGCTAAGTGCTTCAAATGAGACATTTCCAGTTCCTGAATATAAGTCCAAAAATTTTGCATCTACTACTTTTTCTCCAATTATACTGAAAATTGCCTCTTTTATTCTTTCTAGCGTAGGTCTAGTTTCTCTTCCTTCCCTTGATTTTATTCTTCTATTTTTCAATGTTCCTGCTACAATTCTCATTTTTTCCTCTTTTCAATTTTTATGATTCTCTCTATATTTGAATTAATCTGTGTATATTTTACTACATTTCAGGCAAAATTACCAACATTTGCCCTACTTAAATTTTATTGAAATTTTTCCATCCAGATTTACTCCACCCTCAAGCAGTTCATAATGCTCTTTTGTACTATTTTTACTAATATTCTTAAATTCATAATCTTTAAAATTTATACTGGCAATTTTTAAATCTGATTTATTATAAACATTTACGTACAATATTTCCGCCTTATTTTTGTTAAAAAAATTGTCAACTAACTCAAAACTGTACACAAAATCCTTATTTCTTGAAAATTTTGTATTTACTAAATCATAATAAACAGCGATTTTCCCTTCTTCCATCGACGGAATAACCTTTGAAATGGCAAACCATTCACGCTGGATACTATCTGTAACTTGACTTTCATAAATATTTTCATCAAATTTTATAACTGCTCTCAAATTTTGTGCCTTTTTATAATCTGTCAAAAACCTTATATTTTTTACAAATTTCCCTCGGTTATTCGTATTTTTATTACTAAAATCCTCTTTTAAGCTCTTCTCAATATTCGTATCCAGCCAGAACATAAACGTCGATTTCACATTATAATTCCCAATATTCTCAAACGTATAAACACTTTCAACCTTTATTGTCTTATTTTTCTCAATCGTAATATTCAAATCTTCCCTCTTTATAACTAACGGCTCCTGTCTTACAATTTTCAAATTTCCAATTGCCAAAAATTCTGATTTTGCAGAAAATGTTACAATGTTTATTGCAAAAAATATTATCATTATAAATGTTACTTTAAAAGATTTTTTTAATTTCTTATTATTCAAAAAAAACATATCTCAACTCCTTTAATTTTTTTATCATTTCAACTTTATTCTCTCAATACCTACCAATTTCGCAACTTTCCTAATAAACTTGAGCGACAAGTTCACATTATATTTTTCAGACAGTTTTACAACTTCCTTTTTCTCATTCGTTTTAAACGCTAAAAATACTTGATTATCACCTTTATTTTTCAAAATAAGCTGCTTCAATTCCTGATTTTTTTCTTTCACTTCTTCGTCAATCAAGATGTATAATTTCAGATTCTTGTTTTCTTCCAGATTTTCAATGTTGCAAATGTTGTTTAAAATAACTGTATTTTTATTTTGCTCGGAATTTACAATTCCTTCCAGCACCATAATCTGATCTTCCGTAATTTTATATCCAAAAGTTATGTATTCTCTTGGAAAACAGATTACTTCAATGCTTTTTTGAAAATCTTCCATTTCAAATTTTACCATTGGCTCTTTTCCAGCCCGTGTTGCAAATTTTTTTACATTTTTTACTATTCCGATAATTCTTACTTTTTTTAGCTCTTTTTGGGAAATTTCTGATATTTTGTTATGGGAAATTATATTTATCAAATTTTTTTTCTCATTTAAAGGATGGCTTGAAACGTAGATTCCCAAATATTCCTTTTCGTTTTGAAGTAAAAGTTTTTGAGGAAATTCATCACTTTTTTCCATCTGGAAGTCAACTGATATTTCTTTTTTACCGCCGAATAAAATCATTTGCAAATCTTCTTCAGATTCGTATTTTTTCTGGCTGTATTCTAGAACTTTGTCAATAGACTTGTATTTTTCAAACCTGTTTCCATCAAGTCCATCTAATGCTCCCGATAAAATTAGCGATTCCAGCTGTTTTTTTGTAATTCCGTTTTGCTTCATCCGATATCCAAAATCTTTATAGGAAACAAACTTTCCGTTTTTTCGTTCTTTTTTTATTTCATTAATTAAAGCTACCCCCACGCCTTTTATCGCAAAAAGTCCAAATCTTATTCCAGCCTTTCCAAAATTTTCTTTATCCTCCTGATTTTCTTCAATTTCAAAATCATAATCAGACAAATTCACATCTGGCAAAAATATATTAATCCCTTTTTCCTTCGCTTCATTCACAAAAACAACAAATCTATCCAAATTATGCACTTCGGTTGTCATTATCGCAGCAAAAAACTCCAATGGATAATTTGCCTTAAAATACGCTGTCCAGTAAACAATCAAGGCGTAAGCCGCCGAATGTGACTTGTTAAATCCATATCCACCAAATTTTTCCACTAAATCATAAATTTCGTTTGCCTTTTTCGATAAAACTCCGTTTTTTTGAGCATTTGTTACAAATTTTTCACGATTTTTCTTCATTAGTTCAGGATTTTTCTTTCCAATCGCACGCCGCAGCTCATCAGCTTCCCCAAGTGAATAATTTGCCATTTCACTCACAATTTTCATAACCTGTTCCTGATACAAAATTATTCCGTAAGTTTCCTCAAGTATGTATTTTAGCGAATCATCAATATATTTTATCTCAGTCCTGTTATTTTTCACATTTATAAAATCATCCACCATTCCACTTCGCAAAGGTCCTGGACGATACAGTGCAAGTAATGCGATTATGTCCTCAAATTTTTCAATTTTCATTTTTTTCATAAGGCTTCTGATTCCAGCTGACTCACATTGAAAAACTCCCATTGTATCAGCTTTTGTAAGCAGTTCATAAGTTTTTTCATCGTTTAGAAGGATATCATTTAATACAATCCTTGTTTTTCTTCTTTTCTCAATATTTTCCACAGTTTTCCGCAAAATTGTGAGATTTTTCAATCCAAGGAAATCCATTTTTAAAATTCCCAGCTCTTCCAGTTCCTTCATTTGATACTGCGTCGAAACAATCTTCGTTTTTCCATCAGAATAAGTTGGAATCTCATCGCTTAACACATCTTTGGAAATAACGACTCCAGCTGCATGAACAGAGGCATGACGAACTTTACCCTCCAATTTTAGTGAATAATCAATCACTCTTTTTATTTCTCTGTCGGTTTCATACATTTTTCTAATTTCAGGAATATTGTTCAAGGCATCTTTCAGTTCCGTATTAAACGGTATCATTTTAGCGATTTTATCGACTTTTACAAGCGAAACATTTAACACACGTCCCACATCACGAATCGCAAGCCTTGCCTTTAGCGTTCCAAACGTAATGATATGTGCCACATATTCCGCCCCGTATTTATTTACCACATAATTTATAACAATTTCCCGCTGTTCCTGATCAAAATCTATGTCAATATCAGGCATCGAAATACGTTCAGGATTCAAAAAACGTTCAAAAATCAAGTTATATTCAAGTGGATCAATTTCCGTAATATTCAAAGCATACGAAACAATGCTCCCAGCCGCAGAACCCCTTCCAGGCCCAACATAAACCCCATTTTCACGTGAGAATTTTATAAAATCCCAGACAATGATAAAATATCCATTGTATCCCATTTTATCAATAATTTCCAACTCATACTCTGCACGCTCCAAAACATTTTCCAAATTATTCTTTAATAATTCTTCCCGAATTTTAACTTCTTTCAATTTCTGCCCAGCAATTTCATCTTTCGCAATCTCTTTTTCTATTATCTCAAAATTTTTATCCAGCTGTAATTTTTCAGAATCTGAAACAGATTTTTTCAAATATTTTTGAAAAAGTCCCTCAAATACTAGATTTCGTAAAAACTCCTTTTCACTCACATTTTGTGGCAATGAATATTTTGGAAATTTAAAATGATGAAACTCAAAATCAACATTGCAGTTTTCCACAATTTTTTCCACATTATTAATTCCAGTTTCATAAAACTCGCTATATTCATTGTTTTCAAAACTTTTTTCTATTTCATTTTCAGATTTCAGATACAAATCATCATACAAAATTTCACTATTTTCGGATTTTTCTGTATCAATTTTGCTTCCCTCTTTTATTGATTCCACAATTTTCTGCAAAACTGCATCTTTCCGATTTGGATAATAAACATCGTTTGTAATAACAAAATTATCAAATTTATTTTTACGCACAATGTCAAAAAGCATTTTCCTAGCCTTTTCCAGCTTTTCCACAGCAGGAATTTCAATAAAAAAATTATCCCCAAAATCTTTACCAAGTTTCTCAATAACCCTTCTAACCTGAGTATTTTCCAAATCCAAAATACCCTTTACAACCTCACTATTTATGCCACCCGATAAAATATACAAGTCATCTGAATATTTTTTCAATTCATCATACTTAATTTTATTTCGATTCCGTGTAAACCTGCTATATGAAATTGACGACAATTTTGATAAATTTTTATACCCATTCTGATTTTTAGCAAGTAAAGTAAGCGAATACTCCCCCACTTTCTCCAACCCATCCAGAAACACCTCAAGTCCAATAATCGGCTTTATTCCAGCATTTTTACACTTCTTAAAAAACTCGATTGCCCCAAACATCGAAGTATCGTTAATTGCAAGTGCTTTTACTCCTATTTCCTTAGCCTTTTCAACATATTCATCTATTTTTCCTACTCCTTCAAGCAGTGAATACTCCGTATGCAATTTCAAATATACAAATTTATTTCCCATAATTTCTACCTAATTTCTTTTTTTATAAAAGTACCTAAAGTGTTTTTATCACTTCATAAATCCCCTCTTCATCATTTGACAGAATAATTTTATCTTTTGAAAACTCCTGTTTCAATTCTTCCGTAGCATTCCCCATAAGATATCCGTATTTCACAAACTTCAACATTTCCAAATCGTTCCACTGATCCCCAAACGCCATTGTTTCTTCTGGAGAAATATCATATTTTTTCAACAGTTCCTTTATTGCCAGCCCTTTATTTACTTCCTTATTCAAGCATTCTAAATAATGCGGTTTTGAAAATACAAAATTAATATGTGGTAATTTTTCTTCCAACTCCTTTTTTAACTCCAGCAAAATGGAATTTTCTGCAATAAATAAGGCTTTCGTAGAAGTTTTTCCAATGAATTCATCAAAATTTTTCACATAATATGGAATTTCCACACTTTCTGAATATTTTTTACCTTCATCTGTTTCATTTTCAATATATAACTTGTCATCCATATATAAATTTAAGTGAATTCCCTTTTCTCTCGAAACTTTAATAAGCTCCCTAACATCCTGTGCCTCAACAGGTTTTTCAAAGATAACTTCACTATTCAAAGGATTTGTAACTCTCCCACCATTATAATTAATTACTGGATTTTTTATACCCAGCATTTCTACAAAAGGCTTTGATGAAATAAAGGTTCTCCCAGTTGCAATAAACGTTTTTACTCCCTTTTCTTCCAGTTCTCTCAATTTTTTTATCAAATTTTCCGAAACTTTATGCTCACTTGTCAGCACTGTTCCATCCAAATCCATAAATATCGCTTTTATATTATTCATTTTAATTCCACTCCTTATTAACAAATTTTTCTTTAATTTTTTTAACTTATTTTATACCTCAAGATATTTTGATTAATAATTGTTTTTTGAAATTAACTGTTGTAATTAAATTAACAATATCATGATTTTTGTAAAATCAATAATAAAAATTACCTTTTTTGTAAACAACTAATCAACAAATTTATTACAAAAAAAATCTATAAATCCAATTTCATAATCATGTTCAAAAATACTGCTATTCTCAATTTTTATGACTTTTTCTGTCTTGTACTCAACCACATTATCATCTTGCAAATAAAATTCTTCCAAATCTTTTTCTAAATTTTTCAAAAATTCCTCTTCTCCAAAATTATCAAGTGCTATAAAAAATTTTACATAAGTTTCGTATTTTTTTATTTCTCCACATTTTTTCAATATCCCCTCAAAAATTTTAGGATTTTTCAAGTTTTTCAAAAATTCTTTTTTCTTTTCTAAAACAAGAAATTCTTGTACTCCAAAAAGGACTTTTTTATTTTTGGTATTTATACCAATTTCTATACTTTCAGTCATTATATTCTCATATTTAGTAGATTTTCCTTCTGCTTTAAGCAAATTTTTTAATTTTAATAAACTAAAGAAATCATTTTGCAATTTTTCGTATTCATCCATAACAAAACAATCTTTCTCATTTATTTTCAAAAATATATCAGCAATTGGCAAAAATACCTCAAGGATATAGTTCAATGTGTTTACTTCAATATTGTCAAATTCCATTTTTGATTTAGTTATTTGCTCTTTTTCAAAGTTATTTTCCCCAATGATACTTTCTCTATTCATATTGCTAAAATCATTATTTTTCTGAGTATTTAAAATTTTTATATAATTCAAAATATATTTAGCAAAATAAGTCCATATTTCATTATTTGCCATTTTTTTAGATTCAAACAAATAGCTGGAATATCTATTAGAAAGTTTTTCTACTGCATTTCTAAAATAACTTACAGCTTCATTTTCCAATTCTGCTTCTACTTGTATTTCATGTTTAAAATTAGAATTTATCAATTCATTATCAATCTTTTCCAATTTTTTACATTTTTCAATTAATTCTTGCGTCTGAATTTCACAAATATTTTCCAAATCTTTATTTTCGTTTGTTTTTACCAAATTTATAAAATTAATTACACTATATAAATATCCTACATTTTTCCCATGATTTTTACTCAAATAATATTTATGTTCTAAAAAAAACAAAAAAACATCATCTGGATTACCTTCATAATTTTTAATTATTTCATTTTCAGAAAGTATTATTTTTATTGGTAAAAACACATTTATATGCCAATTTTTAGCTGCTTTCTTCAAATCCATATTTTCATTTTTTCTCTTATCTAAAAGATTTTTATAACTTTCAATTTCTTCTTTCAAATATTTATATTTTATTGGCTCTGAAAGAAAAATATCAGAAAGTCCTGTTTCCTTCTCAAAAATCATATTCTCCCTGTAAATAACTTTATCTTTCGTATCCTTTGTTGGCAAAAACTCCTCCACTTGTGCCTCAATTGTCGCAAAATTTAGAAATTTCGCTACCGAAACCCTGTGATTACCATCATAAACATAGTAATTATCCTTTATTTTGTACAGAATAACTGTCGGAAGCATGCTATCCGATGTGTATCCGATGTAAATATTTATCCATCTCTGCTTTACGACATTATTTTTAGGAACAAAATTTTTATCAAAATCTGCATACTTTTCAACACTTCCTACTATTTTATCAAGCGGAACTTCTTTTATTCCCAAATTTACGCTATTATAGGCATTTTCTTCCTTTTGAATTTCCGAAAATGACTTTAAATTCTCCTTTTTCTTAAAATTAAATCCAAATATTCCTCTCGAAGACTTCAAAAATTTTTTATAAGCCTCTTCTGCTTCCAACACGCTCATCAAAGTCCTATTTTCCATTTTTCCTCCAAACATCCACTTTTTTTAAAATAAAATATTTTAATAACTGTACAATTTTTTAAACATTTTTTATTTTTCAATAGTAAATATCCTATATCCAAACGTATTTGACACCATTGTATCTCCCACCTTTGTATCTTGATAATTCATAAAATTAGACAAATGAATATGTCCATGAATCCATAATTTGGGCTTAAAATGCTGTATAACTTTATGAAATACCCTAAATCCATTATGAACACCATCATCTCTATCGTGAATCCCTTCAGGCGAAGCATGGCTCAAAACAATGTCAACACCTTTACGAAGAAAAAAAATATTTTTTAAAATTTTCATTTTCATCTGACTTTCACTATATTGATGTTCTTGAAACGAATAAACCTTGCTCCCATCAAGCCCCAATATCCGCAGTCCCTTATATTTTATAAATTTACCATTAATTACCTTTGCAAATTCTATCGGACAATCCCTATTATACGTATGATTTCCATTAACGCAAATCAAATCTTTATTTAAAACCGAAACAAGATAATCCAGATAATTGTTGGAAACATCTCCAGCAGACATTATAAAATCTATATCCTTAAATCTCTGCTTCAAGAAATCCTCTTCCATATCCGCCAAAATCTCAATATCACTAACACACAGAAACTTGTATTTTTTCTTTTTATTTCTCTTCATTTATTTTATTCTCCAATTTAAAATATATCATTATTTTCTTTTTGTTTATTTAAAGATTTAATTATATAGTCAAACCTATTAAAAATTATATAAATTTATGGTTTGAGTAAAACAGCCATAACTTTTGAGTTCAGTTTTAAAGCAGTTTTATTATAAAATAACTTCAATTAAATTTTCCACAAAATAATCTATATCTTCAATAGTGGTATCTTTCCCAATGCTAATTCTAAATGAACCTTTCAATTCCTCGTCATTAAGCCCCATAGCTTTCAAAACATGTGAATTTTCAAGCGAGCCCGACATGCAGGCTGAACCGCCGCTTATGCAGATTCCTCTTAAATCCAGTGCTACTAGCAGCATTTGAATATCCACTCCTTCTATGTAGACATTCGTTGTTGTTTTTATTCTATTGGTTTTTTCTCCATTTATCCGTATTTTTTTACCTAATTTTTTAATTTCAGTTTTCAGTTTATTTTCTAGATAATTTTGCAGTTTATCTTCTTTTTCTAACATTTCTTCCAAATTTTCATAAACTTCCTCAAGTGCCACGCCAAGTCCCAAAATTCCGTGAACATTTTCTGTTCCAGCCCGTCTGTTCCTTTCCTGCGATCCGCCCCAGATTTCCTTTTCAACTGAATATTTCTTATCAATAAATACAAATCCTGCTCCCTTAGGCCCGTAAAATTTATGAGCTGTTGCCGTCAAAGCTCCTATTTTCAGATTTTTTGGCAAAATTTCCAATTTCCCTATTGCCTGAACCGCATCCGTATGAAAAAATATATTTCTTTCTTCCAAAATTTCCCCAATTTGCTTAATTGGCTGAATAACACCAGTTTCATTATTCACAAACATTATCGAAACAAGTGCCGTATCTTCCCTCAATTCCTGCTTCAATTCTTCAATATCCACAACTCCATTTTCATCAACGCTAATATATGAAACTTCATATCCTTCATTTTCCAGCTGTTCAAAGGTTTTCAAAACTGTAGAATGCTCAATCTTAGATGTTATAATATGTTTCCCTTTACCCTTATTCGCCTTCAAAAATCCTCTTATCACAAGATTATTCCCTTCAGCTCCGCCAGATGTAAATACAATTTCAGTTGTTTCAACCTTCAAATTCTGTGCTATAATATGTCTTGCCCTTTCCACAGCTGATTTTGCCCATTGTCCCAAAGTATGCACAGACGATGGATTTCCATAATTTTCACTAAACGATTTTGTCATTTCTGCTATCACTTTGTTAGACATTTTTGTAGTTGCGGCATTATCTAAATATACTATTTTCATTTTTAACTTTCTTCTCCTTTTTGTTATTTCTTTAATTTTATGATTTATAAAATTTTATAATTATAATGAACTATTTTCAATTCAAAAATATATTTTACCTTTCTAATCATCCTCTTGTCTTACCAAAAAATATATTTTCTTCTAAAAATTGGAAATTTCCTATCTACGTATTCATTAACATAGTATTGTGCTTCAGCGTAACTTCCCATTATATTTAAAAAATCCAAAGAATTCTTAAAAATTCCTATTTTTTCGTCTTCCACTTTAAGTGCAATAATATAAGGAAATATTCTATTAAAATAATTAAGTTTTTCTTCTTCGGTTTCAAATTTGTCTATTTTATTTTTCTCAGCAGTTTCAAAATACATTTTTAGTCCTTCGATGTACTCCATTTTTCGCCGTCCTGAAACAGTATATTTTCCTATTGCCTTTTCATAAATCAAAAATATTATTCCCAAAATAAATAGACTTAATCCCAAATAAATCTGCATATACATCATTACGGCAATAATTATTCCCAAAATAACCATTACATATAAAATTTTTAAAATCCCTTTAGGCATTCTATGTATATACTCAAGCCATATAAATATAAACATTGTACCAATAACTGCACTTCCAAAACTCCCCTGTAATAATTGTAATAATACAAAAATTATAGATATTGCTATTCCAAATATTATTGGAATAAAGAATATATAATTATTTTTATAGATTGTCCTTTCATATTTTTTCTCCAAAAAATACACAATACGATTTTTGTACCCAATCATCTTGAGTTTATTCTCAAATAACTCATTTTCCGAAAGAACATCCAGCAAATTATTTTCTTCCTCAAACAAAGTTTCTTTTCTCAATTTCAAATTATCCCTATTTTTCTTATTCAAAACATACTTCTTATTTCCTGTACTAGCTTCGTCAACTTCGGAAATATATCCTTTCAGTATTAACGATAATATGCCTATTTTTATTATTTCTTTTGAATCCCTCTCTCCATTAATATATGCTACGAACATTGAAGAAATATAATCTGGCTCTGTAAATTCAGGAATAACTGTTTTCCTTTTCGGATCTCTTCCAAAAAAGTGCCACGTTAAGACAGAGTACACTGCAACAAGTAAAACCACAATAATTTCAATTATAATTATATAAGATTTATTCATTAATAAACTCCTTAAAATTCAAATTGTATCTTTTCATATTCCATCCCTTTCATTTTCTGTATATTCTGTTCAATTTATCTGTATTCCTAAACAAATCTGAAAAATTAATATTTTCTACCAATATTATAAACTAAAAAACAATACTTTACAATAAGAAAAAAAGCCAGTATTTCTACCAGCTTCCTCCACCTCCTCCGCCAGAACCTCCGCCAGAGAAGCCGCCTCCACTAAAGAAGCCTCCTCCGCCTGAGCCACTCTTAGATGAACTAAATTTTTCACTCATAATTTTCGATTTTCCACTGCTGTAACTTCTTGAAAATATGTTCGTAAAACTGTTGTTACTATAAGCATACATATGAGTGTGGCTATTTATATAAGATTCATTTATGTCGAAGTTGTATAATTTTATTGTTTTTTTCATTAATTTTATTGCCTCATTTTTTACTCCAAGTGCTACTGCAAAAGGCAAAATTCCATTAAAATATTCGATTAATTCCTTTACATTATCAAATTTTCTTATCTGATTCTCTTCTGCTGTTTTTATATACATTTTCATACCTTTCAGGTACTCTTTTTTTCTTAAGCCTTCATTTGTATATTTACCAATTAACTTTGCATACACAATAAACAATATTACAAAATATGTTGTAAAAACAAAAATCTCAATTCCCTGATAAAAAGACACACCTAAAATCACTATAATTACTAATCCTATTAACAATTTTTTACTAACTGTTATCCAAATTCTATGAAAAAATGAGCCTAATGTTATAAGTATATACAATATTATAAAAGGATTGAAAATCTCAAAATTTGTCTGTGAAAATATAAAAATCATAAAAACAGGAGCTGCACAATAAAACGGAACTAAAAAACTTCCATTATTTTTATAAATTATTTTATGATACTTATCCTTTAAAATTTCAATGATACTATTTGCCTTATTATAAATTCTTTTTTCACTACCAAAAATATCATTCTTTTCTGAAGAAAGAGAATCAAGCAGCATCCTTTCCTCTTCCGCCAGCTCAGTTTCCTGTGTATACACAGTTTTGGATTCCTTGTTATATTTAATTTCACCATTAACTCTATTTGCTACTATAAAGCCTTTTGTAAGTAATGTAAATATTCCTGCATTTAATATCTCCACTGTGTCTCTTTCACCATTTATATATGCCGCAAACATTGGAGAAATGTCTTTTGGTAAATTAAATTCTGGAATTACAGATTTCCCTTGCGGATCTTTTCCAAAAAACTTCCACGTTACAATAGAATATATTGTTAAAAATAACAATAAAAATGGCAAAATTATTATTGCTGGATTGGAAAGATATACAATTTTTAGCTTATCTACTAAAGTTGGACTTATTTTATCCGTTTTCAAATTTAGCATAAATGTAAGCCCATTTTTGGCCTCCAGCTCTTTTGTTGAAATGTGTATTTCCTCATCATTTTCTAAAATGTCATAATTTTCACCTTTTTCTCCATAACTTCCAGTATAAACTTCCAACTTTTCAATTTCATTTTTTTTAATTTTTTGCCCATCAGGAAATCTTATAATAACACTTGCCTGTTCAATAGGAACATTCCAAAACTGTCCAATAGCATTGTAATACACTTGATAAATTCCATCTTTTTCAAACACAGCATTATAAATATCGTAATTCAGCTCATATACGCTCTCAGTCTTATACAAATTTACAAGTTCTGTTTCGGAACCTATTCTGTACCTTATTCCTTCATAAAAATGATTTTTTGTATATTCTTCATCCTTTCCGTCCCTCTTTATCCAATTCATTTTGATAAAAGACTTATGAACATCAAATCCAAACCTTTTTGAACGCAAAGGAATATCTCTATAAATCCCGTGCTTAAACTCTTCGCCAAACTGATAATCAATCACTTCATTTACAGTCAGCGTGCCATTTTTATTAATTTGCACTGTAACTTCATAATTTCTTATTTTTTCACTATGCAATATTACTGCAACAAGCCTGCTTGAATTAAATAAAAACATCACCATAAACATAAATAATATTGAAAATTTTTTATCTTGAAATATCATATTTTATCTATCCTTATTTTTAGTTATTCTAAAACTTTTTCAGTATCAAACTTTAACAATTATACAAATTTAAAATTTATGTAAAAATCGTAAAAAGCCAGTATTTCTACCAGCTTCCTCCACCTCCCCCGCCGGAACCTCCGCCAGAGAAGCCTCCACCACTTGAGAATCCGCCTCCGCCAAAACCGCTTCCGCTCGAATTTCTAGAGTTTTCTCTCAAAGTGCTAAATCTTTCTTCTGCTATTTCATTGTATGCATTGTTATAACCTCTTGAAATCATATCTGATAAAAAGAAATTATTGTATGAATTAAAATGTACTCCTCTATTTATGTAAGAATATGTACTTTCATCAAAATCATAAAGTTTTATTGTATTCTTCATAAGTTTTACTACTTCATTCTTTACACCAAGAGCTACCGCATAAGGCAATATACCTTTAAAATAAGCTACCAGCTCATCTACATCATTAAATTTCATAATCTGATTTGCTTCAGCAGTCTTTATGTACATTTTCATGCCATCCAAGTATTCTTTTTTTCTCATTCCATCAACAGTATATCTTCCAATTATTTTTGAATAAACAGCATACATTGCCATAATTATTCCAATTATAATGAAATTTAAAACTCCATATATTAATGAAAAGAATAATACTGCTATCCACTTAATAATTTTTAAAAATTTACTATTATTTCCATAAATATTATTGATAATTGAAAAAATCGTATTTAATACTATTCCAAAGAAAATAGCAACCATAACTAGAGAAACTGCTCCGGAAATGCCATCAGAAATACCTGCCGTTCCGCCGCTTGCAGTTGACGAAATCATAAAAACTATAATCATACCGACAATAAAGACAATATTAAAAATGTTATTATCCTTGTAAACTTTCTTTTTATACTCTCTTTCAAATGATTTTAATATTTTATTTGAAGCGTCGTAAAGACTTCTTTCTTTTTTAAATATATATCCATTATCAGAAAGAGCATTAAAAACAATCTTTTCTTCTTCTGCTAATTCAGGTTTGCTTTTTCTACTGTCAGACAATGTATATTCTACATTTCTTCCATTACCTTCTTCGTCATTAGCTTCAACATAACCTTTAGAAAGCAATGAAAGCACTCCGATTGTCAATATTTCTTTTGGCTCCCTTTCTCCATTGATGTAAGCCGCATACATGGCAGAAATATCCTTTGGTATGTTAAATTCAGGAACAATTGCCTTTTTATCCACATCTCTTCCAAATATATACCACGTTACAAATCCATAAATTGCTAGAATTATTATTATAATCGGTCCTACAGCAATTAAAGGATGAGCATAATAAAGTGTCTGTAATTTATCCCAAAATGTTGGGCTTATATTATCTGTTTTTAAATTCAGACGAAAACTTAATCCATTATATGCCTCTAAAACCTTATTTGTTTTAATTTCAACAGTTCCATTATTCAAATTTGTAATATAATCTTTTCCATTTTGTCCATATTCACCTGTAAAAATATCTAATTGTCTAATTTCATTTTTTAAAACAGGTTCTCCATTTGCAAATTTTATATTTACCGCAGCTTTTTCAATAGGAACTTGCCAAAATTGACCAATTGCATTAAAGTAAACCTGATAGATTCCATTTTTTTCAAATACTGCATTATAAATCACGTAATTAAATTCGTATCTATTTACGCCATTTTCCACAAATCTGTCTGCAGAACCAACCCTATATCTAATACCTTCATCAAAAAGTTTCGTAGAATATTCTTCAGAAATACCGTTTCTCTTTATTGAATTCATTTTTATATAAGATTTGTAAATATCCACGCCATTTTTCTTTGAACGTAATGGAATATCCCTATAAATCCCGTGCTTTGCCGAACCGTCAAATTCATAGTCAATCACTTCATTTACTGTCAAAGTCCCATTTTTATTCATCTGAACTGTAACTTCATAATTCTTTATTTTTTCAGAAATTAATGATTTTGCATTAAAAAAAAACAATGCGAAAAATACAAAACTTATTGAAAAAATACTCTTCCATTTTCGATTGCTAAAACTCTTCATAGTAATTTCCTCCCAATGCATCATTACGAGCCCTTTCCAATATCTCGTTTGTAAATATCTCATTCCCAAACGATTTCATAAATTTATCATTTTTATAAATAAATATATTAAGCATATTTTCAATATATTCCTTTTTATCATTAAATCCTGATATTTCTATAGATTTTTCCACCATCTTTACAACATGTTTTTGCACTTTCAAAGCTTGTGAAAATGGTAAAATCTTTTTAAAATATGAAATCAACTCTTCTATATTCTCAAATTTTCTAGTTTCACCACTTTTTATGTATTTCTTCAATCCTTCTAGATTTCTTTTGACTTCAATTCCTCTATCTGTATATTTTCCAATATTTTTAAAATAAAAAAACTGAAGAATAGCAACTAAAGTTAGAATTATCCCAGATATTCCAAGTCCATAAACCATAAGTCCAGAAAAAAATAATATAATAACTTCAAATAGACCTATTAAAATAAAAACTGCTAACCTGATAACCATCGGAAACATTTTATTTTTTAAAATTACAAAAATCAAACCTGATAATAACATTGCCCAAAAATACATAGGAAAAAAAATAATTAATGGCACAATTCCCTCAAATCCTTCAAAAATAAAAAGAAAAATTCCAAACAAAAATATTATAATTATATAAAATATTCGGAATCTCCAATTTGAAGTATAAAGCCTTTTATCCCATTTTTCCCTATTTACAGACTTTATTCCAATTAAATACAAGAAAGCGTAGTTTCCTCTCCCATCAAATTTTTCCTTTAAAACCTCAAGAATTTTAAGAAGCTGGTTCATAATAGGCTTTTTATGCCCAAGAATAGTGTCCTTATCATATTCAATTAAAAATTCCAGAACCATTCTCTCCTCTTCCGAAAGTTCCCACTGCCTGCACCCATAATCATTGACTTTTTCCATATTGAACCCATATTTCTTCTTGGTTATCTGTCTATAATATTTTTCAATGTCAATGATTTCAACAGTTTTTTTATCTTTTTTTATTTCGTATTCATCTTCTGTCATTTTTAAATTTTTCTTAACTTTATTATATTTTTTCAAGTCAACATAATCCTCAATTATTACAAATCCTTTGCTTATCAACTCCAACAATCCAATATATACCAAATAATCTGGTATTTCTTTCCGAGAACTATTTATATAAGTAGCCATCATTGCCGAAATTTCTTTAGGTGGCTCTGACACCGACATAATTTCATCGACAGAATCCTTCCCAAATTTTTTCCACGTAATATAGCTATAAATCACCAATGTTAATAGCATTATCAATAAAATTATTATTTGAGTCAAACTTATTTCCATAAAGTTATTTCCTTTACGATAATTTTACAAAACTTTAAACAAATTAAAACTTAACTTCTGGAGCTTTTTCTGCTCCTTCCACAGCATTAAAGAACTCAGCCTTTTTGAATCCAAAAATTCCACCAAAAATATTATTTGGAAAAGTTTCCACAAAAGTATTTCTGTCTCTTGCTGTTCCGTTATAATATTTTCTTGAACTTTGAATTTCTGTTTCTATTTGAGTTAGTTGAGATTGCAGGCTCAAAAAGTTTTCGTTTGCCTTCAAGTCTGGATAATTTTCCTGTAACATCATTATTGATCTTAACGTTTTTGTCATTTCATTTTCAAGCTTTTGAATTTTTTCAATATTGTCAATATCCTTTGTATCAATCGACATCATTTGACTTCTTAATTTTACCACATTTTCGAGTGTTTCTTTTTCATGTGTTGCATAACCTTTAACAGTATTAACAAGATTTGGTATCAAATCCAGCCTTTTTTGCAAATATACGCCTATTCCACTCCAACCTTCCTCATTCAGATTTTTTAGTCTAATATATTTATTATAAATTCCCATTCCGATTACAACCAAAACTACCAAAATTCCTATTAAAATAAATACAATACTCATAATTCATTCTCCTCTTCTATTTTTTATTTTTATTTATTTTATTTACCATAAATCCAATTAATATTACCACAACCACCCCTATAAAAACATTATAATAAACCGTGTAATCTCTTGGCTTTGAAACTTTCTTTATATCTGCCTTTTCCAATTTTCCTACAAAAACTTCATCTCGTTCTTTTATTGAATCAGCAAATTCCGCAATATCGTACTTAGGCTTATCTAAACTTTCATCTCCAAAGGTTATTTTATAATCTTCCCCTTCTGTAGCCCTAAACACAATTCTGTCTGGAACATAGTTTCCTGTTACTTCATTTGTTTTGAGCGGTGAATTATCTCCATTCTGTATTTCAACGATTATTTCAGACAATTTTGGAACATTTTCTAAATTTATCATCAAATTTGACTTTTCCCCAACTTTAGAAATTATGCCTTCCACATAAAAATTATCTCCACTTCTCACAGTATAATTTCTCTGAAACTCATCATTTACATCTAGAACAATATTTTTTAACGGCAAAAACTTGCTCTTGATTTTCAAAATTGTACTTTTTCCTTCCTGCTCAACCTTATAATCCAATTTTGTCCCTACAGTTTTAAGTTTTCCAGCCTCATTATTTGACAATTTCAAAATTGCTTCACTAAAGATATTCCCTTTATCCAACGGCGTTACGATTTTATAAAATTCATATCTTTTTTCTGAAAATTCGATTGTCAAGTTTGACTTATCAGGTGTCTTATAAATTTCTCCCGAAGTTATCTGTTCCCAATTTGTACCGTTATTACTTCCAAGCAAAGTATACTCGGTGTAAAAATTTTTGGAAGGAATCAACTCGAGCCTGTTTCCAATTATATCCTTTAACGAACTGTCGGAATTAAATTTCACAATAAATTCCATTTTATCCTTTTTCGTCAATACTTCATCTATTTTTGCCTTTGCCACAATTTTTTCGCTACGCTTTTCCTGCTCTTTTCCAGTTTCGATAACATAAGGAACTTCTTTCCCGTTCTTATCAATTATCCGTATATCTCCAAGATTATTTTTACTGTTCTCATAAATATCCTCTGTTAGAAAAAATTGCTTGTATGCCGACTTTCCTGTTATTTTTATAGTTTTAAAATACTGGCTGGAAAAAAGTTGAATAATTGTTATTAAAAATAAAAACAATATTATTTTATTTATTTTCTTCATTTTTCTCACCTTTCCCAAAATCCGTGCCACTCAAACTCTCTTTCACTTCCTGCTCCAATTTCTTCAAAGCTGTCTGATAAATATAAGAAGTCCCAATCAAAATAGCCCCCATACTAAAGTAAGCAATCAACTTATAGGAATTATCAAATCGTAAGAAATCCCATAAAAAACTTTTTGCCACAAAAAATATTCCTATTCCAAGCCCAATTCTTCTAACATTCCTATTTGGCACTCTAAATCCTTTCCAGACTAAATATCCACATAATAGCAGTCCAACTATATCCAAAGCTAGTCCAGCTCCTAAAATTAATACACCTGAATGTTCATATATCCGTAAAATAATATTTGCTACAAAAAGGAAATATATTGATTCTCCGAGTATCCACAATGGTTTTTTCTCATTTTTTTTGAAAAAGCATAAATGAATATCATTTTTAGCAACCATAAATAAATAGATATTTACTAAAATTGGTAAAAAGAACGGAAATATATAACTTATTGGTACTCTTTCTTTTAATATATCCGAACTCCAACCAAAAAAATACAGGATAAGATTAATCATATTTATAAATAACAAATAAATTATTTCAATTATTATCAAGAATTTCAAACTAAAACTGTCTTGTAATTTTTTCGCTTTATACGTTACTGTTCTTAAAACAAAAAGCGAAACTAATAAACTCAAAAATATATCTTCACCATAATTTATCATTTTAAATGAAGTAACAACATTAAAAACAACTTTATTTATAAAAAATATTGAATAAATAAAAATCAGATATTTAAATATTCCATTTAAAATCCTAACTTCTGTCTTGTAGCTTTTTTGTTTTATCAGGAAATAAAGCACAAATGAAAAAGATATTATCATCAAATCTTGAATATACACAAGCAAATATTTTTCTTCCCGCACAATTAAATTACTCACTAGCGAAACTAGATAAATCCCAATCGTTCCATATCGCATTTCTTTATTTTTATATTTTCTATAAAAGAAATATAATAGTGCAGTTTCAGCACCCCACGCAACCACAACAAATTTTTCTGGCACAATTAACGGAATAATTAGGATAAAACTTCCTAATGCCACGATATAAAAGATTTTTGCAACTTTGTTGTCCTTGAGCCTGTCGCCAAAAAATCCGTAAATTATTCCGACTGTTCCGACTAATACCGCTTTTAGCCAGCTTGGTGTTGTCTTGTCAAACAGGCTGTAAATCAATGAAAATTTTATAATTAGATTTAAACTTAGAAATATATAGTCGATTACGTTGCTTTGACGATTTTCTTTTTTGTGAGAATTTAGGAAAATGAAACTGTATGCTGTTGTAAAAATTACGATGTAGAAAAATGCCGTGATCTTATCATGAACACTATAATTTAAGTAATAAATCAGCCCCGTCATATTTACTACACCTGTAACAAATCCAAAAATCTTGCTGTATATCCAGTCCTTTTTCCAAGAAACTCCAAGCACAATTCCCTGCAAAATCAAAGAATATGCCAAAACATAATAAATCTGGACATTGCTCTTATTCACCCAAATATACGCTCCGTAAGGCAAATATCCACCAATCAGCGACAATACTCCGATTATCTGGCTATTATATCGCAATGAAAGAATTACAACCAGCCCTGTCAGTATTACTGATATAAAAAGTCCCGCTGTAATTGGGTAAAGTTTGAGATAAAGCGTGGAAAGAAGTGTAGTCAAATAAAGAATCCCAATTCCACCACCAATCAGCTCAACTGCAAAATGCTTCTTATTTTTCTGATAAAATTTTTCTCCAGCAAAAAGAAAAAACATCCCAAGCAAATACGAAGCCGAACTTTTCACATAATTATTTGCCAAAATTTTTGCAAACTGTGTCCGAAATACTAAAAAAACTCCCAAAAAGATTGATATTATCCCTAAAAAGTTAAAACCCTTCAAACCAATAAGTTTTTCAAATACAAATCTTTTTTTCTCTCTTTCAAAAAGAAACTCCCCTTCCTTCAAAACCGTTTCTTCTTTTATTTTATTATGAAAAACCGAAGACTCCTCCTGGAGAAATACTTTATTTTCAAAAGTTTTCCTATTACTTTTCTCTAAAAAATCACCAATTTTCCCATCAATTTTTTTTAATTCATCTCTTAATGAATCAGCTTCATCTGAAAATTCGTGATAAAGATTTCTTTCCAGCATTTTAACTTTTCTCTTCATTTCCTCTGCATAATTAGAAAGCCTTCTGGTCACACCACTTTCCAATTCCACATTCATCTTCTCAGCCAAAATATTCTGAAACTTATCAATCTCACCATTTCTCCTAACCTTTTTCGCTTCCTTCAATTCCTCAATAAGCACTGCATTACTATTTTTAAGCCTTCCAATTTCCTCTTCCCTAACTTTCATCTTTTCATGAAATGCCGTTAAATCCTTCGCCAGCCTTTCATTATCTTCCAAAAGTTCTTTTTCCCTGCTTATTCCAGCCTCATTTTTTATATTTGCAATTATTGATTCTATCTCAGAATTTAATTTCCCAATCTCCTTATACTTATTCTCAAGATTTTCCAATTCCTTTATTTTGTCAATCATTGTAAAACCTCCTCAAAACTCACAATTTTTTATAAATGTATTTTTAATCTGTAAAATAATTTATAATTTTATACTATTCCCCATTTAAATAGTGAATATTTAATAAATTTTCAATTATTATAAGAATATTGGTTTATATCTTTTGTTAGAAAAGTCCGTAACAAATTCGTTATTTAAATGGGGTTTAATATAAATTGGATTTAGTATTAACTATAATTTCTATCAAATTTAACTGCCACTTCTTTTCCAAAAAATGCTATCCCAATTTTCAATACATTCTCAACTCCAGAATTTTTTAATACAGAAGCATATTCTTTCTTTTCAATCTGCTGTAGTGCAATATCACACTCATTCTCTAATTTTTCAAAAATTTTATCTTCACTCAAATTTTCCATTGCATTTACAACCTTCAATTCCAAAATAATCCCTTCTTTTCTTTTTTCCATATTTTTAGGCTTCAAAAGCAAATCATATCTGCCTTTCCCGGCAAAATTATTTGAAGTTATTTCATACTCATTTTTCAAAGTCAAAATTATTCCAAGCATTAAGCCATGATAAAATTGCTCTTTATAAACTCCGCTTACATCCAATATTCCCATGTTTTCCAATAAAATTTTTCTTAATTCCTTCTTAAAAATTTCGATATCTCCATTTTTTAAGGAATATACCATATTATAAAAGCTGTTATAATTCTCAAAATATACTTCTATAAACATTTTTGAAAACATTTTTAATATTTCTTCATTCGGAATTTTCAAATAAACTTGTTCCTCATCATCTTGAACTTCTTCTGCCAATGTCAAATAACCGCTGTGAAAAAACAAATTCCATATATTTTCTTCATAATTTGCTTCCAAGTTTGCAAAAGTCATATTCTCATCTATTCTTCTTAAAATGGATTTTTTATTCAAAAGTTTTGAAAAATCATCAAAAATCTCATTTTTGAGTTTTTTTAAATATAGTTTTATCAATTCATTTCCACTCGTATTTACCCAGTACGACTTTAATTTTTCATCATTCAGAAAATTAATAATCGACCACGGATTGTAAACTTTTATATCTCCAAACAAATATCCATTGTACCATCGTTGGACATCTTTAAGTTCAAATTCTAAATCAAAATCCTTTAAAGCCTGCTCAACTTCACTTTCTGTAATCCCAAAATATTCTGTAAATCTATTGTCCAGAATTGTATGAACTCTTAGATTATTCAATCCAGAAAATATATTTTCCTTTGCAACTCTCAAAATCCCAGTCATAATTCCCATTTCCAGATAATTATTATCCTTTAGGACAACTCCATAAAATGTTTTAAAAAAGCTAATTGCTTCTTGATAATAGCCTTTCACGTATGAATCAATTATCGGCTGATCATACTCGTCTATTAGCACTACCACTTTTTGTCCATAATATTCATATAGATATTTTGTTAAATCCAGCAAGGATAATTTCCATGTTGCTTTTGTTGCTCTGTTAAATAAAATTGAATCGTATTTTTCTTTTTTTCTCGCACTTAAATTTTCCTTTACAAATTCAAATTCATCATATAAATCCGAAATTGTATTTTTTATCATCTCAAACCCATTTCCCCAGCTACTTTCATCATAATTCCTAAATGAAATAGAAATAACTGGAGCGGTTCCCTGCTTTTCAAAATACTCATTTTCAGAAATTTTTAAATTCTCAAACAGTTTTTTATTTCCATCTTTATTTTCAATATCAAAAAAATATTTTATCATCGACATATTAAGTGTTTTTCCAAATCTTCTCGGACGTGTAAACAGCTTAACTTCGCCAGGTTCTCCTATAATGCTTTTTATCAATTCTGTTTTATCAAAATAATAGTAATTTCCGTCTATTATTTTTTTAAAATCTGATATTCCTATTGGCAGTTTTTTCTTCATTTAACATTCCTCCCTTTTTACCTGGTCAATACCAAACTAGACTATTTATAAATAAACAGCAGAATTTCCCTAAGCAGTTTGCAAGCTAGTGCCGTAGATTGCCCAGACTGATCATATACAGGCGATAATTCGTTCATGTCAAGCCCAACAATATTTAACTGCGAAATTTTTTCTATTGCCTTATGTAGTTCCACAAAAGTAACTCCTCCAGCTTCAGGCGTTCCAGTTCCAGGAAATTCCGATGGATCAAGCACATCTAGATCCAATGTAAAATACACAGGTTTCCCTTTTAATTTTTCTACAACTTCATCAAGTCCATCAAAATTAAATTTTGTTGTATGAAGATGTTCCTTTGCAAATTTCCATTCATCTCTTTCCCCACTTCTTATTCCAAACTGAAAAATTCTGTCATCTCCAACAATATCCCAACATCTTCTAATTACAGAAGCATGCGAATAATACTGCCCTAAATACTCATCTCTCAAGTCTGTATGTGCATCAAACTGAATAATATACAAATCTGGATATTTTTCAGCAACTGCTCTCACAGCTCCCAACGTAACAGAATGCTCTCCACCAATCATAAACGGAATTTTCCCATCCTTCAAAATTTTTGCTGTTTCATCCTGAATATCCTGCAACGTACTTTCCGAATTTCCAAATGAAAGTTCCAAATCTCCTCCATCAAAAACCTTAATATCTTCCAAATCCTTATCTTGATACGGACTATACGTTTCTATCCCAAAACTCTCATTTCTCATAACCGCCGAAGCAAATCTAGTCCCTGGTCTAAACGAAGTTGTGCTGTCAAATGGTGCTCCAAAAATAGCGATTTTGCTCTCATTATATTCATTGTCACACCCTACAAATGTATGTATATTTTTATTTTTCATATAACTTCTCCTTCTAGTTTTTATTTTAAATTATTTTATTAAATCTTTCACATAATTTGGCAAAGCAAAAGCCCCTTTATGCAATTCTGTATTATAATATCTTGTTTCTATTCCAAACTTATTCCATTTATCAGCCTTCAAATCTTCTACAGGATTATATTTTTTTGAAGCAAATCCAAATAGCCAATGTCCTGACGGATATGTCGGTATATGTAGCTGATAGACTGTTGCAAAAGGGAATACTGCTCTTAACTGTTTACTTGCTCTTGCTGTTGCCTTAGCATCTGCTTCATAATATGGACTTTCATGCTGATTTACAAGAATTCCGTCCTCTTTTAGTGCGTTAAAGCAGTTTCCATAAAATTCTCTTGTAAATAAATCTTCTCCAGGTCCAAACGGATCTGTCGAATCTACAATTACAATGTCATATTCATTTGCCTTGGAACGTACAAATTTCAATCCATCCTCATAATAAATATAAACTCTCTTATCATCCAGCTTATTAGCCGTCTTAGGCAAATATTGACGACAAAGATCGACAACCATCTTGTCAATTTCCACCATATCAATTCTCTCAATATGTTCATATTTTACAAGTTCACGAACAGTACCTCCATCTCCAGCACCAATTACCAATATTTTCTTAGCCTTAGGATTTACAGCCATAGGAACGTGAGTTATCATCTCATGGTAAATAAACTCATCCTTTTCTGTCAACATCATAAATCCATCCAATGTCAAAAATCGCCCAAATTCTGGCGACTCAAAAATATCAATTCTCTGAAAATCACTTTTTGCACTAACTAACTGCTTATCAATCTTTATAGAAAAACGAACATTTTTCGTATGTTCTTCTGTGTACCATAATTCCATCTGCTACACTCCTTTCAATTTGTATTACCTATTTTTTTAATATCTAACCTTTTATTTCCAATGTTTTGTACTTTGAAACTTTTTTATAAATTCCTCAACTTTTCCATTTTTTATAATTTTATTCTATTTCTTACATTCATTAAACGTTTCTCAAATAATTTTCCTTAACCTTAACCCTATTTAACCATCCTGTCAAAAAATCATTCTGAGTCGCATCTCTTTTAGCAAGAGATTTGTAGTATTCACGCTGTAAATTATGATAAACCATCAAAAATTTAACTGGATTAACATCATTTAAATATTTTAGGGTCTGAGGTCCAATTGCTCCATCCACACTCACAACATTTTTACCATAAACCTTATTCACAGCCTCCTGAGCCTTTTTAATTCCATATCTTCCAGCATTTACTGAAAAATCAAATATGCTTAGTGCCACCTTATCATTTTTCACTTGATCCAATTTTCTAGCCTTATAATATTTTTCTTCATAAATTTTTTGTGCCATTGCTTTTGTTAAATCTTTCATACTACCTTTATATCCACATTCTCTAGCTCTTTCCTTAGTAATGCCATATTTTGTTTCCCCGCCTTTATCATTCTTATCATTAGAATAGTTTCCTTCAACTAGCAAAATATAATTAAAAAATTTCAAAAATCTGTTGTCAGCCATTTTTGTTTCCTTCTTTCATTTATTTTAATTGGAATTTCGCAAACACTGTCTGCGTTTTTACATCAAAAATTTTCACTCCAAAACAACATTTATCTTTTCAACATGCATATCCTCAGTTCCTGTTAATAGACATCCTTTTTCCTTTGCATATTCGATATAATTTATGATTTCCTCAGTAATTCGTTCTCCTGGTGCTAATATCGGTATCCCTGGCGGATAAGCCATAACAAATTCTCCACTTATTTTACCTGCACTATCTTTTATCGGAATCATTTCCTTTTCTGAATAAAAGGCTTTTTGTGGCGGAAGCACAACATCAGGATTTATATATTCGTGATCAAACATTCCTGTGGAATCTTTTGAGTAAAGCCGTTTAATTTCTGCAAGCGAAGATATTAGCCGTTCTATTTCCAATCCTCTGTCCCCCGCGGAAATTATCGCCAAAATATTTCCCAAATCTCCAAATTCAATCTGAATTTCATAATCATCCCGCAAAATATCATAAACTTCAATTCCAGCAAGCCCAATATCTTTTGTATACACAGATAATTTTGTCGTATCAAAGTCATAAACCGAATCTCCATCAATCAGTTCTTTCCCATACGCATAATACCCACCTAGTTTATTAATTTCATTTCTGGCATATTCTGCAAATTTAACTGTTTTTTCAAAAAGTTCTCTTCCGTTTATCGCCAAATTTTTTCTTGCCACATCAAGCGAAGTCATAAGTAAATACGATGCACTCGTAGTTTGAGTCAAGTTTATAACTTGCCGAACATAATCAGCATTTATTCTCTCACCACTTAACAAAATCGAACTTTGTGTTAAAGAACCGCCTGTCTTATGCATACTGATTGCCGCCATATCTGCTCCAGCTTCCATTGCTGAAATTGGTAAATTTTCATCAAAGTAAAAATGTGCTCCGTGTGCCTCATCAACTAGCACAAACATATCATTTTCATGTGCCAGTTTTACAATAGATTTTAAATCTGAACAAATTCCGTAATAAGTGGGATTATTCACTAATATTGCTTTTGCATCAGGATTTTCCTGAATTGCCTTTTTCACATCATTAATCGACATTCCAAGTGATATTCCCAATTTCTTGTTAAGTCCGGGATTAATATAAACTGGTATCGCTCCACAAATTACCAGTGCATTAATAGCACTTCTATGCACATTTCTTGGAATAATGATTTTATCTCCAGCCTTGCAAGTTGCCATAATCATAGCCTGTACAGCCCCAGTCGTCCCGCTTACCATAAAATAAGCCTCCTTTGCCCCAAAAGCCTCCGCCGCTATATCCTGAGCCTCTTTAATAACCGAAGTCGGATGGCATAAATTATCAAGCGGTTTCATCGAATTAACATCCATCTGCATGGCATCCAGCCCGATAAAATCTCGAAACTCCTTATTTCCACGCCCTCCCTTATGCCCTGGCACATCAAATCTCACAACCCTGTTAGAAAGATGATTTTTTAAAGCATCAAAAAGAACAGTCTTATTCTGTTTATTTCTATTTATATTTTTCCCCATTTCTTCAACTCCTTCCATATTTTTTTATTTATTCATAATTTTAAATCTCCAAATTTTTTATTAATATTATTCCTTTATTTAAAAAGCAAATATTTAATAAATTTTGAATTATATACTATTTAACAAGGAATAAAAGTTATTTTGTTTAATAACAGTTTTTACTATTTTTATTATGTTTTTTCTTTATTTTCGCAGGATTGCTCATTGCCGCAAATCCTGCACCTATGGCTAGACTACGACTTTTATTTGCCCAACTCCGAAACTCCTCCTTTCAGTCGTCAGACAATCGTAGCTGAACAAATAAAAGCTCCGTCAGTTTACTAAAACTAAAAAATTTATTTTATTAAAAAAATATTTATTATAAATTTCCAAAATTTTAATTTCATTTCAAAAAATGCTTAGACAAGTGGGGATTAGTGCGTAGCACTTTCGCCAAAATCTTCAGATGTTATGATTTAAAGAAATTAAAATAACTAATATTGCGAAATAAAAGGGGATGGCGACTGTTCCCCTTTGCTTTATAAATGCTTAATAGATATTCATTCCACTATAAATTTCAATCATTTCCTTCCTAAGTCTATCTGTAATTTCCAGCCTTTTTTTAGGTGCAATTTCATAAACATCTTGATTGAATAGATAATTTTGTAATCTGATTTCCTTTATAAGCATTTTTGTATGAAAAATATTTGACTGATACACATTTACATCTATAGCATCGTAAATTTTTAACTTTTCTAGCTCAATATAATCTTGAATAGAAGTTATATTGTGATCTGTAAAAAATTTCTTTCCTGAAATATCTCTTGTAAATCCACGTATTCTGTAATCAATCGTAATTATATCCGAATCAAAGCTGTCTATCAGATAGTTTAACGTATTTAATGGCGAAATTTCCCCACAAGTTGCAATATCAATATCCACTCTAAAAGTGGAAATTGAATTATCTGGATGGTATTCCGGGAAAGTATGCACCGTTATATGGCTTTTATCCAAATGAGCGTGAACCGTGTCGGTGTCTTGACTTGTATTTCCCTTTTTCATGCTCTGGCTATCTATCCCAATTTCTTCAAAGAATGGTTTCCCTTGATTACAAGATTTATCAATGTTCTTAGGACTTATTCTTTCTTCTGCAATTAAAACATTTACAGAAGCTCCTTGTGGCTCATAATCCTGCTTTGATATATTCAAGACTTGTGCTCCTATCATTTCTGCAACACGAATAAGTATTTTTGTAAGCCTTTCTGAATTATATTGCTCGTCAATATATGCAATATAGTCCTTCTGCTCCCTCTCTGTTTCCGCATAGCAAATATCATAAATATTAAAACTTAATGTCTTTGTTAGATTATTGAATCCATATAGCTTAATTTTATTATTTTCCAACTCATTCATCACTTCCTCTCCTTTTCCATCAATTTCTTTCATATTTTTAAAACTCTTTTAAATACAGATAAATTTATTATTTAGATTTGGTTTTAAAATCTTTTTTTGATAGTCTTAAAAATTATTTATTTTTCTATATATTTTTAATTATTTTTTTGACTTATTTTTTCGCCAAATTATAACATTTATACACAATTTTTACAATTAAAATTGTAAAATGAATTTTCAAAAAAAATCACAGCTAAATTAATAACTGTGATTAATAAATAAAATATCTTTTTATAAAACCATCCTATACTTAACTATCCTATTTCCACACCCCATAACATAAATTTCATCTTCAATTACACAAATTTTTACAATTCCTTCCTTCAATACTTTTTCCTGTTTTAAAATATGAAATTTACTGTCTGTAATTACCAATTCTCCATTTTCCAAACCAATAAAATATTTCCCTTCAAATTCTTCAATGTACGTTATTTTTCTGTCAGAAATTTTTATCGAATTATAAAGTTCCTGATCCAAAATGTTCCATATTTCTATTTCACCATCTTCTGTTCCTGCAAAATATTGAAGTCCCACTATTTTTGAGTAAGTGTGATTATTTTCCGTTTTTACTTCAAATATTTTTTTTAATTTATTTTCAAAAATATTTATTGTATTTATATGTTTATGGTCTTCCCTAAATTTGATTATAACGTTTTCTCCACTTGTGAAAATTTTATAATTTCCATTTTTTCTAGTTCTTGTCAACTTTGTAGAAATAAGTTCCTCTGTGTCAACATCATAGGAAAATAGACAATTTTTTTCAATATAGACAATCCTGCCACTTGTTATAAAATTCATTACTTTTATGCTATCATTTGTATCGAATACAAGTTCAACTATTTTCTTTTTATTTCCATCACATTTGTACACTTTTCCATTTGGAGTCGAAACAAAAAACATACTTGAAACAAATAACTGGTTTTTTTCTTTTATATATTTTATAATTTCGCAATTTTTTACTTTTCCACCGCTTTCCTTTTCAAATTTATTTTTATTAAAATATATCAGCTTTTCTCCAGTTGTTATAATTCTTTTGTTAACCGGCTCCACGCCAAAGTCGTTTATTTTTGTTCTATATACAATATCTTCTTCTAAAATTAATTCCATTTTTCCCCTTAATTAATACACAATATCTTCAGTAGGATTATATCCGCTATCCTTCAATGTTTTTCGCATTTTCTCGCTTGTTTTGGAGAAAATTTCATTATTATAATATGTTTTCCAGTCCCCGTCAATCTTATTTGTGTCTAAAATATATTTAAATAGCATAAAAGTATCTTTTTTAGTTGCATCATAAGCATAAAGTCTGAAAGTATAATATCTTGGTTTTTTCTTTTCATCTTTTTTTGGAATATTTGTAGGAATCAGTTTTGCAATATCATTTTCAAAATCAATTAATATTTTAAAAATATTCTCATATGTCAATTCTCTTCTTTCACGTATATTGTAAACTAATCCAACTTCCAAATTATCTAGCCCAACATAATAAGTCATAAAATCACGTTCTACATCGCAATAAATATTTCCTGTCAAACGTGAACGACCTATAAGTTCAATTTCCTTAGTTACATATATATTCGGATCTTTTATCCAATTACAAGTTTTTGAAAATGAAATACCCGACACCAATAAAATAATTAATATGATTAATTTTTTCACGTTTCCTCCCAATGTTTACAATTTCATTTAATATAAATATTTTATAAAAATATCCTTATAATTAAGTTTTAAAATACATAGTTTTAGATTTTAAAACTTTGTGAAAAATATTTTATTATTATGTTTATAAGTTTTATTTTACCTTTTATTTTTATTAACATATATCACTAATAAAAGTTTACCATATTTTTTTATTAATTTCAAGACATATATTAAAACCTCTTTAAAAGCAAACTCAAAAATCAAGTTTTTACGTAAAAAAGAAAATCAAATTAATGATTTTCCAAAATTATATATGTATAATATTTAAAATACTCATCAAAATAGGTACTACTAATATAAATAAAATTGTACTTGTTGTAACTACATTGGTAGAATATCCAATATCCCCATTAGTTTCATTAGCCAAAATTGGCAATGCTGCAAAGACTGGTGCTGCCGACTGTATCACAAATGTCTTTATTTCCAGTTCATTCAACTGCACAAAATGTCCAGCAATTTTCAATAATACTATCATGACAATTGACGAAAATACAAATCTTCCAAGTAAAGCCAAATTTGTATCCAAATCAAACCGAATACTGTGAAGCCCTGCATCTGCTAGCACTATTCCTATATACAGCAACGCAAGAGGAGTTACAACACTTCCAAGATATTTGGTAGTTTCTACAATTGGAGTTATCACTCTTATGCCTGACAAAAGTACAGCAAAGGCTATCACAAAAGCAATAAGTGGAGGAGATAATAATTTTTTTAAATTAAATCCACCTTTTCCATCTTTATTACCGTCAATCGAATCTCCTGATAAAAGCATGTATCCCAATGTCCAGATTGACACAGTATTTGTAATGTAATACATCAAATAATATTTTGAAGCGGCTTCTCCAAAAAGTGCCATATTTAACGGAAGCCCAATAAATATAGTATTTGCATTTACCACAGCATTATAAAAGATACCACGTCGTCCATCTCTCATTTTTACCATCTTTATCACAAAAAAAGCAGCCAAATATCCAATAATAACTGAAGCAAATGTAAAAATTAGACGATTTGACACTTCCTTCAAGGCATCCATATTCAAATATTTCAAAACTGAATAAAATATTGAGCAAGGCAAAGCCACATTTGTAATAAGTTTTGAAACATTTTCACTAAACGTATGGTGAAACCAGTGCCTTTTTTTCAAAATATATCCAACCGCAATCATAACAATAATAGGGAAAATACTTCCCAGTGATTTCAAAAAAATCATTTTTTAACATTCCTTTCTCTACTATACTCCATTTTTTTCACAATCAAACCTAATAATCCCATAACTTTTAAATTTGATTTTTCCACAATTTACTTCAAAAATATTATTTCAAACAAACAAAGCAAGGACTTTTAAAGCCCCTGCACTTTTATCAATACTATAACTTAAATAATAAATCCGTGTAAGTTGGGAAACTCCAATATTCTTGATCAATAACTTTTTCCAAATTATCACAAGGAATTCGTAATGCCTCAAGTCCTGTTACCAATTTTTCTTTTGCCAAATCTGTCTGTTTTCCTAAATCTTTTTCATTTCTTACTCGATTAATTTCTTTTTCAAGTGATTTTACTTCTTTTCTCAAGCTTGTAATATTTGCTAATACATCTTTTAAGATTTCTTCCTGCTCCTTTATGAACGCTTTCCCGTATTTTGAATTTTTTTCAATATGATCAGCTAATAAATTTGCATATTTTAATCCTGATGGCAAGATATTTTTATTTGCAATGTCAATTAATGTTCTTGATTCAATACTTAACTGAGTTATATATCTTTCTGCATAAGCGTTGTATCTTGCAATTGATTCCTGTTCAGAAAGCATTCCAACTTCCTGAGTTAGTTCAAGCACATCTTTATCTATCATTTTTCTAAGTGCAGTATTTGAAGCCACTTCGTTTGTAAGTCCACGTTTTTTAGCTTCTTTTGCCCATTCTTCGCTGTATCCATTTCCATTAAAAATTATTCTATGATGTTTTTTATATGCATTAGCAATAATCTCATTTGCCACTTTCAGGAATGATTTTTCAGTTGCTTTTTCAAGTTTATCTGCATATTCAGACAGCACTTTTCCTACCATTGCATTTATTACAGCCGCAGAAGTTGCAGGTGTCGAACTTGATCCTGGCATTCTAAATTCAAATTTATTTCCAGTAAATGCAAACGGAGAAGTTCTATTTCTATCTCCAGCATCCATACTAAATGTAGGTAATACATCAACTGACAAGTTTACTTTTGATGATTCTGACACAGGTGCATCTTTTTTATATGCAATATTGCTTAAAACTGTTGTCAATTCATCACCTAAGAAAACTGAAATAATTGCAGGTGGTGCTTCATGTCCACCAAGTCTGTGATCATTTGTAGCAGTTGCAGTCGCATATCTTAACATCGGGTAATATCTGTCAACAGCTTCAATTACCGCAGCCACAAAAATTAAAAATTGAGTATTTGATTTCATATCTTTTCCAGGACTGAAAAGATTTTTACCATCATCTGTTCCTAGTGACCAGTTATTATGTTTACCTGAACCATTTACCCCTGCAAACGGTTTTTCGTGAAGCAATGCTACTAAATCGTGTCTTAACGCTGTTTTTTCAATAGTTTCCATTATTATCTGATTTTGATCCGATGCCAAGTTTGCTACTGAAAATAATGGTGCTACTTCAAACTGATTTGGAGCCACTTCATTATGTCTTGTTTTTGATGGAATACCTAATTTCCATAATTCAACGTCAACATCACTCATAAAGTTTATTACTTTTTCTTTAATTTTTCCATAATAATGATCGCTTAATTCCTGTCCTTTAGGTGCAGAAGCTCCAAATAACGTTCTTCCTGTAAGCAACAAATCATCTCTTGCTTCAAACATATCTTTTTTAACAAGAAAATATTCCTGCTCTACTCCCAAAGTATTAAATACATGATTAGAAGTTTTATTTCCAAAAGCACGCAAAACTCTTAATGCTTGTCCACTTATATATTTCATTGATCTCAATAAAGGTACTTTTTTATCCAACGCTTCACCAGTAAATGAAATAAAGGCTGTCGGAATATACAATGTAACTCCATTTTTATTTTCTCTTATAAATGGATATGAACTCGTATCCCAGATTGTGTAACCTCTTGCTTCAAATGTGCTACGAAGTCCTCCATTCGGAAATGAAGATGCATCAGATTCACCTTTTATCAAATTTTTTCCAGAAAATTTATAAATAAGTTCCTCATTTTCAGTAGGTTCTAAAAATGAATCATGCTTTTCCGCTGTCAAGTCATTTAATGGCTGAAACCAGTGACAATAGTGAGTAGCACCTCTTTTAGTCGCCCAATCTTTAATAGCGTTTGCAATAACTTCAGCAGTTTCTTTCGACAATTCAGTTTCCCCCAGTTGCGACGCCTTAAACTCTTTAAAAACAGCCTTGGAAACTCTTTTTTTCAAATTACTGTCCCTAAAGACATTTTCTCCAAAGCTTTTCATAGCGTTTTCCATAAATTTTAACCTCTTTTCCGTATCAATTTCTTATGAAGCAGTATTTTTAGACTCTTCATTTTTTCAAATATATTTTATTATACAATGTGGGAAAATATAAGTCAAACAAAAAATTTTTTCATTTATTATTTCTTTATACATAAATAAATTTCTATTTTTTGAGTTATTTAATTATTTTGATTAGGATATGTATAAAAATCTAAAATATTTTATTTTATAAAAAATAGTAAAAACTTAAAAAATATGTTAAAATAAATTCATAAACAAAACTACCAAAGGAGTTGATTACCTATGAAAAAATTACTAACTTTTCTACTACTAACACTTTCAATCCAGCTATTCTCAGCCAATTACAAAGTTGTTCTAAAGAAAGGGGTTACTTTATCACAGCAGGAAATTACAAAAAATAACAGTGAAATTGAGATTGCGGCCAAAAGGGATTATGATTCAATTAAACGAGCAGTATCAGTTGGGATGAAATCTATGATTTCCAGAATGTTGGATGAACAAATTCAATTACCCGCAATAAGTCAAAAAAATTCTCTTAAATTTCAGAAAAAAATGAACGAATTATATAATGATATGTTTGATTATATAATGGATAAAAATAAAATTGAAATTGAAAAGATAAGATATGTTACAAATGATATTGTTGAAGTAACATTAAATATAAAAACGCCAAATGTAACAACAAATTTACAAAAATATTCAGAATTAATGAATAACAACTTTCTAAACGAAAAAGAAATGAAAAATCTAAATAATTTCTCAGAAGACGAAATCTTTGATAAAATAATAACAAAAATGTTTAGTTCAATGAAACAAGCCTTCCAAAAAACCGATAAGTATGCTTCTATGAAAACAACAATTTATTTAGAAAAAGATAATGGAAAATGGGGAATTGCTGAACTTGATGAAAAACTAAAAAACTTTAGAGAAATATATAAATCTGTAAATTAATAAAAAACATAAAAGGGCTATCCATATTAAGATAGCCCTCTGTTTTATTAATTATTTAGGTGATACTAAAATTTTAACTTGACTTTTTTCTTTTACAAGTGCGTCAAATCCTTCATTCACAATATCTTCTAGTTTAATTCTTTTTGTTACTAATAAATCTTTTGAGAAGTATCCTTGCTTCATTAATTCCAATGTTTTAGGGAATACATCACGGTATGCGATAACTCCTTTTATTGTTCTTTCTTGAATTACCACTTCGTTAGGCTGAATCGGTGCTTCTGTTTCCCAGATACTTACAACCATCAATTCTCCATCTTTTTCAGCGGCTTCTAAAGATTGCTGTAATACAGCGGGAACTCCTGTAACTTCATAAGAAACGTTTACTCCACCATTTGTTTTTTCTTTTATAAATTCAACTGCATTCACTTTTGTAGGATCTACGATTATTGCTCCTAATTTTTTAGCGATTTCCTGTCTTTCAGGCGAAACTTCCACAGCATAAATTTCTGTTGCTCCAGATGCTCTCAATGCGTCAATTATAAGAAGTCCGATTGGTCCACACCCAAAAACTGCTGCTGTATCTCCTGTATTAAATTTGCTTTGTCTAACTGCATAAACTGCCACTGCCGCAGGTTCTGTCAATGCTCCCTGTTCATAATCAATTTCATCTGGTAATTTATGAGCCTGATCCTCATTTACAACTACAAATTCAGAGAATCCTCCTCCTCCACCAGCAAGTCCAATAAAATTCAAGTTAGGATCCAAATTATATTTTCCAATTAAGCCATTTTTTGCTAAAATTGGTTCAACTGTAACTCTGTCTCCTACTTTGAATTTTGTAATTCCACTTCCTATTTCCACAACTTCTCCACAAAATTCGTGTCCCATTGTGATAGGGGCTTTTTCATTTGTATATGGATGCGGAGCATTTGCTGGAATAAATATTGGTCCTCCTAAATATTCGTGTAAATCACTTCCACAAATCCCAGCATATTTCACTGCAATTTTGATTTGATTTTCTTTCGTAATTTCAGGAACTTCGACTTCTTCCACTCTTACATCTTTTCTGTTATGCCATCTCGCAGCTTTCATAATTGCCATTTTATTACCTCCTAAATTAACTATTCATAATATTTTATAAATTTCTTTCTTGATACTCTAATAGTATACCCCATTTTTTCTCAAAAACAATACTTTATATCTATAAATTTATACAAAAAAATAAGACAAGTTAATTCTTGTCTTACCAAAATAATTATTTCTAATCTTCAATTTCTTCAAAGAAATCTCCCATATTTCTATATTTTTCGTATCTTCTTCTTAATAACTCACGAAGTGAAAATTTATCTATTCTCCTAAATTCCTTTAAAACAGCTTCTTTCAAGGTTTGAGCGGTCTCTTCAAAATTTCTATGAGCACCACCTAATGGCTCTTTTATAATTTCATCTATTATTCCTAGACTTTTTAAACTAATTGCATCCATTTTCAAACTTTTTGCAGCTTCTGGAGCTTTTGTTGAATCATTAAACAAAATTGAGGCACATCCTTCTGGAGAAATAACAGAATATACACTGTTTTCAAGCATTAAAATTGAATCTGCCACACCTATTCCCAATGCTCCTCCACTTCCACCTTCACCAATTACTACTGATACAATTGGTACTCGAAAACCAAACATTTCTGATAGATTTTTAGCGATGGCTTCTCCTTGTCCTTTTTCTTCTGCTTCTATTCCAGGATATGCTCCAGCCGTATCAATCAAAGTTAAAATTGGCAATTTAAAACGTTCTGCCATCCTCATTAATCTTAATGCTTTTCTATATCCTTCAGGACTGGCCATTCCAAAGTTTCTGTAAATATTTGAATCAATATCCCTTCCTTTTTGCTGTCCAATTATCATTATTTTGTACCCGTCAATTGTCGCAAGTCCACCTACAACGGCATTGTCGTCTTTTGAAAGCCTATCTCCATGAAGTTCTACAAAATCCTGTGTTAATTCGTTTATATAATCTAAAGTATACGGTCTTTTAGGATTTCTTGAAATTTGAATTCTGTTCCAAGCATCCATTTCATTTTCTTCAAAATCTTTGTATTTATCTTCTAGATTTTTTTCCAGTTCTGTTATTTGAGCAGAGAAATCAATGCTTCTTTCAGCTGAAAATCTTTTTAACTCGGCTATATTGTCTTCCAATTCCTTAATTTCATCTTTTATACTCATAATTTTTATCCTTTCATTTGAAAAAATTTTAAATTTACACTAATTTTTCCAATACTCTATAAATCGTTGTTTTCAAATCTTTTCTTTCTGAAATTATGTCAATCATTCCGTGTTCCAACAAAAATTCTGCTCTTTGAAAGCCCTTTGGCAACTTC
Organism: Leptotrichia massiliensis; assembly: GCF_900104625.1. Classification (NCBI taxonomy): domain Bacteria; kingdom Fusobacteriati; phylum Fusobacteriota; class Fusobacteriia; order Fusobacteriales; family Leptotrichiaceae; genus Leptotrichia; species Leptotrichia massiliensis. The sequence goes on from NZ_FNVZ01000005.1 coordinate 1,585,738, forward strand.
TGATTTACAGTTTGCTCAATAACTCTAGGTCCTGCAAAGGCAATCAAAGTATTTGGTTCTGTTATAATTACGTCTCCAAGCATTGCAAAAGAGGCTGTTACTCCTCCAGTAGTTGGATCAACTGGAACTGAAATAAAAGGTATTCCTGCTTCATTTAATTTTTTTACTGCTCCAGAAGTTTTTGCCATCTGCATAAGTGACAAAATTCCTTCTTGCATTCTAGCTCCACCAGAACTTGAAACAATCACAACTGGTATTTTATTTTTAAGCCCTCTTTCCAAAGCCCTTGTAATTCGCTCACCAACAACAGAACCCATACTTCCACCCATAAAATTAAATTCCATTGCTGCAATACTTACTTCTATCCCGTTTATTGTTCCAGTTCCACTGATTACTCCATCTAACATTCGGCTTTTTTCACGTGCAACTTCAAGTTTTTCTTCATATTCAGGAAAATTTAATATATTTTTTGAATTGAGTGTCATATCCTTTTCCATAAATGTTCCTTCATCAATTAAGAGTTCAATTCTTTCAAATGCCGTTAATCTGAAATAATTTCCACATTTTGGACATACATTCAAATTATTTTTTAAATCCTCGTTATAAATAATCTCGTTACATTGATTACATTTTTTCCACTTGTTATCATCTACAACATCAACTGTCAATTTTGATTTAGATGTTAGTGTTACATATTTATTTTTCGATTTTCTACTTGAAAATAATCCCATTTTCTTCACCTCGTGTTTAAAATTAAATAACAGATGTTACAATACTTTATATAATACCTCATGTTTATTAGAAACAACTTTGTTTGTATATATTTTTTTAAAAAAATGCTTTATCAAAAATTGAAAACTTGTAATTATCAAAAGAAAGAAAGTAACAACAAAGAAAAAATCTGTCACTTCCATCTTTTATACCATATTTTTTATCTCCAATAATTGGAAAACCTTGATCTGCGATTTGAACCCGTATCTGATGTTTTCGCCCTGTTACCAGCTCAATATCTAGAAGAGTTGCATTTTTACTATTTTTTCCCAATAAATTTAATATTTGTTTTGAATTTTTTAATTTATCAAAATTAATTTGTTTAAAATGTGTAATACTTTTTTTAGATTCCTTTGAAACAGGATTTTTTGAAACTGCTACCTTATTTTCTGTTGTTGTCAAATAATTTTCAATTGTAAAATTTTTCAAATTAAAATCTTGATTTTCTTTATTTATATTATGAACAACTGCAAAATATTTTTTATGAACTTCATTTTCTCTAATTTTCTCAGAAATATACCTCAAAAACTTCAAATTTTTACAACCTATCACAAGTCCTGATGTTTCAAAATCTAATCTATTTGCAAAATTAATGTTTTCATTTTTATAAATTTCTTTAAAAACTTCAGCAAGTCCATATTTATGACCTGTTCCTTTGTGCATTGGCACTTTTTCCTTTTTATTTACGATGAAAAAATCTTCATTTTCAAAAATAACCATTTTTTTATATTTTTCAATCTCATTTTTTTGTATTTCTAATTTTTTTACTTTATTTTTAGTTTTTTGTGACTTTTCATAATTATTTTGAAATAAATTTTTTACAGTAATTTTATCTTCTAATAAAAGCCTGTAATTTTCTTTTGATTTTTTTCCATTTACTTTAACATCTCCAGCTCTTATTGCTCCAAAAATTCTGCTAAGCGATTCATCCTTAAAATTTTTCCTCAAATATCTGTCTAGCCGCATTCCTTCCAGCTCAGAATCTACAATAACTTGCTTAACTTCTTTCTTTTCCAAAAATTCTCTCCTGTTTTAATCACTATGAAGTTTTATACTTTCAATTATTCCTATCATTATAAACGATGCCAAAAAGGAACTTCCACCATAACTCATAAACAATAGAGGTTTCCCTGTAACAGGTACAAGTCCGATTGTCATCCCAACATTTACAATTACATGCATGAATATTACTCCTGCAAGTCCATAGAGTATGAGTTTTCCAAAGTCATCTCTAATAATCCGAGCTATTCGCATTATTTCGTAAATTAGTCCAAAATAAAGCAATAATACCAGTGAAGACCCTACAAATCCCAATTCTTCAGATAATACTGAAAAAATAAAATCTGTCTGTGCTTCTGGTAAAAATTCTAATCTACTTTGACTTCCTTGTAAAACCCCCTTTCCTAATACTCCCCCTGCTCCAACTGAAATTTTTGACTGTATTACATGCCATCCGCTTCCTTTTCTATCAGTTTCAGGATGTAAAAATGTTTCTACCCGTGTTCTCTGATAATCACTCAGTACAAACCTATAAACTGGATAAACTGACAACATAACTACTATTGTTATTATCCAAATCGGTTTCATATTTGCACCATACAAAAAAATCATAAATACAAATGCACAAACTATTATTAATGTTGTTCCCAAATCAGGCTGTATCAAAATTAATAAAATAAGTGGTAATGAGGGTAAAATTGCTCCCACAATCTCTGTTAGATTATTAATTCCATTTTTATATTTTGTTGCAATCCAGTAAGCTATAATAATAATAATTGATACTTTTACAAATTCAGATGGCTGTAATTGAAATGGTCCTATTGAAATCCAACGCTGTGCTCCTAAAGTTTTTTTCCCAGCAAATCGTACAATTAATAATAAAGTCGCACCAATTCCATAAATATGCCAAATATATCTTTTTACAATTTTATAATCAATAGATGCCAAAATAAATAATAATACTGAACCTATCCCAATCCACAAAATATTTTTTATAACCATTCCGTTTTGTCTTGTTGCACTATACACAAATACTGTACTGATTGTTACAAGAGCGTATACTATTAATAAAATCATTTTATCCATCCGAAAAATACTATTTTTCATTCGATCAATTAATTTTTGACTTTGAAACATTTTTTTCTCCTATTTTCTTATTTTTATTTAATATTCCCCAAAACTGTAATATTTTCCGTCAAATATTTAGTTTTTGCAAAATTATTTACATCCTCAAGTTTTACTGCATTGACTTCATTTTTCATCTTTTCAGAATCTAGAATTTCATTTTTTCTAATATAATAATTTCCCAAAATTCCCATTCTTGAACGTGGATTTTCCATTGCAAATGCAATCCTGCTCATATATTTATTTTTTGCCTTCTGAAGTTCATCCTCTGTTACTCCATTTTCACGTAACTTTTTAAACTCTGAAAGTGTTATTTCTATTGCCTTTTCATAATTTTCCAGATTCGTTCCAATGTATGTCGATGTCAAGCCTCCTGATAAATAATATTGATTATATGTGTAAACAGAATAGGCAAGTCCATTTTTCTCACGAATTTCCTGAAAAAGTCTGGAACTCATTGAGCCACCAATTATATTTGCTAAAATATCTGTATATATTTTATTTTTACTGTTGTAATCTTCATTTTCATGTGAAATACAGATATTAACCTGGTTTATATCCTTTGTGACTATTTTCTTTCCAGCATTAAATGAAAAATCTATTTTATCACGTCTATCAGTCTTTTTATCGACTAATTTTGAAAAATACTGATCAATCTTTTGAATAATCTCATTTTTATCAAAATTTCCAGAAACAACAATTAAAATATTATCTTTTGTGTATCTTTCCTTGTAATATTTTCTGATTTCATCAGCAGTAAAGCCTTTTACACTTTCCTGTGTCCCAATAATAGGTTTTGAATACTGCCCGTTTATACTATCTGCATAATTCATTTCAAATACTAGATCATCTGGCGAATCCTTATACATCTTAATTTCTTCCACAATTACATCTTTTTCTTTTTCCAGTTCCTTTTCATCAATTGTAGAATTTGTAACAATGTCAAACAAAATATCCACAGATTTTCCTAGAAACTGTGTTAAGGCATTTATATAAAAAACTGTTTCTTCTTTAGTCGTATGTGCATTCACATTTGCCCCAAGATAATCAATTTCTTCAGAAATTTCAAAATAATTTCTAGTAGGAGTCCCTTTAAATACCATATGTTCTAGCACATGTGAAATTCCTTCCTCCGTATCACTTTCATCTCGTGAACCAGTTTTTACAAATACTCCAACTGAGCAGGTAGAAATACTTTCAAGTCTATCAAAAATTACTTCTATTCCACTATTTGTCTTTATTTTCTCTATCATATCATTCCCTTCTTTTTTATCTTATTCTAATTAATATTAATTTTTTCTATTAAAATTACCATGATAATTACGTTGAAATCTTGTGATTTTTTAGAATGTAAACAATTAATTTATACTACTTAAAAAAAAGAAAAACATATAAATACCTATTGACAATCACTTCATTTTATAAAAATCAAAAATATTTATTAGTATTCAGAATCTTTAAATAATTTTATTCCAACTACTAAAAATATAAGTAACGGAATGAAACATGCCGCATAAATTGGAACTGCTCCAGATACTGCCATCGAACGTAAAATCGTGCTGACACCATAATAGGCGTAACCAATTATTACAGATAATCCTATATTTACAGCTGCACCTCCCCTTACGTATCTACTTCCTAGTGAAAGTCCGATTAGACACATTACGAAAGAAGCCAATGCAAATGATATTCTGTAATAAAATTCAATTCTCAAATTTAACGAATCTGCTCCAACCCGTGTAAAATAAACTACTTTTTCACGTAATTCAGGCATTGTCAAATTCTTTGCTTTTACTGGACTTGCTAGGATATTGTCCATTGATGCGATAAATTTAAAATTCTTTGTATCAATCTGTTTTGTAACATTTGTTTTACTATCATATTCTTTTAAATCCGTAAAAGTCCATTGGTTTGTTTTTGGATTTATTTTGGCTGATGGTGAAGTGTAGATTTTTTTTATCTGGCTAAATCCTTTTTCAAATTTTAAAATTTGAATAAACTCCATAGTTCCAGTATTCTTATTGGCATGTTCACTAAAAAGAACTGTACTTTTGTTAATTTTTACAAAAATGAATTTCTTTTCTGATTTTACTGGCTCTTTATTATCAATTTTTAATGATTTTAAATTTTCTTTTTTTGTATTTGATTTCCCTAAAACATCATAATTTAAATAAAAAACACCTAAACTTACTAGAAATGAAAAAATCATGGGAAATAATGCTATCCTTGCAAAACTTATCCCACTTGTTTTCATCGCTGCAATTTCTAATTGTTTTGCCATTTTGCTTATACATAAAAGGCTTCCTAACAGTACTCCAAGAGGAGCAGTATTTGTTATAATTTCAGGTACTCCGTATCTAAGATATCTTATGGCATCTCCACCTTTCATTTTTCCATCCATAAGCCATCCTGTAAGACTAATACTTTCAGCTAGTAAAAATATTAGAAAAAACATCATCATTCCCAGAATAAAGCTTTTTACATAATTTATAATTATATATTTATCTAACTTGTTCATACTCCTCCTTTCGTTAATTTCCTTTATATTTCTTTATTGAAAAATATATACATAATATAAATAAAACAAAATTAGGAATCCACATTGCAATGTTTGCAGGTACATTATTCTTTAGTACCATAATTTTTGCATAACTTGCCATTCCTATATATCCAAATATAACTATTAAACTTATTCCAAAACTTATTCCTCTTCCACTTCGTCTATGCCCTACTGAAAGTAATACTCCCAGCCAGCACAAAAATGTACTTGCAAGTGGTCCAATAATTCTTTGATAAATTTCCACTTGTGCTTTTAATGCCGCTTCCTTTTCTTCAGGATTTTTTATATTTTTTTTATAAAATTCATTTAACTCTTTTATATTCATTTCATTACGGCTCTTTTTCTTTTCTTTTGTGTCTTCTCTAAAAAAAGTTGTGATTGGAATTTCTTGCTCCTGGTATTCAGCCGACACTCGACTATTTCCATTTTTTTCAAAAGCGTATCCTTTTACTTTCTGTAATCTTATTATCCCTGGATCAAATTTTGCATTTTCTGCTAAAAATACTATTGGATAAGGATTATCTCCACGTTTATTTATAATCAAAAAGTTTTTAGCTGTAGCTTTTTCATTGTTAACTTCGTCAATGTAAAATCCAAATCCTTTTTCTTCGTTTGTTAAAAATACTTTTGCTTCTGATAATGAACTTGGCTTTGAAGCTAAAACTTGTTTTGTCTGAGCATTTATATTCTTTAGAGCACGTGGATTTACATAAAGCTCAAGTCCAAGTCCAATAAGAGTAAGTATAACTCCAAAGATAAATGCTGGACGAATTATTCTAAAAAGTCCTATTCCAGAACCTTCCATAGCAACGATTTCATTAGTTTCAGAAAGCCCACCATACACAAGCATTACTCCCAAGAATGCTCCCATCGGAATTGTCTGGACAAGAACTCCTGGTACAGCATAAAACAAATAGTCAATTATAGATATAAATGGCAAATCACTTGCAAACAATCGCTCCATAACTTCCATTACCACATTTAACATCATAATGAATGTAAATATGCTTATTCCAAATAACGACGGTAATATAAGTGAATTGTAAATATATCTGTCAATTATTTTCATTTTTATCAATTTCCTTTTTTATTTTTCTTTTAAAATTTATACTTCTTTAATATTTAAGTAAGTAAAAACAACATAAATTTAAAATTTAAGAAGTTTAATTAATAATTTTATTTTTTTCAAATTCATCTGGCTTCATATTTTTGTAATTGCTCAGAACATCCTCTATTACTTGTTTTTCCCTATTACTTATAACATATCCTTCAACGTCACTTTTTATAAAGTTTGGAAAAGAATCTGCAAATTTTAATGCATATTTTGTCATAATCTGTATAGAAAAACTTTTGTCTCTTATGTCTTTTATTCTTTTACTAGATTTAGAGCCTGTAATTACAATAATATAGGCAATGATTGCGACAAAAAATATTTTCATTATACCAAAAATCATCCCGTAAAATCTATCAAATTTTTTCATTTTTATACTTTGTAAAAATTTTCGATTGATTATTAGAATGGCAGAATAGACAATACATTGGATTAAAACCATAATAATAAATATTTTAAACTGATTTCTTGGTGTGATTTTATTTGAGTTCAAAAAGAACTTATAAATATGGTTTGTTATAAAAATAATAAAAATATACTTAAACATATTAAAAAATTCCAAGGAAAATCCTCTTCTATAACCAAGAATAATAAATATTACTAACAACACTATAAATCCAATATCTAATATCATTTTTTTACCCCTATTTTTTTACATAAATTCTAGGCACTCTTTGACTTATTCCACACATAATTTCATACGAAATTGTATTGCATAAATCAGCAACTTCCACAACACTTATATTTTCCCCAAAAAATTCTACAACATCGCCTTTTTTAGCCTCATTTTTCAATTCTTCAGGAAGTAGAATTATAAGCTGATCCATGCAGACACGTCCCACAATTTCACATTTATGCCCTCTATAAAAAACATAGCCTTTATTTGACAAATCACGCCTTACTCCGTCAGCATATCCGATAGAAACTGTAGCATAAGTCTTTCCAGCTTTTCCTTTATAAGTATTTCCATAACTTATAAAGCTATCTTCCTTTAATGTCTTTATATAGCTAATTTTTGCAAAAAGAGACATTACTGGCTTAAATCTATATGGAGCTGTTTCTTCATCTGTAACTCCACCATAAAGTATAATTCCCACTCTTACAAAATCTTCTATGCTGTCCTGAAACTTCAAAGTTCCAAAGCTATTGTGTAGATGTCTGTATTTTATTGATGGTATCCCACTTGATATTTTTTCACACATTGCTTTAAATTTGCTTTCCTGCAATTTTGTATAGTCTTTGTCGCTATCAGATGATGAAAAATGCGAGAAAATCCCTATCGGATTAATATGGCTAGAATTTTTTAAGGTTTTATTCAAATCTTCGACTTCACTTTCCTGAAATCCTACACGTCCCATTCCCGTATCTATCTTTATAAATACATCTGTCGTTTTTCCTTTTTCTTTTCCAGTTTTTTCCAAATATTCTATTTCCTCAAAATCTGTCACCATAAAATAAATATTTTTATCAGCAATTAAATCCATATATTCATTTTCCACAGGACCCAGTATAAGCACCGTAATATCATTATGAAGCTCCTTAATTTTAAGCGCTTCGTCACTCGTCGCAACTGCGAAGTTCTTTATTCCCTTTTTTATCAAAGCATCGCATATTTCAAGCATCCCATGTCCATAGGCATCTGCCTTTATAACTGCTATTATCTTATCTTTTGTCGCAATTTTTTCAATTTCATCAATATTGCTATATAAATTATTTATATTTATTTCTGCCCAGCATCGCATTTTTCAATTCACCTTCTAAACTTATCATTTTATTTCTTTATCCGCATCATCAAATCGACTTTTTTAATTAAACTAAAACTTTATCTCTTTCATCATACCCGTTTACTGTTTTACCAGAACTTTTTATAACATCTTTAGCTTTTGGCTCATTTTTACCTTTTTTCATTATATAAACCAAAGGACTTGCTACAAACACTGATGAATAAGTTCCAACAAGCATTCCTATAAATAGAGTCATACTAAATGTTTTTAATGTGCTTCCACCAAGAATAAGAAGTACAATTACAGAAAACAACGTAGTTAATGATGTGTAAATTGATCTTGTAAAAACTTGGTTTATGGATTTTTCTATCACTTCTCCAAATGATAATGTAACTTTATTTCTACCTTCCCTATTTCTTTTAATATTTTCACGAATCCTGTCAAATACAACAATTGTATCGTTAATCGAATATCCTAAAATTGTAAGAATTGCCGCAATAAATGGTGTATCTATCTCATATTTAAGCATTGCAATAACTCCAAAAGCAATTATTACGTCATGAACTAACGCCACAATTCCTGCCACTGCATAAATAAATTCAAATCTTATTGTAATATAGATGATAATCAAAATACTTCCAATTAACAATGCCTGAATCGCATTAGATGTTAATTCCTTACCAATTACGGCACCTACAGTTTCATTTTTCACAACTTCATATTTCCCAGTTTTTTGGCTCAATTCTGACATTACTTTTGCTTTTTGCGTATTACTTAATTGTTCAGTTCTTACAATAACAGTATTATCTGTATCTGAAAATTGCACTCTTTTAGCTTTCATTTGTGGTATTTCTCCAACTAAACCACTTAATGTACTGTTTACTGCATTCTGGTCAATTTTTTTCTCATATTTTAACTGAATTAACTCTCCACCTTTAAAATCTACACCCAGATTTAACTTTATTGCAAATAATGAAACTAGCGAAACTATAACCATTACTGCCGAAATTCCCAAATAAAGTTTTCTACGCTCTATTACTTTTAAATTAATCTTCATTCAAAGCTCCTTTCCAGAACAACTGCTCTCTTTTTATGTTAAATGTTTTTATAAATAACTTTAATATTACTTTTGAAACAAATACTCCTGTAATCACAGTAGCCACTACCCCAAGCGACAATGTTACAGCAAATCCTTTAATTGGACCAGTTCCAAGAAAGAACAATACCGCTGCCACAAGTAATGTTGTTATATTTCCATCAATTATGGCAGGAAAGGCATTTTCATAACCTCTTTCAACCGCATCGTGAAGCGATTCTCCAAGCCGTAATTCTTCCTTTATTCTCTCATAAGTAATTACATTTGAATCAACTGCCATACCAAGTGTAAGGATAAATCCTGCAATCCCTGGAAGTGTCAAAGCCGCACCAATACCGCTAAGCAGTCCTAAAACTAGAACTCCATTTATTAAAAGTGCAATATCTGCAACAATTCCAGGTATTTTATAAATAGCAATCATAAATACCGAAATTACACCTAAGGCAATCAACCCAGCTATTCCGGTCTGTTTTATTGAATCTACACCAAGTGTCGCTCCAACTGTTCTATTTTCAACAATTTTAATTTCCACAGGTAATGCTCCTGATTTTAGAAGATTAGCTAAATTATTAGCTTCTTCCATTGAAAATCTTCCAGTTATAATTCCACTTCCTCCATTAATTTCACCATTAATTCTAGGTGCTGACTGTTCCTTGTTATCAAGCATTATTGCAAGTTGTTTCCCAACGTTTTCTCTAGTAATTTTAGCAAAATCATTTGCACCTTTTGAATTTAACTCAAAACTTACAGATGGCATCCCAACTTGATCTCTTGTAACTCCCGCACTTTTCAACGCAGAACCTTCTAACAACACAGGTCCATAAGTTCCATCATTATTTTTTATTCTAAACTCAAGTTTTGCTGTTGTACCAATCAATTCAATAGCCTTTTGAGGATCTTTTATCCCCGCAAGCTCCACTATCAATTTATCATTTCCACTAAGCTGAATAACAGGTTCAGCAACTCCAATGCTATTTACCCGTCTTTCAATAATATTTCTAACTTTACTCATTGTATCAGCCTCTATTTTCCCCTGTGCCTGTAATACAACCGATGTTCCACCACGTAAATCAAGTCCCAATTTTACTTTATTAAAGTACAAAATAAGAGCTGGAACAAAAATTACTAAAAGTAACCAAATATAATGTGATTTTTTATTTTGCATTTTTTCATCCTTTCTTTTTTTATTTAAATATCTATTCTTATAAATATGTTTAATATATTTTTATTACTTTTTAAGTTTTATTTATTTTTAAGTTTATTTAAGCAAGGACATCAAACGCCATGTCCTTGCATCCCGGCTTTACGCAAAACTTTTTTATAAAAGAAAAATAGAACTCGCTTTTCAATTTCAATTATTTTTAATATAAATAATTAAATATATTTCAAGATTTATTCCAAAAGCTCAAACAGCTATTTTTCTTTTAACGAAGTTTTGCTTATTTTAAAATACATCAACGCTTATAATAAAATTTAATTGTTATTCTAATTAAAAATTTTACATTTAGAGTTTTTAAGTCAATGTATCAAGATATTTCTGCAAAATTATTGACGCTGCAACCATATCTACTACTTTTCTACGTTCTTTTCCATTCTTTTTGGAATAGTTTTTTAGATAATGCTCAGCCTCTGTTGTTGTGTAACGCTCATCCACAAAGATAATCTGAATATTTGGAATGTCTTTCTTTAATTCTTCCACAAATTCCTCCACTTTTTCCACCTGACGTTTTTTTGTACCATCAAGGCTCTTTGGCATTCCCACAACAACTTTTTTTGTGCCTTCATCATCTAGTATTTCCTTTATTCTTTCAACAGGATTTGTCTTTGTTCTGTCAATCACTTCAAGAGCAGTCGCAAGAATTCCCAAAGGATCGCATTTCGCAACTCCAATTCTAACATCTCCCACATCTAATCCAATAAATTTTTTCATTTTTATTTCTCATTTCTTAAACAATTTACCATTTTACAGACTTAATAAAATTATTTTTTTATAAATTTAAGTTTTACTTAATCAAATATAATTTTAGATTGTCTTGCAAGGGGGATTACCCCCTTACTAAATAATATCTGTTTTAGTACAAATCTAAACCTGTATGGTTGTAAAGTAGGTTTACTATAATTTTTCAGTTACAAATTCAAATGCTTTTTTAACAGCTTCTTTTACAGCAGTTCCATCTTTTCCACCAGCCTGTGCAAAGTCAGGACGTCCTCCACCGTTTCCGCCAGCGACTTGTGCTGCAATTTTTACTATTTCTCCAGCCTTCACTTTTGAAATTAAGTCTTTCGTAACTCCAACTACAAAAACTGCCTTTCCATTGTTATTTGTTCCCAAAATGATGATTCCAGACTGCATCTTTTCTTTTCCTCTGTCTACAATCTCTTTCAATTCATCAACATTTTTATCCTCAAATGAAGATTTTAATACTTTCACATCGTTTACTGTTTCCACATTTTCCAGCATTTCATTAATTTCGTATTTTACAAGTTTTGTTTGCATTTCCTCATGCACTTTTACTGCTGCTCTCATATCTCCAATATATTTTTCGATAATATCGACAACATTTTTTTCGTCTGTTCTAAAAATATCAGATATTTCCTTTATTTTATCTTCAAGCCTATTCACATAATTTAGACTTTTATATCCAGTTGTAGCTGTAATTCTACGTGTTCCTGAAGCAATTCCATTTTCAGATTCGATATTGAATAATCCTATTTCTCCGGTTGATTTAACGTGTGTTCCCCCACAAAGTTCAATTGAATATCCGTCAATTTCAACAACACGAACTATATCTCCATATTTATCTGAAAATAATGCCATCGCTCCTCTTGCTTTTGCATCTTCAATATTTTCATAATTTATTTTTACTTGTAAATTTGATAAAATAATGTCATTTACACCTTTTTCAATTTTTTCAATCATTTCTGGACTGATTGCTTCGTAATGTGAAAAGTCAAATCTTAATTTTTCATCATCCACAAGCGATCCAGACTGCTCTACATGTGTTCCTAGATTTTCTCTTAAAACTTTGTGTAAAATGTGTGTAGCTGTATGATTTCTCTGAATATCTTTTCTACGGTTTACATCAATTTGCATTTTCACTTCCATGCCTACAGCTGGAGCAATTCCCCTTGTGATTTCAACCTGATGAATAAAGACATCATGTTTTTTAACCACATTTACAACTTTTCCTTCAAATTCTCCAGAAGTAATAATTCCCGTATCAGCAACTTGTCCTCCAGATTCAGCATAAAACGGAGTTTTATCAAAAATCATCTCATATCCTGAGATTCCTTCACTTTTGGCAATATGTAAAAGCGTGCTTTTTTCCTCAAAATTTTGTAAATATCCAGTAAATTCTGTTTTCCCATGTTTTTCAAAAAATTCATCTATAAATTCATCTTTTATCATATCAGAAATTGTTGTTCTGCTGTCTTTTGAACGCTGTACCTGTTCTGCCAGCTTTTTCTCAAATTCTTCTTCTGATGCTTCAAAGCCTTGATTTTCCAAGATTAATTTTGTAAGTTCAAACGGGAATCCAAAAGTATCATACAGTTTGAAAGTAAGTTCAGCTGGCAATTCCTTCTGATTTGCTGTTTTTAATTTCTGAATTTCTTCTTCCAGCATTTCAGTTCCATTTTTCAAAGTTGTTGCAAATCTTTCTTCTTCCAGTCTTATAACTTTTTCAATGTATTCCTGCTTTTCCGCTAACTCTGGATATGCTTCATTCATTGTCTCAAGAACATAAGGCACTAATTTATAAAGAAATATATCTTCTTTTTCAAAAACTTTCTGTTTTGCAGAACTTCCAGCTCCAAAAGCACGTCTTATAATTTTTCTTAAAATATATCCACGCCCTTCATTTGATGGCAACACTCCATCTCCAATCAAAAATACTGAGGCTCTAACGTGATCGGCAATAATTTTTACTGCTTCCTCATTTTCATTTCCTTGAATTTCAAGTACAGATTTTATCCCTTTTGTAATATTTGTAAATAAATCCGTATCAAAGTTGTTATCCTTGTTTTGTACAACCGAAGCAATTCTCTCAAGTCCTGCCCCTGTGTCAATATTTTTTTCTGGAAGTGGCACAAGTGAACCGTCTTCAAGCCTATTCCATTCAGTAAATACCAGATTCCAGATTTCTAAAAATCTATCTCCGTCATCTCCTGGCTTTCTGTCAGCTTCTTCATTATTTTTTCCCATATTCTGAGTATCGTAATAAATTTCGCTACAAGGCCCACAAGATCCCACAGGTCCTGCTGCCCACCAGTTATCCTCTTCTCCAAGCCTAACAATTCTCTCTGCTGGCACTCCAATTTCCTTGTTCCAGATTTCATAAGCCTCATCATCTGTTTTATACACAGACACCCAAAGTCTGTCCTCTTCCAGTTTCAATACTTTCGTTATATATTCCCAAGACCACTCAATAGCTTCCTTTTTAAAATAATCTCCAAATGAGAAATTACCTAACATTTCAAAAAATGTATGATGTCTAGGCGTTCTTCCTACATTTTCCAAGTCATTAGTTCTAATACATTTCTGATAAGTAGTAATTCTTTTAAATGGTGCCTCCTTTTCTCCTAAAAAGAACGGCTTAAACGGTACCATTCCTGCTACAGTCAGCAATAAGCTCTTATCATCTGGTATAAGCGACGCACTTTCAAAATGCTTATGCTCTTTCGATTTAAAAAAATCTACAAAACTTTTTCTTATTTCATTTCCTGTCATTATTTGTTTGAGATTGTTGAAACAATCCCGCTCCTTTCCTATTGTATCTTTATTTTATTATTGTAAAATTATTATTTTCAACCAATATTGCTTCTTTATTATTAATCAATTTTAAATCCAATTTATCTTTATATAATTCAACAGTATTTCTCGAACTTTTCACAAAAGGCTCTTCCTCAAAATGAGGAACTATGTAAAAATCTACTAAACTTAACCCTGTATAATCATTTAATTCTGTTGCAAATGTCTTATCATCCACTATAGAGGCGTACTCTATGTCTGGAGCCGCTATTACTGAACCTGCTGATTCTCCAATATAGAGCAGTCCATTTTCTATTCTTTCCTTTAAATAAGATGTCAAATTTTTTCTTTTTAATTCTTGCAATAAATAGAAAGTATTTCCACCAGAAATAAAAACTATTTTCGCTTCTGATAATTTCTCTTTTGCAGTATTTTCTGAAAAAATAGAAACATCAAAATTCTCCACTTCATAACCAAAATCTTCAAATGCCTTTTGAGTAAGATGTATGTATTTTTTATATTCGTCTACATTAGTTGCTGTGGGAATAAATAGTATTTTTTTACTTTCAGTATTTTTATCTAAAAATTTTTTTACAAGTTCTATACTTTCGTATAAAGATGATGTTAAAATCATATTTTTCAAAAAAATCATCCTCTCTAATCAAGCTTGAAGTTATCCCCAAGATACACTCTTCTAGCTGTTTCATCATTTGCAATCTGCTGTCCTGTTCCTGCAATCAAAATTGTACCTTCTGCCATTATATAGGCTCTTTCCGTAATTCTCAATGTTTCACGCACATTATGATCGGTAATCAGTATTCCAAGCCCACGTTCCTTTAACTGCATTATTATATTCTGAATATCCTCAACTGCAATCGGATCTACTCCCGCAAAAGGCTCATCAAGCAATATAAAGTCTGGATTTGTAGAAATAGTTCTAGCAATCTCCACACGTCTACGTTCCCCTCCAGAAAGTGCATATCCCAAACTTTTTGCTACATGAGATAACTTGAATTCCTCAATTAAATTCTGCATTGTGGCAATTCTTTCTTTCTTATTAACTCCTCGCATTTCAAGAACCGATACAATATTTTCCTCCACAGTCAAGTTTCTAAAAACAGACGCCTCCTGTGGCAAATATCCGAGTCCAAGTCTAGCTCTTTTATACATAGGCAACGTTGTAATTTCCTCTCCATTGTACATTACTCTTCCATGATTTGGTCTTACAATTCCTGTAATCATATAAAAGGTAGTTGTCTTTCC
This sequence comes from Leptotrichia massiliensis, assembly GCF_900104625.1. Classification (NCBI taxonomy): domain Bacteria; kingdom Fusobacteriati; phylum Fusobacteriota; class Fusobacteriia; order Fusobacteriales; family Leptotrichiaceae; genus Leptotrichia; species Leptotrichia massiliensis. The sequence goes on from NZ_FNVZ01000005.1 coordinate 1,601,137, forward strand.
CGCTCCATTAGGTCCAAGAAGTCCTACAACCTCGCCCTTTTCCATTGACAGACTCACACTTTTCACAACTTCCCTGTTTTTATATATCTTTTTCAAGCTATCGGCTTCTATACTAATTTTTCTAGCCATATCTTCTCCTATTTTAAAATTATCATTCAAATAACTTTACTTATCGAAAGTTACCACTTCGCTATATTATAAATCATTTTTGCTTTTTTTTCTACTTTTTTTTAAAATTTGCAAAAAGTCAGATTATTATTTTATCCTTCTATCCATATATTCCACATTCAAATATATTACACACTGTAAAATTACAAACAATATCAATATAAAAGTTCCAAAAAATTCAAAAAAAACTGTACCAAATATTGTACTAAAAAATAAATATCCAACATTTAATCTTTCTAACATTGGGTATGTTAAACCTAAAAAACTTTCTGTAGTAAAAAAAATAAAAATTAGATATGTAATAACGAAAAATATTATTTTCAGCCAGTTTCTTTTCATCAAATGTAAATTATAATCCCAAGATTCCTTTAAATTAAACGGTCTTGCAGAAAATAATGGAATAAAATAAAACATATACAACCAAAAAATTACCATCGCTATCCAATATATTGCAAGAAAAACTAAGAAAAGTTCATCAAAAAATGTCAGATAAGGAAAAAAAGACTCTCCAATATAACTAGCTATATAGTATATAAAATATAAAAAGAAAAATTTTGAAGCTGACTGTCCTAGTCTTAAATAATTTTTCTCCTCTATTTTAAAAATTATTTTTTGATAAAACAAAAAAAGTACCAAATAATAACAAAAGTTAAAAATCGAAAATAAATTTAACATAGGAGAAAGTGAAGTATTCTGAAAAAGATATACTCCTATAATTTTAATACAATCTATTAAAAAGAAAAATAGTATCCACCACACACCATTTATGTCAAAAAGTAAACTTTTAAAAATAAAAAAAGTATATTTTATTTGCTGAAAAATATTTAATTTTTTTTCTGTCAATTTTTCTTGTAATTCTTTCATATCCATACTATTTAATGCATCCTTTCTTTTTATAATTTTTTATATTTTTTTTATATTAAAGAAAAGTGAGTATATTTCCTACCCACTTTTCTTATTTATCTAAAACTGTTTCTGATAAGAAGCACCACCGTATCTTAATGTTGCAACATTTCTATCTCCATTTTTGCTCCAAGAAATTGGCACATCTATTGTTCCCTTGTTCACATTTACTCTTACTGACGAAGGTAAGTTGCCGCCATCTTCTGGAACATAAATATTTTTTGCGGCTCTAACAAGCATTTCGTGTGCTGATTCTGTCGGAACACTCACATTAAAAGTTCTTTGAGCTGTATCTACACCAGCTTTAGCTATTGCAGTCAAAGTTACTCCTTTTGTTCCGCCACCATAAAATTGCTTGTTAATTCTTCCAGATACTGAAAACAGGCTTGAATTTGAAGAACGCCATTTTATTGTAACTGGAACTCCATTTGAGGCTGTCATTGATTTTGGCAAGTTAATTCCTCCTCTTGTACTAACCTCTCCTTCAGGAATTGACAATTTGCCTATTACTTCCTGAGTTGCCGCTGCATTTTTAGGATCTGACCGTCCTTGTTCCTCATTATTCTGAATTTCATATTGCATCTGAATATTTCCTTCGTTTTCAAGGATTCTCTTATCCATATCGTAAATTGCACTTTTAGATGAAATTTGTGTTTTCCCTTGATAAGTCACTACATTTCCATTTAATTTTATTTTTTTATCTTTCAAATAAATTGTAGCTTTATCCGCACTTGTATTAATCGCTCTGAACTGCGGCAATGTACTTACAATTTTTACATTGTTTCTGGCATACCCTTCCTGCTTATTCATATCCATATAAAGATAATTTGCTGTCATCTTTGTATTATTCTTAAAGTCAACCATAACCTTGTCCCTTGCAAGAATAAGGTTTCTTCCTGAATCCATCTCATTATACTGAGAATCAAGCGTAATATCCTTATAAGTCATATGCACATTTTCCTTAATTTCACTACGCGTAATACTCATATTACTTCCATTTTTATGTGAAACGAAATAAACTTTGGCAGTATTTCCTATGAAATTTACTGCTTCTGATTCTACAAGTGGTGTTGGATCATTTACAAGATCTTTTATATTTCCACGAATTTTACCTTTAACATGTCCATCAAACCTAAATTCCTTTTTCTCAAAACTTCCACGTCCTGTGTCAGATGTAATTCTATCTCCTTGAACACTTGTCATTTCCATTTTATTGGCAAAAATATCTTTTGAAATTGTGTTCATTGTCCCATTTGCACCATGTACATTAAAGTTCTGCTTTTTAACGTTAAATGATCCGTTCATTGTGGCATCTCCAGTTGGGAAAACATATATAAGTCCTGTTCCATCCATTTTATAGTCATCGTAATTTGCAGTATAGTAATCATTTGTTGTAAGTGTTTCTGTTTTTAAATCATAAACTCCACTTCTGTATGTTCCTGTTGTTTTTCTTGGTAAATAATTGTATGTACCATTTCCATCACCATTCAATATTCTAGCAATTTCATCATAGAATACATGATCTCCTGTTACTATTAAAGTTGGACTTGTATATTTTACATGTCCTCTTCCATCAACCTGTTTTTTCTTTACAAAGTATGAAGCTGTGTCTGCCGAAATCACACTATTTTTACCAGTATAGACAATATTTCCCTGCCCATCTATACGCTCATCCTTCATATAATAGTCAACTTTATTTCCTGTTAATTTATTTTCAGGATCTGTATAAATCACATTTCCTTCTGCATTTCCAATTTTATTTATATCATCATAACGCATTTTGTTAGCACGCAGTTCTCTTTTTGTCTGTTCTTCTTTGTAAATTACATGACCTTCTGCATCTGACACTTTTGTTGGATCATGATATGTAATTTTGTCTGCTGTCAAAGTCTTTTTATCTTTCTTGTTATTATAACTTGCATTTCCGATTGCTACGATTGTTTCAAATTTCGTTGTTGTTTCAACTCTATCTGCTTCAGAAACTGTATCATCAACAGTATTTATAAGTTTTGTCCTTACTGGTGAAATTAATAAATCGCCTTGTTTCTTGTATTCTACACGTTCTGTATAAATTTCCCATTTTTTGTCCTTAGTTGTTCCAACGACTTTTTTCATTAATGTAACATCAGATGTTTTAGTATTGACTTCGCCTTCTTTTCCAGAAATTATCATCTGTTTCTTTACCAAATCTACTATTACATTTTTGAATTTGATTACTTCATCTCCTTCAGATCCAATCTGTTCATCCGCATAAATGATAGCATCATCTTTTAATCTATACACAACTTTTTTTGCTTTCATATCCTTTTGCATCTGTTCAAGCGGTGTCGGAATTTTTTTAAAGAATACCGCATATATAAAATATATCAGTATTAATACAAGTCCTCCATAAGCTATTTTTTTCCACATTATTTTTCTCCTATTTTACCAATTTTAATTATCTTTTTTGATTTCTTGCTTTAATTCAAACAAAAATTTTATAGCATCCATCGGTGTAACATTATTCACATCATAATTTTCTATTTTATTCACAATTTCTAACAAACTTTCCTTTTCTTCTTCAACCTGTACTAATTTTTCCGTATAAAATTGATTACTTTCAGTATTTTCAAAATCATTTGCACTTTCATTTTCAAATTCTTGAAAATCATTCTCTAACTCTGAATTTCCTCCAAAAAGTGAAAGCTGGTGAACATCTACGGTTCTTTCAATCAATTCCTTTTTTTGCTCCAGCCGTTTCAATATTTTCTTGCTTTCAATCAATATTTCCTTTGGAAGCCCAGCCAATTTCGCCACTTCAATACCATAGGACTTGTCTGCTCCGCCTTTTACAATATTTCGCAAAAACATTACTTTTCCCTGCTTTTCATCCACTTCTATCCGATAATTTACAATGTGTGCAAATTTATTTTCCAGATCAGTTAGTTCGTGATAATGGGTTGCAAAAACTGTCTTAGCACCAATTTTATCGTGAATATACATTGAAATGGCAGTCGCAATGGAAACACCATCAGTTGTCGAAGTTCCACGTCCAACTTCATCCAGTATTATCAAACTTTTTTCAGTCGCATTGTTCAGAATGTTGGAAACCTCACTCATTTCCACCATAAATGTACTTTGCCCAGTCAAAATATCATCAGAAGCTCCAATCCGTGTCAAATATTTGTCTATAACTGATAAATTTGCTTTTTTAGCAGGGACAAAAGAGCCAATCTGAGCCATTATGGAAATTAATGCGATTTGTTTCATATACGTTGATTTTCCCGACATATTAGGCCCTGTCAATACGACAAAACTTTCCTTTTCAGTAAAGACTGTATCATTTGAAACATAATCCGTCCTTCCAATCAGTTTTTCCACAACTGGATGCCTTCCGCCCTCAATTTCAAAGGAATATTCCTCATTCATTTCAGGTTTTGCGTAATCATTTTCAATGGCACTTACAGCAAAAGATACCATTACATCAATGTATGCCAGCCTTTCTGCAAGTTCTGACAAAATTTTCCGATGTTCCTTGAGTTTTCCGCTAATTTCCTTGAACAAATGATATTCTAAATCTTCGATTTTTGCTTTGGAATTTATTATTGTGTCCTCATATTTTTTCAGTTCAGGCGTAATGTATCTCTCTGAATTTGAAAGAGTCTGTTTTCTTATGTAATGTTCTGGCACCATATCCAGATTTGCTTTTGTAATTTCGATGAAGTAACCAAAAACCTTGTTAAACTTTATTTTTATATTTCTAATTCCAGTTGCTTCCCTTTCCCGCTGTTCAATATCCAGCAAAAAGTCCTTCCCAGAATTCATAATATTTCTAATTTGATCCAGTTCCGCATTGTATCCAGATTTTATAATTCCGCCTTCACGTACCGAAAATGGCGCATCTTCTTTTATACTGTCATCAATTATTTTATAACACTCAAACAAAATATTTGCATCAATATTCCTAAAAAAATCAGTATTTCCCAAAATTTTCATTATTTCAACAGCCGATTTTATCGTTTTTTTCAATGCCGTCAAATCTTTTCCATTTTCACTTCCAAAGATTATTTTCCCCAAAAGCCGCTCTAAATCGTAAATATCATCAAGTTTTTCTCTCAAATCTTCACGAATCAAGATATTATCAATAAAATACTGTACATCTTCCTGTCTTTTTCTTATTTTATGAACATTTAAAAGCGGATTATTTATAAATCTTTTTAAAAGCCGTGTTCCCATCGAAGTTTTACACTCGTCCAGCACCCACAAAAGCGAACCATAGACAGTTTTTTCCCTCTGATTTTTCAAAAGTTCCAGATTTCTGCTTGTAATCGCATTTATTTCAGCATAATTGGAAATATTCACAAACTCAATTTTTTCCACAGTCAGCTCATGCTCAACCTGCATAGCAGCTGAATAATCAAGTGCCATGGCTGCAGCTCCAATTATCGCTTTTTTATCCTTAATCCCATAACTTTCCAGCGACACAATCTCAAAATAATCCATAAGATACTTTGCACTGTCCCGAACCTTATTCACAAAAGTTACAACTGAATCATTCTTTTGTAAAAAATCATCTAACTTTTCCTTTATTTCTCCATAAAAATCCTCTGTAACAAGCACTTCCTTAGGCTCAATCTTATTAATCTCATTAAATAATTTTACAAAATCATCATCCTTTTCAACTTCCGTTACCTTAAATTCTCCAGTCGTTATATCAATATACGCAATTCCAAATTTATTCTCAATTTTCAAAATACTCATCAAGTAATTATTGCTCTTGGCATCAAGTGCCTCCACATCCACAACTGTCCCTGGCGTTATAATCTTCACAACTTCCCGTTTTACAATTCCTTTTGCCATCTTTGGATCTTCTGTCTGCTCACAAATCGCAACTTTATAACCTTTTGAAACAAGTTTTGTTATATATGAATCTGCCGAATGAAATGGAACTCCCGCAAGCGGTATATCCACATTCTTTTCTTTATTTCTCGAAGTAAGCGTAAGTCCCAGCTCTCGTGACGCTTTCACCGCATCCTCAAAAAACATCTCATAAAAATCACCCAATCTAAAAAACAATATAGAGTCCTCAAAATTTGATTTTATCTCCTTATATTGCTTCATAAGCGGTGTATCTGCCATCGTTATTTTACCTCTGTTCTCTTTATTTTTTTATCTTTAAATTTTATCATAGTTTATTTTCTTTTTCAATTTTTTAAAAAATTAATAAAAATTTTTTCTTTTCCATTTTTATATCAATTTTTTTATTTAATAATTATTGTTATTTACACACTTTATAATCTTTTTTTAACAAAATAAATTTTTGTTAATAAATACTTTTTCTATATTTTATATTTTTTCTTTTTCTATACGTAAAGGGGATCAATCGCCATCCCCTTTACAAACCCCGCTCGTCTAAGCATTTTTTGAAAATAAAATCGAAACTCGCTACGTAAAACTTAGCTCAAACAATCGATTTAATTTCCAAAAAATCACGACAATTTTAATTTAGTTATAACAACTATTCTAATTAAAAGATTTTCGAGCAAAATTTCGTTAGAAGAAAAATAGCTGTTTGAGCTTTTGAAATATTTTTTAATTATACATATTTATTTAGATATAAAATAATTTTTATTCAAAAGCGAGTTCTATTTTTCTTTTATAAGAAAGTTTTGCGGTAAGCGGGGTTGTAAGGGCATGGCGTCTGATGCCCTTACGTTAGAAAAGATGAAAATTATAAAAGAAAAAACTATTGTTAATAAAAATAATCTAAAATAGATATCAAAAATATAATCAGTTTATTCTTTTTAAAATTTCATCGTAAACTCTCTCACAATTTCCCTTATCCACATACTTCAAAAACTTTTCTCTCAACTTATCAGACTTTTGCTTCATTTCTTTATCATAATGAAAATTATTTTCCGAGATTTCAATGATTTCTTCAACGCATTTTTCTACAGTTTTGGCTTGTTTTCCAAATAAATCTTTATCTAAGTCTATGTAAGAGCCAACTTTTTCTTCATATTCACGTTTATCAAACTGGAAGAAGATGATTGGTTTATTTAGATAATAGAAGTCGTAGGCTACGCTTGAATAGTCTGTTATTAATAATTTTGATTTTTGCAGTTCTTCAGTTATGTTTACTTCTTTTGGAAGTATTTTTATATTTTTTCCAAGTTTTATATTTCCAAAGTTTTTTAGATAATCCTGCATTAACTGATGAATGTAGACATTTAATTTTATATTGTTTTTTTCCAGATAATCATTTAATTTTTTGTCTGTAACTAAATTTGCAATATTTTGGAAATATTTTGTATCTTCAAATTTTTGGTTTTCTGAGTTTTCTGATTTTAGCCAGCTTCTCCATGTTGGCATGAAAAATATTTGTTTTTCAATAACTTGAAGGTTGTATAATTTATCATATCTTGGGTAGCCTGTTATAACTGCTGTTTCTTTTGGAACTTCCCACCATATTTCTGTTTTCACTTTTCTTTCAAATTCTGAGTCACAGATGTTTAAATCATACGATTTTACAAGGGCTTCTGCTACTTTTCCTGTTTTTGGATTCATTGCCTGTCGAACTTTAAAGCCTACTGTTCCGTGATTCAGGAATACTTTGAATACTTTTTTATGAAATTTGTTTATTAATGGCACTACAAACAGGTATGGGACAATGTCCGCAGAAATTGAGTGGGAAAATAATGCAACTTTTGCATTCATAAAATACAGATAGCTTTTTACACTTCCTTTTATCAATTTTTCTCCTGGAATTTTTTTTGCAATCTTGGAATTTCTGTTTATTACCCAGTACACTTCTTCCTGCTGTCTTGACCGTAAATACTCATACATCGCACGTCCATTATCCACAAAAAGTTCTCCTGCGTTTCCACCCACAAGCCAAATATTTCTATTTTTAAATTTCCCTTTGTTAAATGGATAAATTAGATAAGCTATTATCATATTTATCAAGCATTTTATCTTATCCATATTCTTCTCCTATTTTTTAAATTTTATATTTTGTATATCCTATTTTTCTCCCCTTCATCACAACCCTATGATACCTTCTATTTCTAGTAACAATCATTCCAAAAAAACTTCTAAACTGCCGTTTCCAGTATTTCAGAATGTAAAATCTGTTTTTTCTGCCCTTTACTTCCTTTTTTACCAATGCTCCAAAACCTAGAGCATATTTATAGGCACGTTCCAAATCATTATAATTTCCCTTTTTAGCTGGATGGTAAATTATATCGTTTGCAAAATATCTTCCCTTATAGCCTTTGTGAAGCAATGTCAGCACATAGTCTGTTTCCTCCCCGCTTCCAAAAGTTGCACCAACTCCTAAATTTTCGTCAAATAAAATAATATCATCCTTGCCATAATTTACAAAAAAAGTTATAGATTTCACAGTTGTATCGACACTATCCTTCGTTATTTCGGTATCTTTTTTCTCCATAACACCTGTTCCATAGTCTTTTCCACGTTCAAGCGTACGGCACGAGTAAATTCGATAATTCTTTTTTCTTTCAAAAAATTCTACAACTTTTTCAAGTGTGTTGGGACTATATTCACAATCATCGTCAGGAAATCCCACAATTTCGCCTTTCATCAAGATAAGTCCTCTATTTCTATTTAGGCTTAACCCTTTTTCATCACTTTTTACATATTTTATTTTAAAGTCCTCTTCGTAGTCTTTCACAATTTCAAAAACTTCATTTCCTTCATTCTGATCCACTACAATTAGCTCAAAATCTTTATAAGTCTGTGCCTTCAGGCTTTTTAGAAACAAATCCAGTTCTGTTGTAACATTTATTGTTGGCATTATAAGGGAAACCTTCATATTTTTAAATCTCCTTCTTTTTTTATTTTATATCCAAAACCGTTATATATGGAAGATGATCCGATAGTTTTGTCCAGTCCTGCGTTGCATCATTAATAAAATAGCTTGATTTTACCTTCCATTTTTTCGACTGGCTACCAAAAATATAGTCAATACGTGGATCTGAAAGTGTTCTTACACCACTAGCATTGGATTCCATATAAGTATCTCTCCAGTCTTTTGTAATTTCTCCGTAATATTTTGTCGTTGGTAAAAAATTAAAATCTCCACTCAAAAACTTTATATCATCCTTGTCAAAAAATTTTGTAAGCAAGTCCAGCGATTCCATTTCCTCAGGCTTCATATGCTGTTTAAAGTCCAAATGTGTATTCATAACCAACACTTTTTTCCCAAAAGTCTTTTTAGACAGTTCTGCAACTACAAGCTGTCTTTTCTCAACCCCTTCCGACGGTAACTCATAAGTATATATCTTCTCAAGCGGATATTTTGAAATAAATGAAATTCCGTATTCTCCACCATCATAATCTCTTGATTTCTTAAAGAAATAATAATCATATCCAAGAACTTTCGCAATATCAGAAGTTATATCACGAAAATTACTTCTTTTCGTAAATTTGTCAACTTCCTGAAGCGACACAAAATCAGGCCCGTACGGCTTAATGCTTTCACCTAACTTCTGTCCATCGGTAAGCCTTCCTCCATAAATATTATATGTCATTATCTTAAATTCTTTCGCCCAGCTAACAGTTGCCCCACAAATCATAAGTGACAACAATATTTTTTTTAAATTACTCATTTTTCTATTGTTTCTCCTAACCCTTCTTTTTTTTATCAAAATAACAGCTTCTCTCCTACAAATTTTATCTGTTATTTCAAATTTTTCATTCAATTATATCACTTTTTTCAGTATCTACCAAACCTTTTTATTTTTACTTTTTTATTTCTATCTAAATACTCCTTATTTTTATCTCTTTTCCTTCAAATAAAACCTCGCAATTATCCTCATCTTTTTAACCAGTTTTTTTATCCCGCTCAAATGCTTCGTTTCCAAAAACAATCTAGCCTTCAAACTGCTCCAGCTATCATTCCACCAATGAATTCCGTATGTTTCAGGTTTTATGCAATCTTCAGAATAAATTTCCTTAAATCCATAAGGATAAAAATATTCTTTTGGAAAAACAACTATTTCTCCATTTTTCAAAACATTTTCCCTTTTCTCGCTCAAATTATATTTTTTCTCAAAAGTATAGGTAAAAATTTTAGGAATTGTCCAAATCGGTTGTTTCCAAATGTCATTCTCGTAAAAATCTTTAATGTCCCTTAACACTTCATTATGCTTCGTTGTCCCAAAAATCCCAACACTTATGTGTTTTTCATCTTCATAGCCAATAAAAAAATTCATCTTCCCATTTTTAGAAAATTCATCTTTTCCTTCCAAAATTGGTTTCAAATCCTTAATTATTTCCATGTCTGTATCAACATAAATTCCAGAATTTTCATACATAAAATGCACTCTCATATAATCTGAAACATACGCCCAAAGCCTTCTTTCGTAACATTCACGAAAAAATCTATTTTTCGCAAGGTGTTTTTCCATATCAAAATTTTTCTCATTTATCTCTATTATTTCAAAATCAGGCAGATTTTTCTTCCACGATTCCAGACATTTATAAAAAATATCTGGCTTTTTAGCATTTCCAATCCAGACATAATATATTTTTTTTTCTATCATTATTTTCTCCTATTTTTCACCTTTTTTCATAATCATCATATACTTTTTCATCGGATTTTCAGTAACATTCACAACTTTAAATCCAACTTTCTCATACAATTTCTTTGCTCCCGCATTATAATCAAACACATTTAACGTAATCGAATTCACGTCCTCATCTTGAAAAATTAAATTTATAAACTCTATCAAAGCCTTTTTTCCAAGTCCTTTTCCAATAAGCTCAGGATTAATCAGAAATCTTCCAATATGAATATTATCGTGTTCCTTCCTTATTTTCTGAATAATCCCCACAAACTCATTCTCACAAAAAATCGAGTAAATATCCTTCAAATCATCAATCTGACTTTCTGTAAGTGGAAAATCAAGACTTGCTCCAGCCCATTGCTCAAGAAAGTCCTTTCCCTTTTCATTAGTCCATTTGACTATATCATTTTTATTTTTATCATTTATTCCTTTTATTATTTTTATATTTTCTACTTCCATCAATATTAAACTCCTATTTTTCTAAACCAACTCATACTCAACTCCATTAACAATACAAAATCTCACTATTTCTTCATAAAAAGTTTCGTAATCCTCATCCTTTCCAGAATTTTTAAACTCTGAATTTTTAGAGGTAATTAGTGTAATAAACCTTTTTTCATTATTTCCAAAAATTTTTAATATTCTGTATCCAAAATCTATTGTTTCACTTTTTGTATTCGGACTTGTAATCATGAACTTTTTTATATCATACTTACTGTATTTTTCATCATCAATACTTATAAAATTATTAAATATTTTTATAATTTTCGGTGTATAAATTTTTATTCTGATTAAAGAAATAATTTCTAAAATAATAACTCCCAAAGGAATAATTATCACAAAATATTTCAAAAAAATAGCATGATAATATATTATTTTAAATATTATCAAAGCAAAAATTACCCCAATAGCATTATTTTTAAAAATATTTTTACATTTTTCTAAAAGTAATTCCTTTTTTGGAATCTCAAATACTGTATTTTCAATTTCCTCTTTTTCAAGTTGAAATTCACAAATAATTTTTTCAAGTTTTAAGCAATTTTTCTTTCCAAATAAAGAAATAACAACATAACAATAATCTATCGAAAGATATTTAACATCACCATAAAATAAATTATTCTCGTTAAATATCCTAACATTATCTTTTCCTATTCTCCTGCACCAAACTTCTTTTCCTCTTTCATAATATGTCAAAATACCATCAGAGATTAGGATTTTTTTATTAAAAGCATAAATTGATAAAATTAAAAATATTATGATTGAAAGCAGAACAGTTAAAAAGCATTTAAAAAATATTTCATTTATTGAAAAATCCAAAGAAAATCTCCACCCCCAAAAAAACAATACTGGAATACAAATCAATTTAAATACCATTTTTAATTTCTCTACCCAATGAACTTTAAATACTTGTTCTTTCTCATTCAATCCCACTCAACTCCCTAAAAAATCAAATTAGTTCCTTTTTCTCCTCAATTTTCCTATACATGTAGTCAAAACTGAAAATTATCACATAAACTGCTATTAGCATTGCCATATTTTTTATTAGCCCTTCCCCAAAGAATGAGCCTCTTGGGATATAAAATAAATTTGGTATGAAGTAATAGCTTGTTAATAATAAAAATCTATTTTTCACAACATATTTTTCGTATTTTATAATAAAAATTCCAAGCAGAATTGAAATTACAATTAACCAGAAGTAGCCTAAATCATACATTTCTGCGATATAGTTTGAGCCGATTCCTTCTCCTTTCAAATAAGCACCCGAATTTAGGTAATATGTTAATTTATCCGCAATGGAGTTGGTTGTGGCAAGTGTTTCGAGCGACTGTGGCTTAAAGCCAAATATCCCCTGCAAGATGTAGGGGTAGCTTCCGTTTCCTACAATGCTGTGCTTGAAATTGATTGTGTAGCCAAGCACAAGATAGCTTACTCCTTGAGAAAACAAAAAATTAAAAATTGTGTTTACTAGATCCAGACTGAATATTTTTTTACTTCGCACAGACACTAGAATTTGTGAAAAAATCACTGTAAATCCTACTAATTTTACCATTGTCTTAGCTTTTATCCTGATTCCATAGACTTTTGCGTAATACCACATTATAAAAAGAAGCTGTGTCAAAAATATTGCTCTTGCTCCCTTAAACGAATCCAGCAGTTTTACCATAAGATAAAGTGAAGAAATTGTCAAAAATTTTCTTTTGGATGGAATTGAAATTAAAAATATCAAAAATCCAATTGTCATTACTGTACCAGAGCCTTTTGTAAATGCAGGATAATCCACCCCTTTTAAAATTCCCGTATAATAAGCCTCGTATCCAGCCCGCAAAATAACCCTCAGCTGAATAAACATCTTGTAAGCTAGAGCAGGCAATGAAATTATAAACAGAGCCATTCCGACATTCGTAAACAGCCTTCTGCTTTCAAGCGTAACACTGCTTCTAATCTCACTAATCTTCTCATTTGAAATCGCAATGAAAAATCCTAGATGCGTAAACAGTAACACTAGCAAAAAAACATTTATTATCTCATTTCTCACATCATAAAAAAAATAAAAGTTAGCAAACTTCGTAGCCCATCCAAACTCCTTATAATTCACAATATCCAGAAATATTCTTGTAAAATTAAACAAAAACAGCGTATACAAAAAAATCATATACGAATTTAACCACTCCAAATAAATTTTCGCTGTAAAAAACGTATAAATATAAACACTCATAAGCAGACATTCCAAAAATTTCATCTCCAGCGCCTCATTCTGAAAAGTAAATACACTTTTTAAAAACAACACAAACGCAATAAAAAATATATGAAATATCAAAAACCCAATTTTATCTTTTTTCATCAATTTACCTCTATTTTTCAATTTTTTCTTATTATTTCATCTAAAATTTTACCATATCACCATTAAAACTTCAATCAGAAATGTTGTATCATCGTTATTTAATTTTTTTACTTTGAGATAGTTTCCATTTACTAAGTAAAAATTTTAAAACTAACAACTTTCTAATGAAATCCAAAAAAAAAAAAAAAAAAAAATAGTGATATAATTTAAATAAACAATACTTTTTAAAACAATAAACAAAATAATACAAAGGAGCTGATTTTTATATGAAAAGTCTATTTAAAATTTTGATTATCGCTATACTTGGCTTGAGTGTTGTCGGATGTGAATTACTTGATCCAAAAGGATGGGAAAGAGCACGTCAAAAGGCAGCCGAAAGAGGAAGAAAATGTTATCTAGATCAATATGAAAATTTTTTTTGTGAAGATACTAAATAAAATATTAATTTATGAATTAATATAATAAAAATACAAAGTTGAAATATTTGTTTTAGGGAAAATTGCTCTATATAAAATTTTGAGTAATTTTCTTTTTTTATTTCAAAAAATTGATTTATCTTCTCTAAATAATTCAAATAAACAGAAAAACTTAAACAAATCCTATTTTACTGAAAATTTAAAATCTAAAAAATTCTATAGCAAATATCTTTCTAATTTACTAAATCAGTAGAACTTTTATTTGTTCGACTGCAATTTTCTGACAAGTAAAAAGAAAAGTCTTGGAATTGGAAAATCTGGTAATTAAGTATTATGTAACTAATTTTAATTATTGGGATAAATATTTACTGTAAAATAAGGATTTAAAGTAATGAGTAAACATGTGAAAAAAGAAAAAGTGTAATAAAAATAGTAAAAATGCTATTAAAAAAATCAAATCTTTCACAAATTACTTGAAAAATTTGACTTTTTTCTTACACTATTTTATTGTGACTTCAAATATTTTTTTAAAGTTTTATAAAAATTTTCTCTTGTTCCTGCTAATAGTACAATAACTATTTTTTTATCTTCTATCTTAATTGTATACGCTAGTTCATAGTTAATTTTATTGTAAAAAATATCATAACCATATATGCCTGCTAAATCGGATTTCTTCATTTCTCCTATTTCAGGATTTTCCTTAATTTTTTTAATCGCTTCAGCAAATTTTTCTTTTAATTTTTTGTCTTTTAATTTCTTAAAATATTTTGCCGCACCAGTGAATATAATCACTTCCGTTTCCATTATTAATCCTTCCCAAATACATCCTCATAGCTTACTCCATTTTTTTCTGTATCTGATATTAATTTCTGAATTGCAGGCTTGACATTATTTTTTCTCACTTTAAATTCTTTTAGAAGTTCTTCTCCTGAATATCCTTCCTTTATCAAGTCCTCCAAAATCAAATCTGAAAATTCCATATCTTCATTTTCTTTCACAGGCGTTACAATCAAAGATCCTTTGCTAACCTTTATTTTTGCCTCTTTTGTAAAACCTAGATGTTCCATAACTTTTTTAGGAATTGTAATCTGATTTTTAGAAGAAATCGAGATTGTCTTATTCATTTCCAAAATATTACTTTCCATAAAAAATCTCCTTTTTTGGTTTCTTTGTTTCTTGGTAAAATTATAAACCTAATTTCAAGTTTTGTCAATTACATTTTAGAGCAAAAATATTTATAATCTAAAGTCAAAATTTATAATTATTGAACTTATCAACTTTAAAAATTTTGATTATCGCTATACTTGTATTAAATGTTGTCGGATGTGAATTGCTTGATCCAAAAGCATGGGAAAGAGCACGTCAAAAGGCAGCTGAAAGAGGAAGAAAATGTTATCGAGATCAATATGGAAATGTTTTTTGTGAAGATACTAAATAAAATATTAATTTATGAATTAATGGAATAAAAATACAATACTTAACCAAAAAAGAAAGGAACACATTCCCCCTTCTGTTTTAAATATCTATGTCAAATTATCATTCCATTTTATGTGTTAACTGCTTATGTTTTTATATTTTTATTGTACAATATTTTATGTTGTAATACAAGGTGTATTCTATATTTCTTCAATTTGTTATTTTCAAAATTTTAACTACTATCCTTTAGATTTTAAGCGATTTAATACTATTTACCCATTTAAATAACGAAATTATTACAAACTTTTCTAATAAAGGGTATAAATCTAATATTTTCAAATAATTAAAATATAATTTTCATTTTTCAAACAGATTCTAGTATAAATAACCCGTCGGAGCATTTTTCTGTGCTGGCAAAACTGTCTGAGCATAGCGAGTTTTTTGTCAGTGCAGAAAAATGTCGTAGACTAGCCATAGGTTATTGCGTAGCAATCTTGCCACAATTTTAATTATTAGGATAAACTTTTACTGCAAGATAAGGTTTTGCGGCAATGAGCAATCCTACAAAAATAAAAAGAAAAAACATAATAATATGAAAAAATATTTATTAATCACAATATCTAAAAAATAAATAAAAATAATTCACTTGAATGATTATGAATTCGTTATTAAACAACCCTATTATAAAAATTTCCAAAAAAAAGACTGAACATGTTGTCCAGTCCCATATAATCTATTTTTGTTCCACATCTTTATCTTTTTTAGCAAGTTCCGAAAATGCTGTAACCATTCCAGCCAGATTTTGCAGCTCGCTTGGAATAATGATTTTTGTTGATTTTCCGTCTGCCACTTTTTCAAATGTTTCCATTCCTTTTAGTGACAATACCTCTTTTGTTGGTGCTGCTTCGTTTAACAGTTTCAACGCTTCTGCTTGTGCTTTTTGAATTGATAAAATTGCTTCTGCACGCCCTTCGGCTTCTTTTATCTGTTGTTCTTTTTTAGCTTCTGCTCTTAAAATTGCAGCCTGTTTTTCTCCTTCTGCAACCAAGATTGCCGCTTCTCTTTTTGCTTGTGCTTCCAGAATGTTTGCCCTTTTTTCACGCTCTGCCTTCATTTCCTTTTCCATTGCTACACGAATGTCCGCTGGTGGCAAGATGCTTTTCAATTCCACACGGTTTACTTTTATTCCCCAAGGATCTGTGGCATCATCCAGTTCCTGACGCATTTTCGTGTTGATAATATCTCTTGAAGTCAATGTCTGATCGACTGTCATATCTCCAATAATATTTCTCAAAGTTGTTGCTGTCAAATTTTCAATTGCTGAAAGTGGACGTTCTACTCCATAAGTGTACAGCTTCGGATCAGTTATCTGAAAATAAACAACTGTATCAATTTGCATTGTGGCGTTATCCTTTGTAATAACAGGCTGTGGAGGAAAATCCACAACTTGTTCCTTTAAAGACACGCTTCTTGCAACCCTGTCAAAAAATGGATTCAGAAAGCTAAGCCCCGAACTTAGGGATCTATCGTATTTCCCCAATTTTTCAATAATAAGTACACGTGATTCTGGTACAATCTTTATTGATTTAAAAATGTAAATTAACGCTATTACAATAAGAATAACTATTAATGGTAAACTCCAATACATAATAATATTACCTCCTATTTTTATTTAAAAAATTATCATTTTCTTTCAAGAATTATCTTGTTGCCTTTAAAGCCTTTAATTTTAACAATTTCTCCATTTGACAATATTTCCTCGCTTACTCCTGTCCAAATGGATCCTTTAAATTTTACTTCATATTCCTTTTCAGTTTGTTTAGTATCGACTACTTTTTCAATTTTTACATCAGTCCCTTTCATGCTTGCATCAAAATTTGTCTTTCTTTGCAATTCAATATATTTTCTCAAGACTGGACGTGTAAATATTAGGAAAATTACCGAAAGTACAGCAAATATTAAAAACTGTATTAGCGAATCTTCTATAAAATTTGCAAGAAACATTACAATTAAAGCTGAAAGTGCAAACCAAATTGTTACAAGCCCCGGAATAATTATTTCCAGAATTGCCGCTGCTCCTGACAAAATTGCCCAAAATAATGCTCCCATTTTTCTCTCTCCTTTTTTCTGATAAATACTTCAACTACAAAATCTTAAAGTCCTGAAAAACCTACTCCAACATGAATCGAATTTGTTCCTTTTCCAGTACTGCTGCAAGCTGCAAGTGTAAACAAAATCATAATCAAAATAATTAGTTTTTTCATTTCATCCTCCTAACTTTTTCAGTTATAAATTTTTAAATTTTAGTAACAAATTTATCGTTCTACTTTATAACAAATCTCCAGTTGCCATCAACTTTTTCCATTAATTCTCTGCTTTCTCCATAACTATAAACAGCATTTTTTAAATTTAATTTCACAACTTTTCTTGCAGTATCCTTTATTATGCTGTCTATTTTTTGTTTGTCTGTATTTGATAAAATTTTTCCATCAATTTTTTCAAAAGAATAACCCATTTGTCTTTTAAATTCATTTTTAAACATTGCATCATATTTAGGCAGAGAATTTGTTCCTATTGTCGGAGTTTTGTATTTAGCTGTTATTTCTGCTTTCTTTTCACTTAAAAATTCAATTTTAGTGATTGTTATTTGAGCATTTGTAGACAGTATAATAAGCGTTTCATCAACAAACTTGCTGTATATCTCGTCTGATAAATTTTTATTTTTTTTATCTTCTATACGTGAAAAATGATTTTTCAATCCAGATTCTGTGAATGTATTTATTACACTTTTTTCTATAAGCACAGAATTTTTTTCCATTTCGCTCTGCGTCATTTTTACAGAAGTTCTTTTAGAAATTTTATATTGTGCTGTAAAACTTATAGAAAATATCATTAAATACAACAATATTAAGAATTTTTTCATAGTCTTTACAACCTTTCCTTAAATTTAAAAATAAACTCCAACTCCACCATGCAATCCACCTGGTCCAACACCTACATTAGCTGATAAGCACGAACTTAAAGCTAAAGCCAATAAGACCAATATCAAAAGCTTTCTCATATTTCCTCCATTTTAAATTTATTTTGTTTAATGTATTTTACAATTATAATCTTAATTTTTCAAGTTTTTTATTCATTAAACTTGTCTGATAACTTAAATCCCAATACTATTTATACAAATTCATTGATTCTTTAAACTTGGCAATTTTGTTTTCAAGCTCTTCTTTTATTCTTCTTTCTTTTTCCACAGCTTCAGGTTTTGCCCTGTTTACAAAATTCTCATTAGATAATTTTTTCAATACTTTATCCAGTTCAACTTGAGTTTTTTCAATACTTTTCTCCAATTTTTCAATTTCCTTGTCTAAATCAATTAACTCTGCTAACGGAACATAGATCTCAGTTGTATCAACCAATCTAAATCCTACAAGTTTTGGAATTTCCACATTAAATTCATATTTTTCAACATTTGCCAGTTTATCCAGTATTTTGGCATTATTTTGTAAAATATTCCTTGCATTTTCATCAGCTGTCTTGAAAATAACTTCAATTTTCTTAGATGGGGAAACATTTGCTTCTCCACGGATATTTCTAATTGCCGAAATAATTTCCTTCAGATAGTCAAATTCCTTTTCAGCCTCAATATTTATAAACTCTTTTTCCTCTTCTGGAAAATCTGATAACATAATTGTTTCTTCGCCAGTCTGTAATTTTTGCCAAATTTCCTCAGTAATAAACGGCATAAATGGATGCAGCATTTTCAGCCCTTTATCAAGAACATGTCTTAACACCCATTGTGCCACAACTTTATCACTGCCTTCCTGTCCATAGACACGTGTTTTGGCAATTTCTACATACCAGTCACAGAAATCTCCACGGAAAAATTCGTATGCCAATTTTGCAGCAGCGTCCAGTTCATATTTTTCCATATTTTCATTAATTAATTTTGAAGCAGTCTGCAATTTGGATAAAATCCATTTATCTTCAAGTTTAAATTCAGAATTATCCACAGTTGTTGAAACATCAAAATCTTCCAGATTTGACAATACAAATCTTGATGCATTCCATACTTTATTTGCAAAAGCTGAACCCATTTCAAGCAGTTTTTCTGAAAAATGGATGTCTTGCCCTTGTGAAGTATTGTATAAAAAGCTGAATCTTATTGCATCTGCACCGTATTTTGCTATCAAGTCAAGCGGGTCAGGCGAATTTCCTAAAGATTTACTCATTTTTCTACCTTTTTCATCCCGTATAATTCCGTGCAGATAAACATAATTAAATGGAATTTCATCTTTTATGTAAAGACTCATCATTACCATTCTTGCTACCCAGAAGAACAATATGTCTGCCCCTGTAACAAGTGCATTTGTTGGAAAGAATTTTTTCAGATCTTCAGTTTCATTTGGCCAGCCCAATGTTGAAAATGGCCATAATGCTGATGAAAACCAAGTATCAAGCACATCAGTTTCTTCCGTCAAGTTCACATCTTTTTCAAATTTTTCACGTGCCTGCACTTTTGCCTCTTCCAGACTTTTTGCCACAAAAACTGTTCCGTCTTCTGAATAATAGGCAGGTATTCTGTGTCCCCACCAGATTTGACGCGAAATTGTCCAGTCCCTTATGTTTTCCAGCCAGTTATAATAAACTTTTTCCCATCTTTTTGGCGTAATTTGAATTTCTCCATTTTTTACAACTTCTAGTGCTCTTTTTGCAAGCGGCTCCATTTTTACAAACCATTGCGTAGAAACTCTTGGCTCAATAATCGAATTACATCTGTAGCAATGCCCCACAGCATTTTTATGATCTTTCACTCCAACTAGCAGTCCTTGCTCTTCCAAATCAGCAAGTATAGCCTTTCTAGCTGCAAATCTTTCTAGCCCTTGATATTTCCCACCATTTTCATTTACATGCGCATCTTCTGTAAAAATATTTAAAAATGCAAGTCCAGTCCTTTTTGCCACTTCAAAGTCGTTAGGATCGTGTGACGGAGTCATCTTAACTACTCCAGTCCCAAATTCCATATCCACATATTCATCTGCCACAATTGGAATTTCTCTGTTCATAAGAGGCAAAATTACAGTTTTTCCAATCAGATGCTTATATCTTTCATCATTTGGATTTACTGCAACCCCTGTATCTCCAAGCATTGTTTCAGGACGAGTCGTAGCAATTACAAATTCCTCATCACTATCTTTAATCGGATATCTAATTTCCCAGATTTTTCCATTTTTATCCTCATGATTTACCTCATCATCAGCAAGTGCTGTCTTGTCGTGCGGACACCAGTTTACAATGTATTCTCCACGATAAATAAGCCCATCATTGTAAAGTTTGATAAACACTTCCTTTACAGCTTCCGAAAGCCCTTCATCCATAGTAAATCTCTCTCTTGTCCAGTCCAGCGAAACTCCCAGTTTTCTAAGCTGCTTTGTAATCAGCCCGCCATGTTTTTCCTTCCATTCCCAAGTTCTTCTCAAGAACTCATCATATCCAATTTCCTCTTTGGAAGTTCCTTCATCAGCCAGCATTCTCTCAACTTTATTTTGCGTAGCAATCCCAGCATGATCCATCCCCGGAATCCAAAGTGTATCAAAGCCGCTCATTCTCTTATACCTAATAATAGTATCCTGTATTGAATTATTAAGCATATGCCCCATGTGCAAAATTCCTGTAACATTTGGCGGCGGAATAGCAATTGAATATCCTGGCTTTTCTGCATTGTGCTGTGCATTAAAATACCCTTTTTCTTCCCATATTTTATACCATTTATCTTCTATTTCATTTGGTGAATAAACTTTATTCAGTTCGTTTGGCATTATTTTTCCTCCTGTTTTAATTATATATAGTTTTTATTTAAATTTTTTTATTTCACAAATCATATTGTATATTTTATCACAAAGATGAGTTTTTTTCTACTTTTATAAAAAAATTAACAAAAAAAGCTCACTAAAATGATTAATCATCATTCAAATGAACTTTTCATATTAAATCTTTAAAATTAAATTTCTAAAATGCTGTAATCGTTGCAAGTAGCCCAAAGACTACCCCTGGAAAGTTTGCTGCTGATAAAGGATAATCTTTTTTTTCCTTTAAAAGCCCATAACTTGTCCATATCGTACAGTTAACTGCTGCTGCTAAAGGCTGTAAGAAAAATGTTTTGTGTCCGTGCAAATTTCCCATTATTTGTGGAACATAAGACACATACATTATTACAGAAAGTAATGTTCCAATCCATCCTAAGATTTTTAAATTCTTTTCACTCATTTTGTTCTCCAATCTTTTAAATTTCAATAAAATTAACAAGTATTAATAATAAAAGTATATCACAAAGTCTTTTGAAAAAACAACAAAAAATCAAATTAAATTTCCCTTGACATTACAATAAAAATCCGATATAATATCTTTGTAAATTTTGCCGCTTTAGCTCATCTGGTAGAGCAACTGACTTGTAATCAGTAGGTGGTTGGTTCGAGTCCGACAAGCGGCACCACTTTATAAAAATCACTCATATTATAATTTAGAACTATTTTATTTCAGTAAAATAGTTTTTTTTTATAAATTTTTGAAAATATTAACTTTAATTTTTGGTATTAAATTATAAAATATTTTATAACTCAAAAAGAATAATAATCATAAAAATTTATAATAATATTTCTTTAAATTCATTTGATATTTATTCATTTATAAATTTTGATTCTTTATATTCCAAATCATTTAAAATGATTTCAATTCTTCTATTATTATATCTTCCTTCTACAGTTTCATTTGTATCCATAGGTTCCTCCCCACCTTTTCCTATAATTTTCACAATGGAAAATCTTTTATCTAATCCATATTCCCGCAATAATTTAGCTGCATTTATTGCTCTTTCCAAAGATAATTTTAGATTATGTTTTTTTGAACCAGTTGAATCTGTATGTCCTATAATTTCAAGAGAACCTTTTTCTATATGGACATTAAGCATATTTGCAATGTATTTCAAATCATAACTTTCAGATTCATTCACTTTTTCTCCATCTACCTTAAATCCATGAACTACGCATTTTCCATCTGTTATAATACAAGGCAGAAATCCAAAATTTATCTGAGTTGACATTGGGTTTTCTGGAATATAATTAGTATTTCCCATATTAATTTTTTCTTCTTTTTTTAAAATTTCCTCTGCCTGCACACTCATACCTGTTACTATCATCAAAAGTATAATTAATTTTTTCATAATCTTTGTTTCCAATTTTACTTACCTTCTTGATTTTCAAATTCCACATTATTCAAAAGAATTTCAACCCTTCGGTTATTATATCTACCTTCAACTCTGTCATCTGTATCCACAGGCGAATTTGCTCCTTCACCTTTTATTTTTCCAAAGGAAAATCTTTTATCTAGCCCAAATTCCCTCATTAATCTTGCAAAATTTTTTGCCCTTGTTTCTGATAATTTTAAATTATGTTTTTGTGAACCTGTAGAATCTGTATGTCCTATAACATCAATTGTCCCTGATTTGCCATATTTATTCAATATATCAACAATCTCTCTAATACTAGAAACTTCTGATTCATTCAGAACATTTCCATCTACCTTGAATCCTCTTATAACACATTTTTTCTCACTTACAGAACAAGGTCCTCCTAAATGTGCCATTGCATTTATTCCAACTGCCATTACCAAAAATATAACTGCTTTCTTCATTACTATCACTCCTTAATATTTTTTCGTTATAATTATACCACATTTTTGTAAAAAAAAAGAAAAATCTGATAAAATCAAATCTTTCTTTCATAAATTAATTTTAATTATTATTTTTTAGTTTTTTTCGCTAATAATTTGTTGTGTTCCTTTATTACTTCGTTGAAGTTTGCAAGTACATTTTCTGGTGTCCCTTCCTCAGTCTGTGCAAAGAAACTATCACTTACAGATGAATGCGAAGCTTTTTCCTTTTTCTCTATTCTTTGGATAAATACATTTACAGATTGTCTAAATTTATTTGCTTTCTGGATAAATTCACTGTGGTCTCCAGGATTATATCCTTCTTTTCCGAGTTGTTTTGTATTTTTTATAGATTTTTCAAATTTGTTAAAAAGTTTATCCATTTTTTCTTGAATTTTTTTGAATTTTTTGGCATTTCCTTTTACTGTAAAATCGCTTGCATCAAGTTCTTGCTTATGGATTTCCTTTATAATTTTATCGCCTTCCTCAATAAATATAAATTGGTTGTATGTTATAAATTGTTTTCGTTTATCATAATCTTTTATCATCAGTTTTTTGATTTCATTGGATTTTTTTTCAAAAACTTCTTTATAACTTTTTGTCACTTGATTATATTTATCTAGTGAAGCAAGTAATTCTGTATGCAATGTTTGTGCTTTTGCGTAATTATCTTGTAAATATTGTTTGTTTTTGTAATATGTTTTCATTTCTTCAGCAACTGGCAACATTTTTTCAAGTATTGGAATCATAGCAATCGCCTTTTTATCTAGTTCATCTTTTTTGTCCTTGCTTGCTGATAATTCCTTTAATTTATCAATAAAGTTTTTATCTATAGCAATATCTGCTTCAATATCTTCAGTCTGAATATTTTTAAATTGTTTATCCATTCCTGCATCTTCAAAATAATACAACAACCCTTTATCAACATTTAATATTCTGTTATAAAATCGTATATGTTTATTATATTTATCTTTGTTTTTCTCTAATACAATCTGTTCCTTTGAAACACCACTTAACGATTTCTTTTCTACCTTTCCTGTTTGCCACGATAAAAAAACAATAACCAGCATTATTACTACTATTGCTCCTATTTTTTTCATATACCTTTTTCAATCCTCCTTTATTTTTTAACATCTAATTTATTTTAAAAATTTTTATTAACCATGTTTTAACTTCTTTGAGTTTAATTTCAAATTTATTTCACTACCTATATAATTATAATAATTTTTACAGATAATGTCAAATAAAAATAATATATTTGTAAAAAAAAATTATTTTACATATTCTGAATAATATTATATAATCTAATTAACAATTTTAAATTTATAGAAAGAAGGGATACAAATGAAAAAATTATTAGTTATTATTTCAATGTTTATGGTATTTTTAGTTGGATACGGAAAAACAAAACCTTTTGAGGTAAATATGGAAATTGGAGCAAAGATTCCTAGCTTCGAGTTAAGAGAATTTAGTGGAAAATATATAAAAAGTAGAAAAATATTGAATAATGGTAAACCTACATTATTAGTATTTGCTGCTGAATGGTGTCCACACTGCCACACTGAATTACCAGAAGTTCAAAAATTTTATGATGAAAATAAAGATAGTATAAATGTAGCAGTTATATTTACAAGCAGAAGAACAAATTTAACATCAACAAAGCAATTTGTTGCAGAAAATAAATTTACTTTCCCCGTTTACTACGATGCCAATCAATCATTAATGAAAGGATTTAAAATTAAAAGCGTTCCAACTAACGTTGTAATTCAAAATTCAGTTATAGAAAATATTAATGAAGGAATACTGGATTACGATAGTTTAAAACAATTATTCTATATTAATTAGTTTTTTTGATTAAATAATCAAAAAAATAAAAATTAGTAAGTTTTATAAGTTTTTTGAATTCATTATTACAATCATTTTACTATTAAATCTACTAAAATAATTATAAAACATGATCTAATAACTAGACATAAAAATCAGTTTAAAGATCATGTTTTTTTATGACAAAATAACATAAAATTTATTTTTTCACTTGTATTTAAAACTTTTCAATATCAAACCAATAATAACAAACAATATTATTGTACACTCAAACCTATTTAAAATTAAACTACTAAAATAATCTACATTAATAAAAATATGGACTAATCCTAAAAAATATTAAGAAATATTAGTCCATATAATTTTATGCTCCGAATTATAAAAATCAATACAATTTAGTTCCACATTCTGGGCAGAATTTACTGCCGTTTGTTTTTGTACCGCATTCTGGGCAGAACTTTGGTGCGGCAGCGTTTCCTACAGATTGCTGGCTGTTTTGCATTTGATTTGACTGGTTCATCTGATTTGCCATCTGCTGTCCCATCATCATTCCCATCTGCATACCTGCCATACTTCCAGCCATATTTCCTGCTCCTCCGCCATTTTCCATTGAGTCAGCCATAGACATTTGAGTATATTTATTTACATCTCCAACCATACTTTGTCCTGCCGCCTTTTCCTGCATTCTCTTGACTTCTTCTGGGTAACTGAAGCTGGAAATAGAAAAACTAGGAATAGAAAGTCCTATTTTTCGCATTTCAAAGTCCATATCTTCTTTTATGCCGTTCCCTATTTCAAATGAATTTACCTGAAGATTGAACATATCCTTTCCTTCTCTTGCTATCCATTTCATAAGAAGCTGATCCAGCATTGAAATTACTCTTTCCTTTACATCATCAATATTAAATTGCTGTTTAATTCCAGCAATTTTATCAATTAATACGTTATGGTTATCGACTTTACAAGCCATTGTACCAAAGGCTCTTATTGGCATCCCTCCTGGAAGTCCTGGTGCTGGAATATTAATGGCGTTTTTGGTTCCCCACTTTACAGTGATTTCTTTTGTATTGACAAAAAGCACTTCTGCTCTCATTCCTGAATTAAATCCAAATTTAAACCCCTTCAATGTTGATAGAAAAGGCACAATTTGAGAGGCAATATCATAACTTCCCTCATTTTCAAACACACCTTCTACTTTTCCATTAAAAAGAAAAATTGCATCCTGTCCAGGTCTTATAATTAATCTTGAACCTTTTTTTATTTCCTTATTTGACCATTTCCAAAAAATCATCTCATCATTAAATTGCTCCCATTCTACTACGTTCGCAAGCTGATTGCCAAATAATCCCATTTTAAACTGCTCCTTTCAATTTATAAACCCATTTCCTTTTTCAATCTTTCCAGTTCTTCATCAACTGCTGATGAACTTTCTGATTCTCCACTGTCATATTTTTTCATAAGATCATCTACTTCATCTTTTTTAGGTGAATTAAGCTCTATAGACGCATTTGCTTCATCTAACATTCTATCTACTTTTTCTTCAATAGAATTAAATGAGTCCATTTTCCCGCTTATTCCAGTAGAAGATGTCATTGAGTTAATTTTTTCTGCAGATTTTGCCATTTTTATTTTTGCTTTTATTTCATTTCTTTTTGCATTAAGTTTTTGTATATCTGATGTAAGTTTATCATGCATTTCTCGCATTTTCAAAGAATTTTCAACTGCAATCATTTTTTCCTTTTCCAAAGAATCCAGCTTTATCTTGATAGACTCCTTCTTTTCCAAAAACATTCTTGCGTCCGCTTCATTTCCAGCTTGAAGAGCTTTTTTTGCATAATTTTCCATTTTTTTAATTTCATCTTCACATTCAGCAACTTTTCTCTTCACAGCACTTTCTTGTGCCATTACAGCAACAGTTTCGGCCTTTACACTACCTAGATCCTTTTCCATATCTCTTAGATACTGATCTATCATTTTTTCAGGATCCTCCATTTTGTCCAATAATGCATTAATATTAGACGACATAATTGTTTTAAATCTTTCTAAAATACCAGCCATTTTTATTCCTCCTAATTATTTTATTAAATTTTATTTATATAAATAGTAAATTATTGCTGCAGCTACAATTATTGCTGCTATCACAGCAAATGCTATCTTAATTGCAGATTTCGGATATTCTCCCACCATTATTCCACTTTCTCCATTTATAAGAACTTGATAGGATTTTCCATTAAAAGAATAAGACATTGAATACACAGGCAATAATAAAAGTCTATAATATTCATTGCTCCAATAAACATCAAATCTTATATTCCTTACCCTGTCATATCTTCTTAAAACATCCGAACTGATAGTATTATAAATTCTATTTTCCATTATTTGCTTAGATTCTTCATATCCTTGCCTCATAGGAACCTTAAAAATTTCAGAATTATAACCTGACAAATACCCGGAAGTAAAATCTATTGTATCATCCACATTAAATCCGCCTAGACTTTTTAGAAGACTGTCCTTTAATGTTCTAGAGGCCCGCATTATTACATTTTCAAATTCATTTTGAACATTTCCTCTTACAAAATACCAGTCTGTAACTATCCTAGTCTTTATTTTCCCATCTTCTTCATAAGTTTCTGTTCTATCGATTCCTCCTTCAGCAGTATACTCACTATCCGCATCAGTATCAAAAGACCAATATGGAAGATATATCCCTGTAACTTTCCCACTTTGATACAAAGTTTTCAGAACATTTGGAGCAAACCATCTTTTTTTTATCCATTCTGAAAAAAGCTGACCAACTTCTTTTTTATCAATCAAAAAAGGCTTCATTCCATCAGGTTCCAGCACAGATACCGCCTTTTCACTAAGCACAATATTTGAATCGCAGTAAGGACATGTTTGGGAAGTTTCAAAAGCATCCATTTCAATTGTAGCTCCGCAAGAACTACACTCCACAATTGTCTTTCCTTCACTTATTTGATTTTTTATTCTATTTTCATAATTATTTATACCATGTCTTTTGTTTGTAAAATTTTTTAGCAATTCTTCTTCTGTTCCACAATTTTCACATTTCAAATTCCCAGATTTTGGATCAAACCGCATCATTCCGCCACAATTTTTACATCTGAAATCATCACTTTTCATATTAACCACTTCCTTATTTAAATAACACCATTTTTTATTTAAATTTTTCCTAAACAATATAAAAAATTATTTTTTCATTACTTTACATTATACCATAAAAAAATGTAAAAAGTCGTAATAAATAAGACTTAAAAACAAATTATCACTAAATATTTTATTTAGGTAAACAATTACAATTTTTAGGAAATAACTCAAAAATTGCATTATATTTACCTATTTTGTATGGTACACTTCTATTGAAAGGTAAGCAATATAATTTATGTTAATTAAAAATACATTATATATCTATCTAAAATTAGACTTATTAAATGTTTATTTCAAGGAGGAGTTTATCATGAAAAAATTTAAATTTTTAGCTATATTTTTATTTTCTGCAGTTATTGGATTAGCAGGTATATCTAAATCATCCACGAGTTCTTCTGATGTAATTAAGAGCCCTGATTCAAAAAATGCAATGTATATACCTAATGGTAATGGATTTACTAAATACATGTCAACTTTAGGATTGTCACAAGATATACTTAATGATATCAAATCTATACTAAATAACATAAAAGGTCAAACAATATATGTAAGAGATTACTAATGTACCAAAGACTAAAAAGCTTAGGGGCAAGTGATATAACTAATTCATCTGATGAAATAGTCAAAACTGCAAAAGCTAAGTACGGTTATAACATATATATAGTTAGATTTTAGTTATAAGTTGTAATTATTATTTTAGTATTTTAACATAACATTTAATAGTTTATAATTTTAGTAATTTAATTCTACTTAACCAATAACTTTAATTAAATTAAACTGTTTCATTAATTTAGATCTGTAAAGTTTATGAAACAGTTTTTTATTTTTTATCAGAATTAATATTTTAATAAATAAACATCGAATCTCCAAAACTATAAAATCTATACTTTTCTTCAATAGCTTTCTTATAAGCCTCAAAAACAAACTCCTTACCACCAAATGATGAAATTAACATAATTAAAGTAGATTTTGGCAAATGGAAATTTGTAATTATTGCATCAACAATTTTAAAATTATAATCTCCATAAATAAAAATATTTGTATCCCCTTCTGAAGCTATGAGCTTTCCATTGTCATCGACTGAAGATTCCAATGTTCTTACTGAGGTCGTTCCTACCGCAATTACACGATTCCCTTTTTCTTTAGCTTTGTTAATAATTTTAACAGTTTCTTCAGGAATTCGGTACTTTTCGCTGTGCATTTTATGATCCAGAACGTTTTCCACCTGTACTGGACGAAATGTTCCAAGCCCCACATCCAAAAATACTTCTGTTATAATAACTCCTTTTTCACGGATTTTACCTAAAAGTTCATTTGTAAAATGAAGACCTGCAGTCGGTGCGGCTACTGATTCCCCCTCTTTAGCATAAACAGTCTGATATCTATCCTTATCCTCCAGTTTTTCCACAATATACGGTGGAAGCGGCATTTCTCCCAATTTATCCAAAATTTCCTCAAATCTTCCTTCAAAATTAAATTTTATAATTCTGTTCCCATCTTCCTTTATTTCTAGAAGTTCCGCCTCTAATACTCCCTCCAGAAATATAAGTTTTTGTCCAATTTTTAATTTTTTAGCAGGTTTTAGCAAAACTTCCCACGTATATAAGTCATATCTTTTTAAAAGAAAACATTCCAGCACAACCCCATTTTCCTTATGCCCAAACAATCTTGCGGGAATAACTTTCGTACGGTTAATTACTAAAACATCATCTTTTTTTAAATAATCGATAATATTATAAAATTTTTTATATTCTAATGTTTTTTCTTTTTTATTTAATACTAATAATTTTGAATGATCTCTCGGATTTACAGCATGTTGTGCTATCAGTTCCTCAGGCAGTTCAAAATCAAAATCTGAAATTTTCATTTAATTTATTTCTCCTATTTCTGTATTTTCTTTTTTTTATTTTTTTATTTCAAAGGAAACAGGGAATTTAATAATTCCCTGCCATAATTATTATTCAATTAATATGCTCTTCCAATTTCAAAAGTTTTGTATGTGTCTACTCTATTATACCATCCTTGTAGCCATCTTCTCTCATTTCTTGGAGCATTTCTCACACGTCTTGCCAACACATCCTTGGCAGAGTTGCTAAATTCTACTAATGCACTTTGTCCTACTGCTGTTCCTTTCATATTTTCAAGCACTTGTCTTAATCCCCAAGCTATATTATTGTATGCAGAAACACCTTTCAATCCTTCACCTTTAAAGTTTACGTAGTCAATCAACGCATAAAGTCCATTAGGAGTATTTACCATTCTTTCAAACTGATTTCTTAAATTTTCCTTGTTTGAAGACGCTTCAATCATTTTATCAAGTGAACCTTTTAACCTGTCATAAATAAACATTACTTGAATATCTCTTGTATTATCAAAAAATGCAATTAATTCTTGAATATCCTTATCACCATTAGCTTTTTTAGCCATTAATTCCGATTTACTGCTCCAAGGCGAATATCTAAATTCCGAAAGTAATTTTGGCAATGTAATACCTTGCTGTTTATAATAAGCAACCATATCAGGCAAGCTATCTCCAAAACCTTTTCTTCCGCCACTTGCTTTAAACCAAGTAAAATGTCCTATTCCAAGTGATGGAAAATTTTCTCCATCATTCCAGTCAACTAAATTATTTCTAATCCCGCCTGTTTCATTTTGGAAAATTTTTTCAGCTACAGCTAATAATTGCTCTTTTGATAATTTTACATCAGGCGTACCTTGCTGAGTTTTCCTATTTGCTGTATAAGTAGTATCTACATTTGGACGTTCATAACTTCCACTATCACGCATATTTCTTAAACTTGTATTTACATTTAAGTCAATGCTCTTATTGTTATATTGGTCCTTAATTAATTTTTCCAATTGAGAATTGCTAACATTTGTTCTTGTTGAAGCTACTAATTTTGGTTCAGGTTTTGGCGTATTTACAGTTTCAATTTTTTCTGATGCTGAAACCACATCCTTTATATTCTCACTTCCAAATGATATTATTGAGTATGTTAAGCCTAATAACAATGCTCCTGTCTTTTTAAAAATTCTCCTATCACTAATCATTAATTCATCTCCATTCTTTTTGATTAAATATTTTCTGATGTTTTAAGTTCCTTTTATAAAAATTTTATGGTAAAATAAAAATCTGAAATTATTTAATCCTTTTGTTAATTCTTAATTTTATTTATAATTTCTGCCCCACAACAACTCTATCCAGTCCAGCTAAATCCTTTATAACTTCTACATTTTTAAAGCCTGAGCTTGTCATAATTTCAGCAACATTTTTCCCCTGCTTATAGCCAATTTCAAATAGCAAATACCCTAAATCAGCCAAATAATCAAGTGCTTTCTGACAAATCTCATAATAAAAATATAATCCATCATTTTCTGCAAAAAGTGCTTCACTTGGCTCATGCAATAAAGTGTCATCTGACATAATACCAGCTTCATTAAGGGAAATATACGGTGGATTTGACACTATCATATCAAACTGCTTAAATTCAACATTTTCAAATAAATTTGATTTTAAAAATTTTATATTTGAAACTTTTAGAAGTTCCTTGTTTTTTTCAGCAGTTTCAAGTGCCTTTTCGGAAATATCCACACCTAATACATAGGAATCCTTTATTTCCAATGCGGCTGTTATTCCTATTATACCACTTCCAACGCCAATATCAAGTATTTTTGGATGAATTTTTAAATTTTTTTCTAAATTTTTATTTTTTTGAATGTTATTTTTTAAAATTTGAATTATTTTTTCAACCAAAATTTCAGTATCCTGACGTGGAATTAAAACTCCCTTGTCAACGTAAAATTTTCTTCCATAAAATTCCTGTTCATTTAACAAATATTGAACTGGAAATTTTTCACGTCCTATTTTTTGAATAAAATATCTGATTTTTTCGATTTTTTCATCTTCAATTTCATCTCTATATTTTGTAAAAAGCATCATTCTATCGACATTCAAGACATGTGAAAATATAATTTCAGCAATTAGCTTACTTTCATCAATACTATTCTTTTCAAGATATAAAATACTTTTATCAAGCAATAATTTTAACTGCTTTTCAGATTTTTCCATATTTTCAAAATCATTATTGTCAGATATTTTTTTATCATTATTTATAACATCGTTTAGTTTTTCTCTAATTTTTTTTAACTCGTCTTCTGATAATATACGCTCAAATTCAGCATAAAGCATTATTCTTTCCATTTCCATCACTTCTGAAATTATACTTTCTGCTGTCAACCTAGCATTTTTTATATTTTTTTTTTCCAAATAATTAACCGATTTATTCAAAATATCCAGCAAATTATTCATTGCTACTTCCAACCTCTTTTAATAATTCTGCCTGTTCATAAGCGATTAATGCATCTATCATTTCATCTAAATCCCCATCTAGAACACCATCTAATCTATGAAGAGTCAACTTAATTCTATGATCGGTAACTCTTCCTTGAGGAAAATTATATGTTCTTATTTTTTCAGATCTATCTCCACTTCCAACTTGCGAACGTCTTTCGTTTTCAACTGCACTTCTTTGTTTTTCGTATTCCATTTCATATAGCTTAGAAGCCAGTACTTTCATTGCAGCCTCTCTATTTTTTATTTGTGAACGTCCATCTTGCGAAGTTACCACAAGTCCAGTTGGCAAGTGAGTAATTCTTACGGCAGAATCAGTAGTATTTACGTGCTGACCACCCGCTCCGCTTGATCTGTATGTATCAATCTTTAAATCACTTGGATTAATTTCAACTTCACTTACATCATCTATTTCAGGCAATACCGCAACTGTAATTGTAGATGTGTGAACTCTTCCAGAAGATTCAGTAGCCGGAACTCTTTGTACACGGTGAACTCCACTTTCAAATTTTAATCTTGAATAAGCTCCATTACCTTTAATCAGGAATGTTACTTCCTTCAGTCCGCCAACACCAATTTCACTTTTGTCAATGATTTCAGTTTTCCAACGGTTTCTTTCTGCATATCTTGTAAACATTCTGAAAATATCAGCTGCAAACAATGCCGCTTCATCTCCACCCGCTCCAGCACGGATTTCCATAATAACGTTTTTATCATCATTAGGATCTTTGGGAAGTAAAAGGATCTTTAATTCTTCTTCAAGCTGTGGAATTTCTTCTTCGATTGAATGAATTTCTTCAAGCATCATTTCCTTCATTTCTGAATCTTTTTCAGCTTTTAAATCTTCCTTCAAGCTTTCCATTTCTTCTTTACGATTTTTGTAATATGTATATTTTTGAACAACTTCATCAATACTGTTTAAAGCCTTATTGTACTCCATAATTTTCTTTGGATCTGAAACAACTTCGGGATCCATAAGCATTTCTGTAAGTTCCTTATGCTTTAAAACAACATCGTCTAATTTTTGAAACATAATTTATTTTTCAACTCCTAAATTTTTAAATAATTTTTGAACTTTATTATATTGATTTTTTTTAATAAAGTAACTTTCAACACCAATTATTGTAGCATATTTTTAAACTTTTTTCAATTTTTTCTTGTACAAATTTCTATCAATTATTGTATGGTGTATTGTATAATCAAATGCAGTACTAATGTAAAATATACTGCTGAAAATACAACTAAAAAAATGAGACAAAAAAATTCTGTAATAATTAATTTAATCCTTGTTAAAAAAATTTAAATTTAATTTTTAATTATTTATATAAGGGCTTTTTATTCAGATTTTCAAAAACTGTTTATTATTAATGAATATTTTTTTATATTACTATGTTTTTTCTTTTTTATTTTCGTAGGATTGCTCATTGCCGCAAATCCTACAACCTATGGCTAGTCTATGACATTTTTCTGTGCTGACAAAAAACTCGCTATGCTCAGACAGTTTTGCCATCACAGAAAAATGCTCCGACAAATTAATTTATACTAGAATCTGTTTAAAAAATGAAAATTATGTTTTAAGTTCTTAAATTTAGAAAACATTAAATAAAAAAACCATTATTAATCATAGTATTTATAAATAAAATTATAAAAGTCCTTAAGATAAATAATTAATGATTAAAAGGCTTTAATTCCATAAATTTTCTCATTTTTACTATTTAAATGGGAAATAGTATCAGATAGAATAGAAATACAATATTTATCCAAAAGAAAAAAGGGCAAGAAAGCCTTCTCCTGTATGGAAAGTCCCTGCCCTTTATATCTGTTTCATTCCTTTTTATCAGTCATTATCCATTCTAATATTGTTTCAATATCTACACTTCATACATTAATATATCCTATTTCCGTATTTGTCCTTGCAATAATAAATTTCATCATCCCCTTCATAACACTTTACACATCTTTCAGCTGCTATTCGACCTGCATTTTCTAAATGGCTATATCTTCTGCAGTGCATCCTATAACTGCCACAGCAATAATAGCCATCAATAAGATTTTCTTAAATATTGCATATCATCTTCTTTTTATCAATTAAAATATTAAGTTTTATTCTTTAAGTTAGAAAAATTTGTAATAAATTCGTTATTTAAAACAGATTTAGTGTTAATTATACAAAATCCCAAATTGCAACATTACAAACAATATGATAAATGCAACTGAAAATCCAAGCAGTCCACCCGCAAGAACTTCTTTTATGCTATGAATTCCAGATTTAACACGGCTCTGTGCTACCAGCCCTGCCATAAAAAAACCTAAAATTAATATTCTTATGTCAGATGTCATAAAAAGCAATATTCCAAAAGCTGCAAAAGCTATGGCGCTATGTCCGCTCGGCATACCTCCTTCAAGAGGTGTCCCTTTTTGAAAAAAGGATTTTAGAACGATTACTAAAATTCCAACCAGAAGTAATATTAAAAGTGTAATATTACCCTTTCTTCCAGCTATAATATGCAATTTATTCGTACCATCAAAAATATCTAGCAATTTATCATAAAACAGCAAATATCCAACACAAACTGCATTTATTGCCGCAACTAATACTGCTCCAGCCGCCACATCCTTAGCCAATTTTGCAAGTGGATGCCGTTCAGGAGAAATCAAATCCACAAGTGCTTCAACGGCTGTATTTATAAGTTCCGTAATTATTACAAAACATACAGACAGGGAAATTACAAGAATCTCCACTTTGCTCGCATTTATCAAAATTGCCAAAATCACGATAACAATTGCCGCAAGTATATGTACTTTCATATGCTTTTCATTCCGTAATGCTGAAATCATACCATCAATTGCAAAATTAAAGCTATCCACAAGCCGTTTATCTCTTGCTCTTTCCTTTTTGATATCCCAATTGTATCTATCTTTTTTATGAAACAATGAAAATATTGACTTTTTATCTTTCTTAGTTTCTTTATCTCTATTTTCTTTATTTTTTTCTTCCAATTTTCTACTCCTTTCCACTTTTAATTACAGGTAAATTTATCTGCAATAATTAAATTTACTCAAAATTTCTTCTTCCCGTCTTCTCATAACAACTTTGTCTTCCTCTTCAATGTGGTCATATCCAAGCAAATGTAACATCCCGTGACACAAAACATAATAAAATTCCCGCTCATCAGAATGTCCGTATTCACTAGATTGTTCTTTTACACGCTCGATTGAGATTACAATGTCGCCTAACATATTCATTGCTCCGAAGTTTTCAGTTTCATTATAAGCAAAAGAAATTACATCGGTTGGAGTGTCTTTTTGACGATATTCACGGTTTATTTCCTGAATTTGCGCATTTGTTGTAATTAATAATGACAAATAATATTCATTTTTGTCAAATTCTTCCTTGTATTCATCTGTTAAGATGTAACTGACAAATTCCTTTATTTTTTCATCATCAAAAAAATTTTCAATTTGGTCGATATTATAAGTTATATCAATGTTTAACATAGTTTTCTCCATTTTAGTTTTAATTTTTTTTCATTTTTTCATCCATTTTTGGATATTTTATTCTTTCATGGTAAACACCTTGCAGTGTATTTATGAATGACTGCACTACAGTTTCTATTTCTCCCAAAGTTAAATCGGAGTCACTTAGTTGCTTGTCTTCAATTTTGGATTTTACTAAATACCTGATAAAGTTTTCAATTCCTTCCTTGCTTTTGTTTTCAAGCGTTCTTGTAGCCGCTTCCACCGTATCTGCCAATAGGATTATTCCAGATTCCTTTGTTGTGGGTTTAGGCCCGCTGTATCTAAAGTTGCTTTCCACCACTTCTTCTCCATTTTCCAATGCTTTATAGTAAAAATACTGTGTCAAAGTTGTTCCGTGATGTTCCAATATTACATCTAAAATCTCTTTTGGTAATTTATTTTCTTTTCCCATAATATAACCATCTTTTGTGTGTGAAGTCAATATTAACGCACTTAGCGAGGGTTTCACCTTATTATGCGGATTTACTCCACCTCTCTGATTTTCCACAAAAAATTCTGGACGTTTCATTTTACCAATATCATGATAATATGAAGCAATCCTTGCAAATGTGGCATTTGCTCCTATACTTTCAGCAGCACCTTCCGCAAGAGCTCCAACCATTATACTGTGGTGAAAAGTTCCAGGTGCCTTCATAAGCAACTGTCTAAGTAATGTATGTGAAAAATCACTTAATTCAAGCAATTTCATCGTTGTCAGAATTTCAAAGTAATCTTCAAAATATGGCAACACCGCAAGCGACACCATTCCAGTCAAAATTCCTGAAAATACTGAAAATACTATCATTAACATTATCAAACCAAAGCTTGACTGATTAACCAATCCATAACTAAACGACATCAAAGCTTGAAATATTCCCAAAAAGAAACTAAGTTTTACAATATCACTTCTACTTACAAGACCCGCAGCTTTATAAATTGCAACTAGTGAAACTGCTATTGTTACCAGAAACCATGATTCTTCCCTTGATAAAATGATCATATTTGAAAATGTCATTATAACTGCATATACTTTGTTTCCTAAAATAGTTGATATAATCGGAAGCATTGCAAATGGAAGTAAATAAATAAAAAATTCATTGTTCAAAAACAAAATATAAATTGTGTTTACAAATATTATTGTAAGAAGCGTCGGATAAAATGCCTTTGATTCCACAACTTTTCTTGCATTTTTTCGTAACAAATAATAAATCAATGTCATAATTAGCGTAAAAGTAGCTACAAGTCCAACAGTTTTTCTAAATTTATCCCCATTTCTTACAAGATTTAATTTTTCGAGTTTCAAAAATGTATCTGAATCAATAATTTCACCTTTTTTTAGAATGATATCTCCTTTGTAAATTTTGATTTCCTTATCTCGTAATGACATCATATTATCTGCAATTTTTTTCTTTGTAGCCGCTTCATTTATAACTAGATTTGGCTTTATAAAGTTTTGCAAGACTTTCATATCAATATTATCTGCTTTTATATCTTTTTTTCTGATGATTTTTGACAAATTCTCCATTTTATAAATTCCGTTGTCATAAATTTCAGATATAATATCTGTCAAATTTACAGAATACTCCACACTTTCTATTCTTATTGCTATTTCCTTAATATCTTCAATTGTAAATGTGTAATTATTTTCTTTTATGTATTTTTCAATTGACGCATCATCAGTCAACTTTCGTATATCACGTAAAAATTTATTAAGCGAAATTATGGTTTGTTTGTTTACATCCTTTATTTTATCAAATTCAGGCTGGGTAGTCTTCATTATCTTTTCTTCAATACTGTCATCCAAAATATCCACAAAATAAGATACATTTTTATACGCTACAATATCCGATTTTGCAACACTTCCAATGACATAATTCACATTTAACCTTGACATTTCAATAATTAGCCCAAATATCATAAATGTGATTGTTAAAATAATAAATCTGAACATAAATTTATTTTTGTTAGTATATTTTATTTCATTATTTTTAGGATTTTTTTCTTTTACTTCAAAAACAAATTCTCGCCCTAACGCACTTACTCTCATTTTCCCTTTCCTTTCCTAAATTTTATAAAACTCCTTTTTATTAAAACTTTCTATTTCATTATTTTTAGAATATCCCTTTTACTTTCAATGACTTTATTTCTTGGTAAAGCTGTCAAAAATTTCTTTCCATACATTTTTTTTATTATCCTATTATCAAGGATTATAATGTTTCCGCTATCAGTTTTACTTCTTATAAGCCTTCCAACTCCCTGCTTGAACTTAATTACAGCTTGTGGAACTTGATAATCATTAAATGGATTTTGTCCATTTTTTCTAATATTTTCAATAATCGCCTCAGTTACAGGATCATTTGGCACTTTAAACGGCAATTTTGTGATAATTACTGATTTTAACTGTTCTCCCTGTACATCGACACCTTCCCAAAAACTGTCTGTCCCAAATAATATCGGATTTTTAGAATTTTTAAATATTTCTATCATTTCATGCCGTGGAAAATCATTTTGCTTTATAAGCGTATATTCCTTTTCTGAAAAACGTGATTTTAACTGGTTGTACAAAAAGTTCAAAGTACTGTATGAAGTAAATAATAAAAAACAATGTCCTTTTGTACTTTTTATTACCCCTTCAATAAATTCTTCTAAATCTCTTATAAATTCAATATTTGTTGGATCAAGTGCATCTTCTGGAATATAAACTTTCATTTGCTTTTCATAATCAAATGGAGATTTTACAATTCTTTCATCTATTTTTCTACGA
Organism: Leptotrichia massiliensis; assembly: GCF_900104625.1. Taxonomy (NCBI): domain Bacteria; kingdom Fusobacteriati; phylum Fusobacteriota; class Fusobacteriia; order Fusobacteriales; family Leptotrichiaceae; genus Leptotrichia; species Leptotrichia massiliensis. The sequence goes on from NZ_FNVZ01000005.1 coordinate 1,639,775, forward strand.
TTTTCCTTCATAAGCCCAATACTTTTTTTATAATAGTCAAACTTATTGTCAACAGCAAGTGTTGCTGAAGTAAAAACCATTCTATCCATTTTTGTAAATAAATTATCATTCAGTTCATCTGAAATATCAAAAGGAGTAGCGTATAATTTTACATTTGGACGGATTGTAGTGACATTAGCCCAGTAAACATATCCTTCCTCTTTTCCCTCTAAAATAAACTCAAATTTCTTATAGTACTGCTTCAATCTTTCATAGTATCTTGAAAACTCAAATAAAAAGCCTTCTTTGTCTTCTAAATTATAATTGCTCACAGTATTTAAAAACTTGTTAATTCTTATAACTAAATTTCCATAACTTTCCTTAAATTGGCTATTAATTTCCATAACTTCACGAAAAGCCTTATTACTTCGCATTTTCTGCTTATCAATCTTTATCTTGATTTCCCTTTTGTCATTATTTTTTGAAAAAAGATAAATCAATTTATCAAAAATATCTATTCCTTTATCGTAAAATACGTTCAATTCTGCGATAACATCTTCCTTCAATTCATCAACTTTTTCATATTCTTCACTTGAAAGACTTTCGTTCAAATAAGTCATTAACCTTACAATAGCCCCACCATTGCTGGAATTTACGACACGTCTATTATAAATATTCCCCATAAGCCGTCCAAATGATATTTTTGATGTTTCAAAAGTAAAATAATTTCGAGCCGTATCTTCTATATTGTGAGCCTCATCGAAAACAACAATATCATAATTTGGTAAAATTGAATAATTTGTATAAAATCCTGTCTGATTTCTAATTGCTAAATCTGCAAAGAACATATGGTGATTAACAATAAGAAGTGTGGCATCCGCAACATTTTTTCTAGCATTAAAAAAGTGGCATTTTGAATAATACGGACACTTTACTCCTTTACACATATCCACTTCACTATTCACTTTTTCCCAGATACTGTTTGAAATTTCGTATTTTAGCTCATTCCTGTCACCTGTCCTCGTAACATTTTTATCCCAGTCAATAAGATTTCTTATAATATTTTTTTCAGCTTTTTCCTCTTCCGTATCTGTTTCCTTCTCTGTAACATCTATATTGTAAAGTTTTCTCTTGCAAAGATAATTCCCACGTCCTTTTACAATCTGATAATTAAAGTCCTCGTCAATAATTTTCTTTAAAAGCGGAATATCCTTATTAATAAGCTGTTCCTGCAAATTGATGGTATTTGTGGAAACAATTACCTTTAGATTATTTTCAATAGCGTAAAGCAATGTTGGCAATAAATAGGCAATCGTCTTTCCAGTACCAGTACCAGCCTCTACTATAAGTTTCTTATTCTCATTCATGCTATTTTCAATAAACTTAGCCATTTCATACTGCTCACGCCGTACCTCAAATTTCCCAAAATTCTTATGAATAGCCCCATTTTCCCCAAAATATTCATCCACATCTATTTTTATAAATTCTTTTAAAGGTACAATCACATAAATATCATCCACAGCATTATTCACAATGTATGAAGCTCCCCCAACTTCTCCATACATGCTGGAAATACTCACATCTTCATCTGATGGGATCAGCACTCCAGACGGATGATTATGTATTATAACTTCATTTTTTCTCATCATATTTAATAATGCAGCAACAGAACTGGAATTTCCTCTCGCAATAACTTCGACTTCAGAAACTATCCCCTCTCCATCAGGAATCCCACGAAAAAATACTTCATTTCCACCAGATTCGCTAATTTCCAGACGCATTTTTTCTATCGTTTTCGCATTAATAAATTCAGCAACTTTCATCTTTCCTCCTATAGTAAAGATTTTACTATATAATAGGCTTTTTTTCAACTTTTCTTTTTAAAAATATAGAAAAAAGCCATTTGATATAATTTTAAAAATTATATAAACAGCTTTTTAAATTAGTTTTTAATTGTTAATTTTAATTTTTTAGGCCTTATTCTTCAATTGAACCATGCCCAGAGTTTTGAAGGCTACAGCTTTTATCTTTTCCATTTTCTGTGTAAACAGCTTCGTTTCCTTTCATATGGATAGAGATATTTCCATTTGAATATCTTTCTCCACTACCAGATGATGCTGAATTTAAAGTGTGTATTCCACCATAACCGTCAGCTACTTTTACTTTGTCTGTTGAAACATTTTCAACTGATATGTCTTGATAACCATCACAGCTGTATTTTCTTAGTAAATTACCGCTAGAACTTTGATTGTTGCTACTTGAATTGTCATCCATTGTCATATAGCAACTTTCATCGCTTCCATTCTTTGTGAAAACTGCATCATTTCCTTTTATGTGAATAGAAACTCCTCCACCTGTATATTCTTCTCCACTACCAGATCTTGTTAATTTCAGATTGTAAACTTTTCCATTTCCATCTGTCAATCTTACTTTGTCTGTTGAAAGATTTTGCACTGTCACATTTCTGCTGCTGCAGCTAAATTTTCTTGTTACATTTGATGCTTTGCTTGAAGATTTTGCTCTTGTTGCTGAAAAACCAATAGAACTAAGAGCCAAAACTCCAACTAAAGCTGTTAAAATCATTTTGTTTGCTGATTTCATAACATCCACTCTCTTTTCTTCAAATTTTTTATTATATGCTCGAACTCCTAAAAATGAAACATATAAATTTTGTTTTAGAAATAGCCCAAAATTTATTCATTTTAAAGAAATTTGGCTATAACAATTACATTTTTGAAATTTTACAAATCTCTTCTAAAATTTCGAGATTAGTATACCACACTTTTATTTTAATTTCAATTATTTAATAAAAAATTTTTTTAATATTTCTTATCAAAATTTAATCTAAAAATCCTATAATTTTATTTTTTTTGCACACTCAAACTCTCTATTTATAATTAATAATAACATATCAGACTCCAAAGACAAAAATATTTTCAAAATTTGTTCAATAATTAAAGGAAAAAAAAAGTAATATCATGTATAATTCTATACAAAGGATATACGTTGCCTGAAATTAACGTAAATTTTTTATAAAGGACATTTTATTTTTATGAAAACAAAAACAATTTTTACCTTGATTAAAGAGTATTTTTTAATTGGACTTGGAACTTTTATCCTGGCGTTTGGATTACATTTTTTCTTTTTCCAGAATAAAATAGCAAGTGGAGGAGTAACAGGTCTGGCACTGGTTGTCAATAGTATTTTTAACATTTCAACAGGATTCTTTGTTGCAGTTAGTAATTTCATCCTGTTTACACTTGCGTTTATTGTAATCAGCGGACAGTTTGGTATAAAAAGCATTTATGCTACGGTAATTTTATCCGTTTTTCTTTCATATTTTGAAAAATTTTACCCTAACTATGCTCTTACTCACGATTTAATTTTAGCAACAATTTTTGGAAGTGCATTATGTGCTTTAGGAATAACAATTATTTATTTTTATGAAGCTTCTACTGGCGGTACTTCAATCATTGCAAGAATTCTTACAAAATATTGCCACATAAGTTACGGAATGTCTAGCTTCATCGTAGATGCAATTGTTACTCTTTTAGCTATTTTCGCCTTTGGAATTGAACTTGGACTTGTGGGACTTTTAAGTGTCTACGTAACAGGATTTATCATTGACAAGTTTATTGAAGGATTTAATTCACGTAAACAGATTATGATTATCACTTCAAACAAGGACATCGTTTTAAACTACATTTTAAAGGATTTTGACAGAGGCTGTACTGTACTTAAAGCCGTTGGAGGCTATTCTGGAGCTGAAAAGGATATTTTACTCACAATTATCGAAAGAAGACAGTTTATTCAGCTAAGAAAATTCCTAAAAACTCACGATCCAACTTCCTTTGTAACAGTAACTGACACAACAAAAGTTTTTGGAGAAGGTTTCGATCAATTACATTAATTTTTACATTTCACAAAAAAAGAGAAAGCCAATTACAATAATACTTTATTACAAAAGGCTTTCTCTAACACCTATTTATTTTTTCAAATAACTCTTTACTATTTAGTATCCTTACAATAAATACTTCCATTTGCTCTTTCATAACATGTTCTACCATGCTCAACACTTCTACGATGTGCTTCTCTCCACTCATTACTATCAAAAAGGCTACAACTAACAACAATCATTCCAAAAATTATCATTAATATTACTCTAATTATTTTTATTCGCATTTTAAATAACTCCCTTTTCAATTTTTATTCTTTATTTGTTAAAGTATACCTTTAGAATTAATAAAAATCAATTTTTTTCTTTTATACTTCTAAATGTTTTTTCTTATTTTATTTAATAACAGTTTTTTTAACGCAAGGGCATCAGACGCCATGCCCTTGCATCCCCGCTCTCGAATTTCAATTTTACAGCAAAAGACAAAACTCGCTTTTAACAAAAGTTATTTTAATCTCATAAAGTTATTATCAATTTAAATGAAATAGAAAAGCTCAAATAAATTGTCTTTTACTGAAAAATTAAAATCTCGGAAATTTATAATAAATGTTTTAGTTTCAATAAACCGATTTAGGATTTTTTCTATTAGATTAATTTTTATAATTGAATTAAAATGTCGTGATTTTTTGGAAATAAAAATTATTGTCTGAGCTTTTTCAAAATATTAAAATGGTAATTATTTGAAGAAATAAAAATAACTTTTATTAAAAAGCGAGTTTAATTTTTGTTTTCAAAAAATGCTTAGACGAGCCAGGAGTGCAGAGGAAATGGCGATTGATTTCCTCTGCTTTAGAAAAAAGAAAAAACATTTATTAACCAGTAAAATGTTCAAAATTTATGATATAATTTCTAAAATTTTAAAAATAAAAAAATAACCACATTGAAGTAGTTATCAAATTAATTATTATCAGTAATTAGTTAATGGAGGCGACAACCGGATTCGAACCGGTGTACAAGGTTTTGCAGACCTCTGCCTAAGCCCCTCGACCATGTCGCCACTTGACTTTGTTAAGTTTATCATATTTTTAGGGCTTTGTCAAATATTTTTATTTCGCCGCCACCAACAATTTCATTATCTAAATAAAATACAATGTGCTGCCCTTCTGAATTTTCGTGAGTCTTTTCATCAAATTCAAAAATTATCCTATTTTCATTGCTTTCTTCACTTTTTAAAAGTTTCAATTCTCCAGCCAGCCCTTTTGAAGAAAATCTCGGACGTGCAGTTAATTTTTTTCCAATCATTTCTTCTAAATCATAATGAAATTTACAATTTATCACTTCTATTTCCTTTATTAGCAATTCCTCAAAATCCCCCACAACCACTTCATTCGTTTCAGGTCGAAGCTCAAGCACAAAAAACGGCTTTCCTAAATTAAGCCCCAGTCCACGCCGCTGCCCAACTGTATAAAACTGATAACCTATATGCTCTCCAATAATTTTACCATTTTTATCCACAAAATTCCCCTTTTTTACATCATTTCCAAGCACTTTTTTCAAAAATGGAATATATCCGTTGGGAGCAAAGCAGATTCCTTGGCTGTCAGGCTTATTATGGGTATGAATACCATTTTGTCTTGCAATTTCACGAACTTCTGATTTTTCGTATTCTGCAAGGGGAAACAAAAATCTTTCCACAACATTCTTATCCAGCCGATAAAGCATATAAGTCTGATCTTTTCTGTTATTTTTGTCCCATAAAAGCATATTATTCTCGCTAACTTTTGAATAATGCCCTGTCGAAATGTATTTTATTCCCATTTTATCAGCAAATTCTACGAGTTTTTTTATTTTTACCTTTTCATCGCAAATTACACAAGGTGAAGGAGTTTTTCCAGCATTGTACATTTTTATAAAATAATCCATTACATCCTTTTTAAATCCTTCCACGACATTTAGGACATAATGGGGGATTCCTAATGTGTAGCAAGTGTATCTGGCATCATTTATATCATCAAGGGAACAGCACGTTTTTCCAGGATTTTCTGAAAGCTCATCAGGCAAATGCTTTAATGTAACTCCTATAACTTCATAGCCTTGCTGTTTCAACAAAAGAGCAGCGACAGAACTGTCTATGCCGCCACTCATTCCAACTGCTACTTTTTTTTCATCTAATTTTTTGTTCATTTTGTATTTCTTTCTCTTTTCTAAATTTTTAATTTCTATGTTCCTAAACTCAAAATCTTATTTTTTATTTTTCTCTTTTTGCCACATATATTCCCCAATTCCTAAAGCAAAAATTAAAAACAATTTATTTTTATTTTCTTTAAATATTTTTCCAAATTTATATCCTGCTGCCCTGCAAAATTTGTAATAAACAGCATTATTTAGAATTTTCTGCTTAAAAGATAAATTCTGAGAATTGATTTCGTTATGATAAAGTGCCTGTCCTTTCGGATTTCGTAGCAATAAATTATTGTATTTTGCTGTCAATCCATCTTCCTGATATTCCTTTATCTCAATTTTTTCATTCACATAAACCATTTTATACTTTTCACAAATTCTATTGTAGACAACAGCTTCTGTAATAAATTTTTCATCGTCAAAAACTGGAAATTTATATTTTTTTATAATTTCAGTCCGAAACATAAGCCCTTTATCGCCCTTAACTCCGTATTTATTGTAAATATCAAACTGTGTTGAAACCATCTCTTCTTCTGGAAAACTAGAGCCTATAACTTCTCCATCTGGATAAGTTGACAAATACCCCATTCCCGCAATATTATTATTTTTTTCATATTTTTTCCAATATTTCAAAATAGTTTCAAGACCATTTTCAACATATTCATCATCAGAATCAAGGCATATAAAAAGCTCTCCATTTGCTTTATCAGTTGCAAAATTATACGCCCGCTGTTTACCTCCGTTTTCCTTAAAATAATACTTTATATCCAGCTTTTTTTCACTCAAAAATTCTTCTACCTTCTCTTTAGTTCCATCAGCAGAGCCATCATCTACAATAAGCCACTCAAAATCCTTGTAGGTTTGCTTTTGAAGTGATTTATACAATTTTTCAAGTAGTTCCTTTCGATTAAAAGTTGGTGTGAAAATCGTAAATTTCATTTTTTATTTCCCCTTATTTTCCAAAGCTTTAAAATTTAACGTTTTATAATTTTTCCTTTTATTCCATTTACAAGATTTGCAATTTTAGCGTAAACTTCACTATTTACAAGCAATTTTGTCACTATCGCCAAATAAACTATTTTCAAGCCAAATTTCATCCATGAAAGCTGATCATTTGACAAATAGAATATCACAGGATTTACAATAATTATGAAATATAAAAATAATTTTTTATAATTAAACGAAATCTTGTATTTTTTTCTTATAATCATCATTTCCATTATTGCTCTAAATAAAAAAGCAAGTAATGTTGTCCACGCCGCAATAATAGGCCCAATTTCTGGAAATTTCGGTATAAAAATTATATTTCCAACTAAATTAAATATCATTGCAAACATTGTAAAATAAAAAATGTATATGCTATCTTCGTGAAAATGAAAAAAATAATCAAGGCAAAATAGTGCCTGAACGACAATTCCAGCTAGAATTAAAGGCATATAATTTATCGCCTGATAATAACTTTTTGGAAATATCAATTTTATCCCTTCTGGAGCAAACAACTGTGCAATTACACAGGCAAAGGAAATAATTGCAATAAAGTTTTCCACACTTCGTGTTATTTTTGGATTTGTCCTATCCTCCTTCATCGCCTCATAAAACTCTGGCGTCCAGCTGTTTACAAAAGAACCTGTAACAACCGACAAAACCCTTCCTCCAGTAAATGCAAGTGTATATCCCCCAACTACCGCAAGAGAAACAAATTTTGCCAAAACAAGCCTATCACTCAAATTCACAACCTGATCCGTAAGTTCAATAAAGATTAGTGGCAATCCATTTCTTAGCGAATATTTCACATAATCAAAGTTCAACTTAAATCTAAATTTTCCAAAATAATCCTTAAAATAGAACAGAAATACTATAATCAGCGCAATTAAATTTGCAAACTGGTTTCCAAAAACTCCCCATTTTAAGTATTTTATAAAGTAAATTGCCAGAATATAAGTTGTAAAAAGGCTTACAACACTCCCTATCGCAACCTTCATATACATTCTCTTCATTCTAAACAAAGTTGTCGAAAGATTGTTAAAAGCGTTCGTTGTGGCAATTAAGACGCTGACAATTATCAAAGGATAGTAATTTACCTTGCTTAAATCAACTATATATGAAAATAGTTTTTGGGCTACAGGTGTAAATAAAAAAATATAAGTAAGTATATTAAAAACTACTATAATCAAAGTTGAAGAAAACATATAACTTCCAAATTCATCTTCACTTTCCTTCAAATCTACATATTTCTTCATCTGAGCATTATAAAGCCCCAGCCCTAGAATTACAGTAAATAATGAAGTAATCGGAGCCAATGTTCCCACAATCCCAAATTCTTCCTGTGTCAATAACCTCGTTATTATCGGCAAAAATATAAACGACCCCATCTTTGTAACCAAATTCATAAGAGAATAAACCATCGTTCCCTTCAATAAATTCTTATTATCCATCTCTCTCCATTTCCAAAACTTTTCATAAACCTTACTTAATTTAAACTAATTTTTAAACATATAGTTTTTAACAACATTTTATCTCTATAAGTATTCAGACAAATAATTTTTTTTATCTTGATTTTTATATTTTGTTATTTTTAGATAATTTGAATTAATATTTTTTCTTCTTAAATCATTATTTTCTCTTTAACAAAATTTCACTTGTTTTTTGTTTTACTTAAAATTAACTATTATAATTAAACTAAAGACTGTCGTGATTTTTTTGGAATAAAATTGATTGTTTGAGCTTTTTTGAAACTTTTAAGTTACAATCAATTTATAGAGTTGATAATAACTGTTATTAAAAAGCGAGTTTCAATTTTATTTCAAAAAAATGCTTAGACAAGCTGGGATTGTAAAGGGGATAGCGACTGATCCCCTTTACGTTTAAAAAAAGAAAAAAATATAGAAAAAACAGCAATTAATCAAAAAAATTTAGAATTTTTAAAAATTATTTATCTGTATATTTAAGAAACAATTTTGTTATTAATAAAAAAATTAAATATGTTGCTATCTTAATCCTATTAAATCGTGTACCCGTATCAAGCCTACAACATTTCCACTTTCTACGACTGGTAATACATTAATCTGGCTTTTTCTATTTTCCATCAGATGAAGCGCATCAAGAGCCATCGCATCCTTTTCAATCGTTACGGGTGTAGAAATCATAATATCAGAAGCCACATAATCAAAAAATTTCTCCTTATGCTCCAATGCACGCCGAATATCTCCTTCTGTTATAATTCCAAGCAGTTTGCCATTTTCAAGTCCTGTGTCCGAAATACACACAGCTCCTAATTTTTTCTTTGTAAGAAGCATTAATACATTCTCAATTTTCTCATCTTCTTTTACAACTGGCAATTCTTCTCCAATGTGCATTAAATCTGAAACGTGTAATAATAGCCGTTTTCCAAGGCTTCCTCCCGGGTGGTATCTGGCAAAGTCGTTTTCTGTAAAATTCTTTAATTTCATAAGGCATACGGCTAGAGCGTCCCCAGTTACAAGTGTCGCTGTAGTCGAACTCATCGGAGCTTGCCCCAGCGGACACGCTTCCTTTTCTACTCCCACATTTATCGTAAGTTCCGCATATTTTCCCAATGTAGAATTAGGATTTCCAGTAAATGCAACAATTTTTCCTCCAATTTTTTTTATTGGTGCTAAAATGCTTAATACTTCGTCAGAATTTCCACTGTTTGAAATGGCAATTACTACATCTCCATCACTGATCATTCCCAAATCACCATGAAGTGCTTCTGCTGAATTTATAAATACCGATGTTGTACCAGTTGAGGCAAGTGTCGCTGTAATTTTTTTACCAATTATTCCTGACTTTCCAATCCCTGTTACAACAACTTTATTGTTGTTTTTCAATTCTAAAATCATTCGGACTAATTTTTGAAAATCATCTCCTAGCTTGCTTTTTAATTTTTCCAGTTCTGCAATTTCAATATCAAATACATTTTTAGCTTCCTTTAAAATATCTATTTCCATTTTTAGTTCTGCTCCCTTTTTTCAATCAATTTTATTTATTATTCCGCCTTATTCTTCTCAATCAAAAGTATAACATAATTTATTTATTTTATCAAAAAGAATATTCATAAAATATTATTTGAATGCTTAAAGATAAATTCAAAATAAATGTTGATAATAACTTACATTTTTTGATATAATATGAGAAGATAAATTTTTAATTGCTAAAATTGTATGTGATGAAAGGACAAATTAAGAATGATTAATGTTTTAAAGGGAATGAAAGATAGATATTCTGACGATGTAAAAAAATATGACTTAATTGTTGATACAGCAAAAAATGTATTTGAAAAATATGGATTTGAACGAATTATAACGCCTATTCTGGAAGAAACTGAGCTTTTTAGACGTGGTGTTGGGGATGAAACAGATGTTGTTTCAAAGGAAATGTACGAATTTGTAGATAAAGGTAATAGAAATGTTACGATGCGTCCAGAAGGTACTGCTGGAGTCGTGCGTGCCTATTTGGAAGCTGGTTTCCACAAATCCTCTCCGATTGTAAAATGGTTTTATCATGGTCCAATGTACCGTTACGAAGCCCCACAAAAAGGAAGATTTAGGGAATTTCACCAAATGGGTATAGAAATGTTCGGAGTCCGTTCTGCTTATCTTGATGCAGAAATTATTCGAATGGGATGTGAATTTCTTGAAAAACTTGGAATTACTGGACTGACTGTGGAAATAAACAGTCTTGGAAATATTGATTCAAGAAAAAAATACATTGATGATTTAAAAGCATTTATGGAAAAAAGACTGGATAAACTTAGTGACGACTCAAAACGAAGATATGCAACAAATCCACTAAGAGCATTAGATTCAAAGGATAAGGGTGATCAGGAACAATTTATCAACGCTCCAAAATTATACGACTATCTTGACGAAGAAAGCAAAAATTATTTTGAAGATGCAAAAAAATATCTTGAATTAATGAATATTAATTATATAGTGAATGACAAGCTGGTGCGTGGACTTGACTATTACTCAGATACAGTCTTTGAAATAAAATCTGACAAATTAGGCTCACAGGCAACTGTGCTGGCTGGAGGACGTTACGACAGACTCCTTGAGATACTTGGAAATGCAAAAGTGCCAGGAATAGGTTTTGCCGCTGGAATGGAAAGAATTGCAATGCTTATGGATGAAAATTTGATTGCAAAAAAAGAAAACAAAATTTACGTTATTTATTTTGATGAAACAAAAGAATATTTTGTAAAAATAGTAGAAGAACTACGAAAAAATGGAATAAAAGTCAACTTTGACTACAATCCAAAAAGTTTTGGAGCCCAAATGAAAAAAGCGAATAAAGAAAATTCAGAATTTGTAATAATTTTAGGTGAAGATGAACAAAATGAAAATGTAGTTACTATGAAGAAATTTAGTACTGGAGAACAGGAAAAATACAGTTTTGAGCAAGTTTTGAAACATTTTGAAAGAAAAAGTCTTGAAAAATAGGGGGGGCTATGGGAAATTTTATAAATTTTTTAGCTATTATTTTGGGTAGTTTGATAGGATTTTTCGTAGGCCATAAATTTAAAAATGAAATGAAAGATCTTATAATGGAGTGTGCTGGACTATTTATAATAGTTGCTGGTTTGAAAAGCACGATAAATTCAAATCGAGATATTATTGTTTTAATTTATCTGATTATCGGTTCGATAATTGGACAAATCATAGATATTGATTTAAAATTAAAAAATTTGGGATTATTTTTGGAAAAAAAACTTAATTTTGCTATCAAAAATCCAGAAACTAATGATTCTGAAAAAAGTTTTGCAAAAGGCTTTTCAACTGCTACAATTTTATTTTGTACAGGAGCAATGGCAATTGTAGGAGCAATAAACAGCGGACTTACAGGTGACGATACAACGTTAAAGATAAAAGCAATTTTAGATGGAGTAATTTCCATCGTTATAACATCTCTATATGGAATAGGCGTTATGTTTTCAGCTGTTTCAGTTTTTATTTACCAAGGATTTTTCTATCTTTTTGCTAATTATCTAAAACCATATTTAACTGAAAAAACAATTTCAGATATAAATTTTCTTGGTGGAATAATGGTTATGGCAATCGGAGTAAATTTATTATTAAAAAAAGAAATAAAAATTGCAAATATGTTACCGGCATTATTTATACCAATTATTTTAGAGATTTTTATATAAATAAATTAAAAGAAATTTGAATATAAAGAAAGGAAATAAAATGTACAGAAATTATAAATTAAATGAATTAAGAATGGAAAACGTCGGAGAAGAAGTTATTTTATCTGGATGGGTTTCAAAAGTTAGGGATCTGGGGCATTTCACATTCATTGACTTGCGAGATAGATATGGAATTACTCAAATTTTAGTGAATGAAGAAGTTTCAGGAAAAGAGCTTTTTGAGGAAGCTAGAAAATTAAAAAATGAGTGGGTTATAAAAGTTGCTGGAAAAGTAACTGAAAGAAGCAGCAAAAATAAAAATATTCCTACTGGAGATATTGAAGTTGAAGCAAAAAACATTGAGATTTTGAGCCGCTCTAAGCAATTACCGTTTGAAATTGATGAAACAGGAAATCTTAATGAAAATATGCGTCTAACTTACAGATACCTCGATATAAGACGTACAAAAATGTTAAATAACATTATAAAAAGAAACGATATGCTGTTTTCAATTAGAAAATTTATGAATGATAACGGATTTTTAGACATTGACACTCCTATTCTAGCAAAAGCTACTCCCGAAGGAGCGAGAGATTTTGTTGTTCCAAGCCGAATAAACAAAGGTGACTTTTACGCTTTGCCACAATCTCCACAATTATTTAAGCAAATCCTTATGGTATCAGGTGTTGATAAATATTACCAGCTTGCAAAATGTTTTAGAGATGAGGATTTAAGAGCAGACAGACAGCCTGAATTTACACAATTAGATTTAGAAATGTCGTTTATTGAACAGGAAGATATTTTGAATGTAACAGAAGCACTTGCAAAACAAGTATTTAAAGATGTTACAGGCATTGAAATTACCGAAAATTTTGAAAGAATGAGTTATGATGATGCAATGAATTTTTATGGTTCAGATAAGCCTGATTTAAGATTTGACATGAAATTGATTGATTTATCCAAAGAAACACAAAATTGTGGATTTGGAGTATTTGAAAATGCAGTAAAAGATGGTGGAAATGTAAAAGCGATTGTTGCTCCAAATGCTGAAAAATTTTCAAGAAAATACATCAAAGATTTAGAAGACTTTGTAAAAATATATTTTAAAGCAAAAGGACTGGCTTATATCAAAATCAATGAAAATGGTGAAATTAATTCTCCAATTGCCAAATTTTTTACTGAAGAAAAATTAACTGAAATTACTCAAAAATTAGGAATTAAAAATAACGAAATTGCTTTAATATTAGCTGATAAATATAAAATTGTTCATGATGGGCTGGGAGCATTAAGGCTAAAACTTGGAGAAGAACTGGAATTAATTAACAAAGATTCTTTCAAATTCCTATGGGTAATTGACTTCCCAATGTTCGAATGGAGCGAAGAGGAAAATAGATATAAGGCTCAACATCATCCATTTACTTCAATAAAACAGGAAGATAGAAAATATCTTGATTCAAATGAACTTGATAAAATAAAGACAGATTCCTACGATATGGTTCTAAACGGTTATGAAATCGGTGGTGGAAGTATTAGAATTCACGAAGAGGAATTACAGGAAAAAGTATTTGAAAAATTAGGGCTTAGCAAAGAAGAACAGCAGGAAAAATTTGGCTTCTTTCTGGAAGTACTAAAATACGGTGTACCGCCACACGGAGGACTTGCCTTCGGAATCGACAGATGGCTTATGGCAATGCTAAAAGAAAATTCAATAAAAGAAGTAATCCCATTCCCTAAAACAAATAAAGGACAGGATTTAATGACTGGAGCTCCTGCTGAAATTGAAGAAAATGTACTTGCAGATGATTTAAGATTGAAATTATTAGAAAATGAAAAAGAAGATTAAATCGTACTACAAATAAACATAGATACTTAAACTCGAAAGGAGAATCCTACAAAATGATTATAATATTTGGAACAAAAAATAAAATAAAAAATCTAGGTGTGGTAGGAAGTTATGAATGTTCTCGATGCCACAATGTATCAGATTTACAATTCATAAGCACACAACAATGGTTTACGCTTTTTTGGATACCTGTGTTCCCAATAAGCAAGAAGCAGGAATTTATGCAATGTCCAATTTGTCACCAAGCCTATGAAATTCCTAAATAACATTATTTAATGAACATATTTATTCAAAAACTGTTTCAGTACTGTAAATGAAGCAGTTTTTTGTTTACCCAAATATACATTTATTGATTAATTTTAGATGTATTTTTAATAAAAATTTTTATTTTTTACCTAAAAAATAGAAAAATCAAAGAAAATATGATATAATATTATAGAGAAATTATAATAATAATAAAATCAAGGAGGAAATTTATTATGAAAAAAAGTATGTTTGTATTGTTTATTATGTCTATGGTGGCTTTTGCAGGAGGTACAGAAATAAAAAAAGTACATACTAAAACTGCAAAATTAGAAAAAGATTCATATTGTAATATTCCGAAAGTGTATAGTGATTTTAAAAAAATTAATGAAAAAGATTACCGAGTTGATGTAGATTTTGAAAAATGTGTATTTGATGGAGAAACTTATGAAAATGTAAAAGTTGGAGTCTTAATTCAAAATGTTGAAAAAACTGAAAAATATTTGAAAAAATACAAATATATGCATTTAAAAGCAGGTAAAAACCTAGTTTATAATTCAAATGATAACAGCTATTATTACAATGGTTCTTGGGCATTTAATAATGATAAAGCTTATCCAACAGTATTTGATGGTAAATAATTTATAGATAAATTTAGTACGGCAGTTTTATTAACTTGCCGTTTTTATAATTTCTGAGGTTAGATTTTACAGCAAAACTTCTTTAAAATCAAACTCAAAAGCTATGACTATTTTACACAAACCCTAAATTTACTATAATTTTTAGTAGTTCAATTTTAAATGGGTTGGAATATACTTAATAAATTATTTTCATAACAAATGCATGAAAATTAGATTAAATTTTTAATACTCGCAAACATAGAAAAAATAGTTATTAAAAAAATTAACTAACGAAAAATTGAAAGAAGAACATAGATGAAGTTAATGCTCATATATGATTTGAATATCTTGAAAGAAGGGCTGATGTGAACCACATGAATAAAAAAAAAGAATGCGAAGAGCTATGGGCAAAAAATAAATATTATGTGTTAAGCAAATCGCATAAAGTGTACTTGGAAATAAGAAATTATTTGAAAGAAAAAGAAATTGATATTGTATTTATTAATGAAAGAATACAAAAAGTAAGGGATATGAAAGAAAGTAAAAAAGATTTTAGTAATGCAATTCTTCATTTATGGGGATATTTCAAAAAAAAGGCAACGAAGATCGAAAAACAAGGATTATTTAACATACTGGAAGAGTATATGGGAGGGAGAAATAATCAGAAATCGGTAATTAAATATATCAATACTTTACTAAAGAAATATCCAAATAAATATTTACAAGAATCTACTTTATTAACAGGAGAAAAAGATGAGACTATGGCATGAACAAATTATTCATCTATTGCCTAAAAATCAGCTTCTTGGTCAACATAGAGAATGTTGTGCACTTAGGGGAAATGGATGGAAAAAGAAACATAAAACAGTAGACTATGTATTTTTATATTCTCCATATTATTTATTTATTTATCATTCATTGGTTATGGATGAAATGGAAAAAAGAGGGTATAAAGTTTCTAAAGAATGGAGAGATAAGAATTATAGAGGAAAGAAAGCAGAAAATTATAATAATCTTGAAGAAAAAATTATAGATAGCCCAATTTACAAAGAACACGATAATGAATATTTAGTTGAGTGTATCGAAAATTTGCAAAAAAAAGGGATTGAATTAGAACTATAAAAGTTTTGATTGTTTTAATTACTACAACTCATTGTCCTACAGAGGAAACACAAGCTAATGATTCATGTAATAATTTTTAAATAATAAAAATAGCTGTGAAAAGAGAATTATTTTAAAATCTTATTCAAAAATCCTCTACAATATGATAAAATGTATTTAGATTTTTAAAGCTAGATTTAAAGCTAATCTTTCTTTAAAACATAAAATATATATTGAAATGAAAGGAGATGTATGATTAAAAGAGTATCATTACTGATGTTATCAATTTTAATGATGATGACTGTTGCTGTGCAATCATACAGTAAAGAGTATAAAATGAAAGTAAAGATTATTACTGCAAAAGGTGATGTTAATATTAATTTGTTACCTGATAAATCGCCTGTAACTGTTGCTAATTTTGTAAACTTAGCAAAAAAAGGATATTATGATGGATTAAAATTCCATAGGGTTATTGACAACTTTATGGCACAAGGAGGAGATCCGACTGGAACAGGAATGGGAGGACCAGGATACCGATTTGAAGACGAAGTTAATAATGGACTGAATTTTTCTAAAGCTGGTAAACTAGCTATGGCAAATGCTGGACCAGGAACAAATGGAAGTCAGTTTTTCATTACAACTGTACCAACAGAATGGTTAAATGGTAATCATACAATTTTTGGAGAAGTTGTGTCGGATGCTGATTTAGCTGTTGTAAAAAAATTATCTAATGGAGATGTAATGACAAAAGTTGTAGTTGAAGGAGATGTTGATGCTTTCCTAAAAACTCAAAAAAATAGAATTGACAGCTGGAATAAAACTTTAAAGCAAAATTTTCCAAATAAATTTTAATTGAAAGGAACAAAAAAATGGCAAAAGAAAAAGTAGTTTTAGCATATTCAGGTGGACTTGATACATCGATTATCATACCTTGGCTAAAAGAAAATTATGATTTAGAAGTAATTGCGTGCTGTGTTGATGTTGGACAAGATGAAGATATGGAAGCTGTAAAAGTTAAAGCTATCGAATCTGGAGCTTCTAAGGTTTATGTAGAAGATAAAAAAGATGAATTTGTAAAAGATTATGCTTTCCGTGCTTTAAGAGCAGGGGCAGTTTATGAAAATAAATATTTATTGGGAACTTCATTTGCAAGACCATTAATTTCTAAAGCATTGGTGGATGTTGCCCACAAAGAAGGAGCGACGTATATTTGTCACGGATGTACTGGAAAAGGAAATGATCAAGTTAGATTTGAAACTGGCGTATTTTCATTAGATCCAACATTAAAAATTATTGCACCTTGGAGACTTTGGGATATTTCTTCAAGAGAAGATGCAATTGACTATGCACAAAAAAATAATATAAAAATAACTGTAACGAAAGAAAAAATTTACTCAAGAGATCAGAATTTATGGCATATCTCACATGAAGGCGGAGATATTGAAGGGCTTGAAAATGAGCATAAGGAAGATATTGTCTATATGATGACAACTCCGCCTGAAAAAGCACCAGACAAGCCAACATACGTAGATATTACATTTGAACAAGGTTGGCCAGTAAAAGTTGACGGAGAAGCATTGGAGCCAGTGGAATTATTAAGAAAATTAAATAAAATTGCTGGAGAAAATGGTGTTGGTGTTATTGACATTGTTGAAAATAGATTAGTTGGAATGAAATCAAGAGGAATTTATGAAACACCAGGTGGAACATTGTTAATGGAAGCACTAAAAGAGCTTGAAACTTTAATTTTTGATAAAGATACTTTTGAATTTAAAAAACTTGTTTCTCAAAAATATGCAAGTATAGCTTATTCAGGACAATGGTTTACACCCCTTCGTGAAGGACTTGACGCATTTGTAGATGAAACTTCAAAAAATGTAAATGGTACAATAAAACTGAAACTATACAAAGGAAGTATAAAAATCGCTGGAAGATTTACTGATTTTGCATTGTATGATGAAGAAATTTCTTCATTTGGTGCAAGTGAACTTTATAGTCACAAAGATGCAGAAGGATTTATAAAATTATTCTCACTTCCAAACAGAATCAGAGCTTATAAAAAACATAAATAAAATTAATTGAAGGATTCTTAAAATAACAATTTTGGGAATTCTTTTTTATTTGTTCTTTATTTATTTTTACAGAATCGCTCATTTTGACAAATCCTTATCTTGCAGTAAAAGTTTATTAATTTATTTTATTAAAGAAAAATATTTATCATAGATTTCGAATTTTTAATATAGATTGATTATAACTAAAATTTATTACAAATAAGAATTAAAATATATAGTTAAAAAATTTACAAAACCAATTTTTTGTAGTACAATATAGAAGAATTGGTTAAAAATAGATAAAATTTGAAAAATAGTAATAAATAGATAAAATTTTTTAATATAGGAGGTTTTAATGAAAATAAAAGATATGTTTGAACAGAAGGAGCATCTTATTTCCTTTGAGATTTTTCCACCAAACAAAAATTTTTCGCAAGAGAAATTAAAAGAGGTGACGGCTGAACTGGTTGAATGCAAGCCTGATTTTATTAGCGTTACATACGGTGCAGGCGGTCAAACTAAAGGTGGGACTATTGAAATGGCTTCTCACATTAAAAATAATTTGAAAACAGAAGTTTTGGCTCATTTAACTTGTGTTGGAAGTAAGAAAAGCGAAATTCATGATTATTTGCAGGAAGCAAAAAGTAAAAATGTAAAAAATATTTTGGCACTTCGTGGAGATGTTCCGCAAGGAGAAACAGAAGATATTTATAACAAGGGCGATTATAAGTACGCTTCTGAACTGATTAGTGACTTGAGAAAAAACAGTGAATTTGATGATTTTTCAATTGGTGGTGCGTTTTATCCAGAAACTCACTATGAAAATAATGATTTGGTTGATCTTTTTCATTTAAAGAATAAAGTTGAATCTGGAACAGATTTTTTAACTTCTCAAATGTTCTTTGATAATGATATTTTTATAAAATTTAAGGAAAAAGCAGAAAAACTAGATATAAAAGTACCTTTAGTTGCAGGAATTATGCCAGTTACAAATGCAAAGCAGATAAAAAGAATTATAGAGCTGTCAAAATGCTCTGTACCTCACAAATTAGATAAATTATTGGAAAAATACGGAGATAATCCAGAATCTATGAAAAAGGCTGGAATAATGTACGCAAGTGAGCAAATCATAGAATTATTGGCTTATGGAATCAAGGGAATTCATATTTATACAATGAATAAACCTGAAATAGCAAAGGAAATTATGAAAAATATTGAATTTGCAAGATAAATTTTAAATATTTATTTAACAAATTAATTTTTGAAATATTTTGATTGTATAGATGTTTTTATCATATTATTTTTTATAAAAACAAGGGTTATTGATAATTTGAAACTGAAATAATTAAAATATAAAACAGGAGGTAACAAAATGTCTATAAAAAAAGTATTAACAATTGCAGGATCTGATACAAGCGGAGGAGCTGGTATACAGGCGGATCTGAAAACGTTTCAGGAAAGAGGAGTGTATGGAATGAACGCTCTGACAGTTATTGTTACAATGGATCCTAAAAATAGCTGGGCTCACAAAGTTTTTCCAATTGAATTGAATGTTATAAAAGAGCAAATTGATACAGTTGTAAATGGAATTGGAGTGGATGCATTAAAAACTGGCATGCTTCCTACAGTTGAAATTATTGAATATGTAGGTTCTATTTTAAAAAATTGTAAAAATCCAGTTGTTATAGATCCCGTTATGGTATGCAAAGTGAGCAGCGGCTCTACTGAAAATCTTTTCCCAGAAAATGTAGTTGCCATGAAAAATCATTTATTGCCTTACGCAACTGTTGTTACTCCAAACTTATTTGAAGCCGCACAGTTAGCTGGAATGGAAAAAATTGACACGCTTGAGGAAGCAAAGGAAGCGGCTAAAAAAATATGTGACTTAGGTGCAAAAAATGTTGTTATAAAAGGAAGAAAATTTTTCGCTGGAGAAAAATCAATTGATTTCTTATACGATGGAAAAGATTTTGAATTTTTTGAATCTGAAAAAATTGATACAGAATGGAATCATGGTGCAGGATGTACTTTCTCCGCCTCAATCACAGCAGAACTGGCAAAAGGTTCCACAGTAAGCGAAGCAGTCTCCACTACAAAAAAATTAATCACAGAAGCCTTGAAACAGTCCTTTAAATTAAACGACTATACTGGGCCTTTAAATCATAAGGCATTTGCTTTAAAATAATAAATAATAAAAATATATTTTAAAAAGTATTCTCTTTGGAGTAGGTGTTTAAGAGGATACTTTTTTTGTAAAATTTTAACTTATCATAAATTGCAATATTAAATGCAACATTTTTTTATCTGAAAATCAAATAGGAGAATATAAATAATGGGAAAAAATAGTCTTGAAGAATTGGAAAATTTGATGTGGAAAAAATATAAAAAACAAATAAGTTTTCAACAATTACAAAAGGAATTTTTAAAAAATGATGATGAAAGAATAGAGTATATAAAAACAGAGTTGGAAAAAGCATATAATGAAAAAAATGGAGACAGCGTATATATTTTAATTTCAGCAATTTACATGTTCGAATTATACAGTGAAAAATTTGTTGATATTTTATGCAAATTAACAAAAGAAGAATGGCATGGAAAACATGAAGATATAGTATTTTATCTCCAACAAATGGAGCTACCTTCTACAATAGACTGTATATACGAACTGGCAATTTCAAATTTTGAAAAATATAGTTGGGATGATAATTTTGCATTAGTGAGAAAATGCTGTTTTGCTTTGGGAGATATTAATACGCCTAAGGCGAAAGAAAAGCTGGAATCACTGTTGCAGAGTGATGAAGAAATGATAAGGAAACATGCAATGGAGCAGTTGGAAAGATGTGATTTTTTAAATAAAGATGATTAAAAAAATAGATTATTGTATGTAAAAAATAAAAATTATTATATAGAAAAATATAAATAAATTATTTTCACAATTGATTTTATTACAATTTTTTGATAAAATATATAAGTATAATTTGATTTGATAAACAAATAAATTTATGATAAAATCAGTTTATGAAATAATTAAAAATTGATATGTTTCACTCAAATTTTTGATTCGATTAAGTTTGGTGAAATATTAGATATATTTAGAAAAATTTTGGAGGTAAAATTAACATGAGTTTGTTAGAATTGAAAAACGTAAAATCTGAAGTAGAGGGGAAGGAAATCTTAAAAGGACTGAACTTGACTATAAATAAAGGAGAAGTTCATGTAATTATGGGGCCTAATGGAGCAGGAAAATCTACACTTGCAAGTATTCTTGTGGGACATCCAAAACATGAGCTTGTTGATGGGGAAATTATTTTGGATGGAGAAAATATTAATGAAGATGCTGTTGACGAAAGAGCTAAAAAAGGGATTTTCCTATCATTTCAATATCCAGAAGAAATACCGGGACTTACAGTAGAAGACTTTTTGAGAACAGCAAAAGAATCTGTTACTGGTGAAAAACAGTATTTAATGCAATTTCACAATGAACTAGTAGAAAAAATGGAAAAACTTCACATTAATCCCGAATATGCAGATAGACACTTAAATGTTGGATTTTCTGGTGGAGAAAAGAAAAAAAATGAAATTTTACAAATGGCAGTTTTAGAGCCAAAATTGGCTATTCTGGATGAAACTGATTCTGGACTTGATATTGACGCTACAAAAGTTGTATTTGAAGGTGTTCAAAAATTAAAGACTAAAGATACAGCTTTACTTATAATTACACACTATGATAAAGTGCTGGATTATTTAAAGCCTGATTTTGTTCATATTTTGATGAATGGAAAAATTGTTAAGACAGGTGGGCAAGAATTAGTTGAAAGCATTGAAAAAGATGGTTATGCTAAAATGAAGGAAGAATTAGGATTATAATTAATACAGAATAGAAAGTGTGGGAATAATGGAAAATAGAAAAAAAACATATGTTGCAGATATTGAACGTGGTGTCTATGATATAAAAGACGAAGGACATTATAAATATAAGGCTGAAAAGGGACTTACTCCTGAAATTATCAAAAAAATTTCAGAAAGAAAAAATGAGCCTGAATGGATGAGAGAATTTAGATTAAAGGCATTAGAAGTTTACAATTCAAAACCTATGACTGACTGGGGTCCAGATTTATCAGATCTTGATGTAAATGATATTGTGCATTATTTAGAACCTGATTCGGCACCTATGAATGAAAACTGGGATGATGTACCAAGCTATATAAGAGATACATTTGACAGACTTGGAATTCCTGAGGCTGAAAAGCAGTCACTTGCAGGAGTAGGAGCACAATATGATTCGGAAGTAGTTTATCACAGCATTCATAAAGAATTGAAAGAACAAGGTGTAATTTATACAGATATTGAAACTGCTATGGTAGAATATGAAGATATGCTAAAGGAATATTTTATGACATTAATTACGGTTAATGATCACAAATTTGCGGCATTACATGGAGCAGTATGGTCTGGAGGATCATTTATCTACGTTCCAAAAGGAGTAAAGGTAAATATGCCTTTACAATCATATTTTAGATTGAATGCACCTGAAGCAGGACAATTTGAGCATACGCTTATTATTGTGGACGAAGGAGCTGATTTGCATTATATCGAGGGATGTTCTGCTCCAAAATATCAAAAAAATGCATTGCATGCGGGAGCGGTTGAATTATTTGTAAGAAAAGGGGCAAGATTAAGATATTCAACAATTGAGAATTGGTCAAGAAATATGTACAATCTTAATACAAAAAGAGCAATAGTGGAAGATGATGGAGTAGTTGAGTGGATTTCTGGATCATTTGGATCAAGAGTTTCGATGCTTTACCCAATGAGTATTCTAAAAGGCGATCGTTCAAGATGTGAATTTACAGGAGTTACATTTGCAGCAGCTGGACAATATTTGGATACAGGATGTAAAATTGTTCATCAAGGAAAACAGACAAGTTCGACAGTTCATTCAAAATCAATTTCCAAAAATGGAGGAACAGCATTTTATAGAGGGCTTTTAAAAGTATTGCCAGAAGCAACTGGAGCAAGATCAACAGTAGAATGTGAATCATTAATGCTGGATAATGAATCAACATCAGACACTATACCAATAATTGATATAAATAATGATAGCGTAGATATTGGACATGAAGCAAAAATCGGAAGAATAAGCGACGAAGCAATATTTTATCTTATGTCAAGAGGTATAAGCGAAGATGAAGCAAAGGCGATGATTGTAAGAGGATTTGTTGAGCCAATTTCTAAGGAGCTTCCGCTTGAATATGCTGTAGAGCTTAATAAATTGATAGAGCTGGAGCTGGAAGGAACAATCGGATAAACAGGCAAAACTCAAATTGCTGAAAAATGGAAGGAGCAAAAATGTTAGAAAAATCAAGCATACAAAATCTTGAAAATAGTGAATACAGACTGAAAAAGTTTGAACAATATAAAAAGCTTGAAAAAGTTAATTGGACAAGAGTAGGCTATCAATACGAAGAGCCTGAAACATTTAAGAAATTTAATAATCTAGAAATAAAGCATGGAAATCAAGAAGGAGTTGCTATAAAAAATATTAGTGACTCAATAGATGAGCTGGAAAGATTAAAAAATGATAATGAATATGGACTAGGAGACTTTTTTAAGACACAGAATCTTGCTTTTTGTAATGAAGGGAAGTACCTAAAAATTGCTGAAAGAAAAAAAATTGAAAAGCCAATTTACTTAAATTATCGTGCAAATAAAGAAAATAATTTTCTAGTTGACTACAATGTTATTGAAGTCGAAGACTTTGCAAAAGTTACAGTAATTATTACTTATGATTCAGAAGATGATACGCCAGTTTATCATAATGGAATTATAAAAGTGTTCACTGGAAGAAATGCAGAAGTAAAAATTATAAAAATACAAACTTTAAATACAAAAAGTTCTAATTTTGAGTCATCAAAAATTGAAACTTTGGGTCAAGGAAAAACTCAATATTACAGTGTTGAACTAGGTGGAAAGATTAATGCGATAAGTCATAAATCTTATCTTGAAGAAGATTCATCAGAAGTTTATGTATGGCCTGCATACCTTGCTGATGAGGATAGAAAGCTGGACTTGGAGTATTCAGTAGTATTCCGTGGACGTAGAACAGTTGGGGAACTTCAGGGAAGAGGGGCTGTAAAAGATACGGCTAAAAAAGTATTTCGTGGAAACCTTTACTTTAAGCAAGGTTCGAGCAAGTCTGAAGGGCGTGAAGGAGAATTTGCCATCTTATTAAATGATAAAATAAAGGCTGACTCTATTCCAACATTATTCTGTAGCGAAGATGATGTTATCGGAGAACACGCTGCTTCTGTCGGAAAAGTTGATGAATCAAAATTATTTTATCTAATGAGCCGTGGACTTTCTGAAGGAAGAGCAAAAAAATTAATAGTAGAATCTTCATTCCGTCCAATAATGGATAACATCGATGACGAAAAGTTAAGAGAGAAATTATTTGAAGAACTGGAAAGAAGAATTTAAAATAAAAAATATGAATTTGAAAAATTACCCACAAAGTGATATAATTTTTATTGCTTGTGGGTAAAATTGTATAAGGAGGGAAAAATGGACTACAGAAAAGAATTTCCAATATTTAAGAATAGAAATAATCACTATCTTGATACAGCGGCAACTTCACAAAAGCCAAAAAGAGTGCTGGATAAAATTATGGAATATTATGAAAAATATAACGGCAATCCAGGGCGTGGTTCGCATACTTTATCCATGGAAGCCTCAAGCTTGATGGCAAACGCACGAAATACTGTACAGAAGTTTATTAATGCAAAATATCCTGAAGAAGTGATTTTTACAAAAAGTACAACTGAATCAATCAATTTAATAGCCTATTCTTACGGAATGGAATTTATAAATGAAAATGATGAAATAATTCTAGGAATTTCAAATCATCATGCAAATATTGTCCCTTGGCAGTTTGTCGCTAAAAAGAAAAATGCTAAGATAAAATTTGTGTACCTTACTGAAAATGGGCAATTTGATATTGAAGATTTTGAAAATAAATTGTCAGATAAAACAAAACTTGTAGCTGTTTCCGCTGTGGTAAATGTTACAGGAGTTATTCAGCCCATAAAGAAAATTATTGAAATTGCACGAAACAAAAATAAAAATATACGCATTCTTGTGGATGCTGCACAGTCGATGCTGCATTTTAAACATGATGTTCAAAAATTGGATGCGGATTTTCTTGTATTTTCAGGACATAAATTATTTACACCAATGGGAATTGGAGTTATGTATGGGAAAAAGGATATTCTTGACGAAATGCCGCCTTTTTTATACGGCGGAGATATGATTGAATTTGTAACAGAGGAGGAATCAACGTTTGCACCACTTCCAAATAAGTTTGAAGGCGGGACTCAAAATGTGGAAGGGGCAGTAACTCTGGAAGAAGCAATTAATTTTATTGAAGAAATAAGTTATGAGAAAATTAATGAAATTGAAAATTCTCTTACGGAAATTGCTTTAGAAAAATTGAAAAAGCTAGATTTTGTGGAAACATATTTTACAAAATATGTTGAGCGTGCTGGAATTATTGCCTTTAATGTAAAAAATGTGCATTCTCATGATGTGGCATTTATACTTGACTCGTATAATGTGGCAGTTCGTTCAGGACATCATTGTGCACAGCCTTTAATGAAGTATTTAGGAGTGCCTTCGTGCTGTCGTGCGAGTTTTAGCATTTACAACAATGAAGAGGATGTTGATAAACTGATAGAAGTGCTTTTAAAAGTGAAGGAAGTTTTTGAATTATAGGAAAAATAAATAAAAGAAAAAATTTGAAAAGGAGGTTTAATATGAATTTAGAAAAAATATATCAGCAGACAATACTCGAATATAGCAGACGTAAGGAACTAAACCGTGAAATTGAAAATCCGACATTTGCAGAACGTGGACATAATCCAAACTGTGGGGATGACTTGACGCTTGAAATAAAAACTGATGAAAACGGAGTAATAACAGATGCCGCTTTTATTGGAAGCGGATGTGCAATTTCAACGGCTTCTATGGCTATGCTGATTGACTTGGTAAAAGGGAAGACAATGGAAGAAGCAAAGAAAAAAGTAAATTTGTTTTTCAAAATGATGAAGCAGGAAGAAAAATTGACAAGTGAAGAAAGCAAAAAATTAGGAGATGCTGTTCTTATGGAATATGTGGCTCAAATGCCTGCAAGAGTAAAATGTGCGACACTTAGCTGGCATTCATTAAAAGTAATTGTAGAGAAAAGTGAAAAATAGAAAAAGGCTGTTAAAACAGCCTTTTTTGTTAGACCAAAAAATTTATAATTATTTCTTTACTAAAAATGTCAAATAAACACAAGAATTTATTACTAGAAAAAATTAAAAATTAAGCTAAAGTATAGGAAATCTAAATATTTTTAAATATTTTTAACAAAAAAAATGGCGTCCCCGGTTGGACTCGAACCAACGACCCTCTGATTAACAGTCAGATGCTCTAACCGGCTGAGCTACGGAGACACACAAAAGAAAAAAGTTTGGCAACTACCTATTTTCCCGGGACGAATCCAAGTATCGTAGGCGTAAACAGACTTAACTGCCGGGTTCGAAATGTAACCGGGTGTATCCCTGCTGCTAACATCACCAAACTTTAAAAACTAAATTGTCAAGTTAAGACAATGAGAAATAAATAGTAGTAGTAAAAGATTAATTAAAAAGCAGATGTAATATTAGTACCAGTCAGCTGAATGCATTGCTGCACTTACACCTCTGGCCTATCAACCATGTGTTCTCCATGGATACTGCGAATACTCATCTCAAAGTCGGTTTCTCGCTTAGATGCTTTCAGCGATTATCCGTTCCAGACGTGACTACCCAGCCATGCCACTGGCGTGACAACTGGTACATCAGAGGTCTGTCCAACCCGGTCCTCTCGTACTAAGGTCAGATCTTTTCAGTATTCAAGCGCCTGCAGTGGATAGGGACCGAACTGTCTCACGACGTTCTGAACCCAGCTCGCGTGCCTCTTTAATGGGCGAACAGCCCAACCCTTGGGACCTTCTCCAGCCCCAGGATGAGACGAGCCGACATCGAGGTGCCAAACACTTCCGTCGATATGGACTCTTGGGAAGTATCAGCCTGTTATCCCCGGGGTAGCTTTTATCCGTTGAGCGACGGTCCTTCCATACGGAACCGCCGGATCACTAACTCCTACTTTCGTACCTGCTCGACCCGTCAGTCTTGCAGTCAAGCTCCCTTATGCGTTTGCACTCTTAGGCTGATTTCCATCCAGCCTGAGGGAACCTTTGAACGCCTCCGTTACTCTTTGGGAGGCGACCGCCCCAGTCAAACTGCCCATCTAGCACTGTCTCCGTTACCAGATTAGAATTTCAACGGCATATGGTTGGTATTCCAACGACGACTCTGTTAAAACTGACGCCTTAACTTCACAGTCTCCCAACTATCCTATACACACACAGCCAAAACCCAATGCCAAACTACAGTAAAGCTCCACGGGGTCTTTCCGTCCTACTGCAGGTAGTCGGTATCTTCACCGACATTACAACTTCACCAGGTCTCCAGCCAAGACAGCTCCCAAATCATTTCACCATTCGTGCAGGTCGGAACTTACCCGACAAGGAATTTCGCTACCTTAGGACCGTTATAGTTACGGCCGCCGTTCACCGGGGCTTCAATTCGAATCTCTCAATCCTCCTCTTAACCTTCCGGCACTGGGCAGGTGTCAGCCCATATACGTCGCCTTTCAGCTTAGCATAGACCTGTGTTTTTGGTAAACAGTTGCTTGGGACTCTTCACTGCGGCCTGTTTCCCCTTGAGGTGTTTCTCCTCTCAAGTATATCAGGCACCCCTTCTCCCGAAGTTACGGGGCTATTTTGCAGAGTTCCTTAGCTAGAGTTATCCTGTCGGCCTTAAGTTTCTCACTCTGTCCACCTGTGTCGGTTTACAGTACGGGCACTATTTCTCATCGATAGAAGTTTTTCTCGGCAGTGTAGGATCTGTGACTTATGCTAATGCACTTCCCCATCAGGTCTCACATTTAGACACGCGGATTTTCCTGCGTGTCCATGCTACGCCCTTAGAAAGACTATTCCGTCAGTCTTCTCACATACCTTCCTGCGTCACTCCGTCTCTCAAGCGATAATAGTGGTACAGGAATATTAACCTGTTTTCCATTCGCCATCACAATTTTGCTTATGCTTAGGTCCCGACTTCCCCAGGGCGGACAAACCTTCCCCTGGAAACCTTGGACTTCCGGCCGGCGGGATTCTCGCCCGCCTTCTCGCTACTCATTCCTGCATTCTCACTTCTGATACCTCCAGAATGGCCTTACGGCATTCCTTCAACGGCCTACAGAACGCTCTCCTACCAGGCGTGTTTACACGCCTCCGCAGCTTCGGTTTATGTCTTAGCCCCGTTACATCTTCGGCGCAGATACTCTCGACCAGTGAGCTATTACGCACTCTTTTAAGGTATGGCTGCTTCTAAGCCAACCTCCTGGTTGTCTGTGAATATCCACCTCCTTTCCCACTTAGACATAATTAGGGACCTTAGCTGGCGGTCTGGGCTGTTCCCCTCTCGTCCGCGGACCTTGTCATCCGCGGACTCACTCCTGACTATTAATATATGGTATTCGAAGTTTGCTTGATTTCGGTAAGCAGTACGCCCCCTAGACCATACAGAGCTCTACCCCCACATATCTTAACGTCAAGGCTGCACCTAAATGCATTTCGGAGAGAACGAGCTATCTCCTAGTTCGATTGGCTTTTCACCCCTAGACCTGCCTCATCTCCCAACTTTTCAACGGCGGTGAGTTCGGCCCTCCACTGAGTCTTACCTCAGCTTCAGCCTGGACAGGCCTAGATCACTAGGTTTCGCGTCTATGACTAGCGACTTAACGCCCTATTAAGACTCGGTTTCCCTTCGGCTCCACTTTATTAACCTTGCCACTAATCATAACTCGCAGGATGATTAACCAAAATCCACGCAGTCACACATAAAGTGCTCCTACCGTTTGTAAGCACACGGTTTCAAATTCTATTTCACTCCCTTGCTCAGGGTTCTTTTCACCTTTCCCTCACGGTACTCTTCACTATCGGTCAACAACAGTATTTAGCCTTGCGTGATATGGTCCACGCTGATTCACGCCAGATTCCTCGTGCCTGACGCTACTCGGGTGCTTCCAGTCACTATATGTATTTTATGTTCTACAGGACTATCACCTTCTTTGGTTCAGCTTCCCAGCTGATTCTACTTACATACATACAGTTTAAACATTATGACAATCCGTTAATGGAAGTCCCACAACCCCGTGCCAGCAATGCTGTCCGCTTGGCACTGGCACGGTTTAGGCTTTTCCCCGTTCGCTCGCCGCTACTTAGGGAATCGTTTTTACTTTCTTTTCCTCCCGTTACTTAGATGTTTCAGTTCACGGGCTTACCGTTTTCACGCATGTCCTCCAGACATGCAGGTTTTCCCATTCGGAAATCTGGGGATTAACGATTATGTGCATCTTCTCCCAGCTTATCGCAGCTTATCACGTCCTTCATCGGCTGTTGTTGCCTAGGCATCCTCCGTGTGCCCTTATTAGCTTTTTATCCAGAATAACTTTTACTCTAGTTTCATTGTAATCTTTTACCTACTATTCATTTCCCATTGTCCTAAA